>JANOWU010000148.1:0-9354 GCA_031418035.1 Acidimicrobiia bacterium
GGCTCGGCCTTCACCAGAATCTTTCGGTACTTGAGCAGGTCCTGCTGCGAGAGATCGGTACTCAGGGCGACGTCGGCATAGGCCAGTTTCCCGGCCAGTTCGCCTTGCCGGGCTACCTGCTGTGCACCCTCGGGGCTGTAAGGCGAGGCGACGGTCACCCCTTTCAGTTCGCCGGCCGTCGCGAAGAACTTCTCCATGGCGGCTCTGACGGCAGGGTCCTCGACGCCCTGCTGGGCCTGGAAGACAAACTGTCCGTTGAAGCCCCCTCCGCCGCTTGTGCCGAAGTTGTCCTTGAGGATGGTGAAGCCCTTTTCGCTCTCCGAACTCGGCAGCCCGAACTCTGTGCGATATTCCGCCCCCGGTGACGCCTGAAGGAACCCGGATACGAGCAGAAGCGCAATCCACGCGCCGAGGACGATTCGTCGTCGACGGAAACAGAAGCGGGCGAGTGTGGCAAGCATGAATGTCCTCCGGGGTTATCGGGGTGTTTGGTACAACGGGGTCATGACGCGAGTGGTCATGCAGGTATCGGTGGTGCAGTAGGTGTGCTTACGATTGGAGAAGTCGGTGTTGTCGGCGCCGCCAGGATGCCTTCGAGCAATGTCAGCCGAACCAGGCGGAGCGCGTCGGCAGGTGCAGTGAACCCACGCCGTTGTCCATGAAAGACAGCGATGAACAAGCCTTCGATGGCGTCGACGATCCATCGAGCGGGGAGATCGATGCGGATCTCGCCGCGTCGTTGCCCTTCCTCGACGACATGGTGCCAACGTGTCATCGCTGCCTCGACGCGGGTCATGAACGTGACGTCGTACTCGAGGGAGTGCTCGGAGATGAGGAACCCGAGCTTCGGCGCCAGGGCGATACCTTGCTCGAGGATGGCCTCGAGGGCGGCGCGCCCAACCAGGCTGCGTTCCTCAACCGATGCGCTGATCTGCTCTACCTGACCGATTGCCCAATCGCCGATGGCCAGGACCAACTCGTCGCGGCCGGCAAAGCGACGATGCAGTGTGGCACGCGAGATCCCTGCGCGCTCCGCGATCTCCTGCAAGGACGCGCCCGGATTCGCAGCGAGGGTGGCGACGGCGGTGTTCAGCAGATCGTCGTCGAGTCGCTCGCCCACAAGTTTCCACCCTAAACCAACGTGAGACATCTCTGTCTCAAATGAATGAGACATGTGTCACCGTAGCGTTCGTGTCGGGTCTTCTAAGCTCCGACTGTGACCGAGCGCACCCGAATTCCCGTTCAGCCTTCGAGCCCAGGACGTACCCTCACCGGTGAAGCATTCGACACCTGGGCACGCGAGGTCAAGCAGTTGGCCAAGGACCGTGGGGCGGTCATCCTCGCCCACAACTATCAGGTGCCGGAGATCCAAGACATCGGCGACTTCGTCGGTGATTCCCTGTACCTCTCACGTGTTGCGGCCCAAACCGAAGCCGAGGAGATCATTTTCTGTGGCGTCCACTTCATGGCCGAAACCGCGAAGATTCTCTCGCCCACCAAACGAGTCCTCCTTCCCGACCTGGGCGCCGGGTGCTCCCTGGCCGACACCATCACCGCCGAGCAACTCCGGGCCTGGAAGGCCGAACACCCCGGTGCGGCCGTCGTTGCCTATGTCAACACCAGTGCTGCGGTGAAGGCGGAAGCCGACGTCTGCTGCACGTCATCCAACGCCGCCGACGTCGTGCGCTCCATCCCGGAGGATCAGGAGATCCTGTTCTTGCCCGACCAGTTCCTCGGTGCTCACGTACAGCGCCAGACCGGTCGCACCAACATGCACATCTGGTTGGGGGAGTGCCATGTTCATGCGGGGATCTCGCCGACCGACGTGCGCGAAATGGTAAGCGCGCATCCTGATGCCGACGTCATGGTGCACCCGGAGTGTGGCTGTACGACTTCGATCTTGTGGATGGCGGGGGAGGGCGACATTCCGAAAGAGCGAACGCATGTGCTTTCGACCGGCGGAATGGTCAAGCTCGCCGAATCGACACAGGCGAAAGAGATGCTCGTTGCCACAGAGATCGGCATCATTCACCAACTCGAGAACCTGAACTCCACCACGAAGTTCATTCCGATGAACCCGCGCGCCAGCTGTCATTTCATGAAGATGATCACACCCGAGAAGCTCCTCGCCTGTCTCCGGGCTGGACTCTGGGAGATCGACGTTCCGGCCGACGTCTCGGAAAAGGCGCGAGCCTCCGTCGAGCGAATGATCGCAATTGGATCCCCCTCACGAGGCGGGGAGTGATCGACACGGCGCAGGCTGTCGGCCCTACGTTCAAGGTTCCACCTCGGCTCTACGCGCCATCACCGAGTTTCAGCGAAACCGTCGACGTTGTCGTCGTGGGCTCAGGCGTCGCCGGCATCATGGTTGCACTGTCGGCCGCCCGGACTGGATCGGTGATGCTGCTCACCAAGGCCGCACTCGACGCCGGCTCCACCAGTTGGGCACAGGGGGGCATCGCCGCGGTCATCGATCTCGCCGACACAACCGAGGCGCACTATCAAGACACGATGGTGGCGGGAGCGGGACTGTGCTCCTCCCATGCAGTTCGGGTGCTGGTCGAAGAGGGCCCTCAACAACTCGCCCGCCTCATCGGTTACGGCGCACAACTTGACCTCAACGACGCCGGCCAACTGTCGCTCACCCGTGAGGGTGGTCACGGCGTGAACCGCATCGTTCACGCGGGCGGTGATGCGACCGGCGCTGAAGTACAGCGCGCGCTGATCAGTGCACTTACTACATCACGGGTCGACGTTCGCTCCAACGCGTTCGTACTCGACCTCCTTCGAACCGACGACGGTTCGCGTTGTGTCGGTGTGAAGGTTGCGCTCGGCGATCCCAACAACGAACGCATAGGCGTGATCCAAGCGCGTGCCGTCGTGCTCGCCAGCGGCGGCATCGGGCAGGTCTTCGCCTCCACCACCAACCCTCCGGTGGCGACCGGCGACGGGATGGCTGCGGCCCTGCGGGCTGGCGCCTCGCTCGCCGACACCGAATTCGTGCAGTTTCACCCCACGGTGTTCTATTCGGGCCCACACGCCCGCGGGCAACAGCTCCTCATTTCCGAGGCCGTACGTGGCGAAGGCGCCGTGCTTCTCGACGCCACGGGCAAACGGATCATGGAAGGATTTCATCCGTTGGGCGATCTCGCCCCCCGCGATGTCGTCTCGAAAGCGATCAGCCTTCGGATGGCCGAATCGCCCGGCGGTATATCGGACCATGTCTTTCTCGACGCAACCCGTATCGGAGCAGTGAAGCTTCTCGCCCGCTTCCCCAACATCGTTGCTCGCTGTCGCGATGCCGGAATCGACCCCGTCACCGACCCGATTCCCGTAGCGCCCGGTGAGCACTTTTCCTGTGGTGGTGTGTGGACCGATCGACTCGGACACACGTCGCTTCGTGGCCTCTACGCCGTCGGCGAGACTGCCTGCACGGGAGTGCACGGTGCGAATCGTCTGGCGTCGAACTCGCTGCTCGAAGGCCTGGTGTACGGCGAACGCGTCGGTGCCCAACTGCTCCTCAACCCCGGCGACCATGGAGACCCGGCCGACGCCGACGTCGAATCGACTGATGGGGCGACACTGTGGGGGATGGCACGCGCCAGCGTCGCCACAACCATGAGTCGCCACGTTGCCGTGCGTCGGACCGCTGATGGGCTGGCCGAGGCCGGAGAGGCACTCAGCGAGCACCGCGCCGGTGCACACGACGCGGGCCGCGCGGGTTGGGAGGCCACCAACGTCGCAACCGTTGCGGCAGCGCTGTTGGCCGCAGCCACCGTGCGCACGGAGAGCCGTGGCTGTCACTGGCGAGAAGACCACGCGGCGACCGATCCGGCGTGGGAGAAACGTCTTATCAGCACCCTCGACAGCGATGGTTCGATTCGATTGCGGACCGCCGGATTGGAAGACAACCCGTGAATACCATTTCCGACACCACTCGCGACGCGTTGCGAGTGGCAGGTCTACGACCTGAGTCCGTTGTTGCGTTCGCCGCGGCCTGCATCGAGGAAGACCTCGATGGCGGCGTTGATGTGACCTCGGTGAGCACCATCGATCCAGGGGACATCTCGAATGCAAAGTTCGTCATTCGCAAGGCGGGTGTCCTCGCCGGTGTGCCGGTTCTCGTGGCGATCTTGGAATCGCAACTGCCGCCCGGCTCGATCATCACGACGATGCTGCACGACGGCGACGCGGTAGAGCGAGGGGATGTGGTCGCGACAGTACGTGCGCCTACGATCCAGTTGCTTACCGTCGAGCGAACGGCGCTGAACGTCGTGTGTCGCTTGAGTGGCATTGCCACGCATACGCGGCGATGGGTCGACGCTCTCGCCGGAACGGGCTGCCGGGTTCGAGACACCCGCAAGACCACGCCCGGTATGCGCGACCTCGACAAGTACGCAGTTCGCTGTGGTGGCGGGGTGAATCATCGTCGAGGTCTCAGCGATGCCGTGTTGATCAAGGACAATCACGTGGTGGCCGCGGGGGGAGTGGGTGCCGCCGTCGATGCCGCCCGCGCCTACGCAGCAGCGCACAACCCGGACATGATCATCCAGTGTGAGATCGACCGTCTCGAGCAACTCGACGAGGCGATCGAACACGGTGCGACCCAGATTCTCCTCGACAACATGAGCCCGGCCGACATGTCCGAAGCCGTTCGCCGGGCCAAGGCCCAGAACCCGGCCATACTCCTCGAGGCGTCCGGCGGACTCACGATCGACACGGTCGCGTCCATAGCTGCGACGGGGGTCGACTACATCGCCGTGGGAGCGCTCACCCACTCGTCACCGATTCTCGACATCGCGCTCGACTTCACAACCTGACAGTGAGGACCCGGCGGCGTGGTCGAAGAATGCAATACAGCGCCGCCCCGGGGACGAGCAGCCACACCGGACGCGTGAGCAGCCATCCCGTCGTTGGTTCAGCAACCAACGCGACAGGGCTGGTGCGAAGTGCCACCAGCGCGCACACCCAGATCGGTAGGTGCATCGCGTAGATCTTCATCTGCTGTGCATCGAAAGCGCGGAGGAGCTTGTCGACCTGCGGCCGACTGGCCAACCGGCAGAGGTGATTCTGGAAGAGCGCGACGAGCCCGATCTGGAACAGGGCGAGAAACACGATCGCAACTGTGGGAGGACCCATGTTGGAAACCGTGTCGTTGGCTGTCGTCACCATCGACAGTGACAGGCCACACGCTCCTCCCAACACAATCCCGAACAACCCGATCGACGCACACGCCATGGCCAGACGTCGACTGGCACGAATCCGGTCGATGAAGAACCCGAGTTGGAAGACCGTGCCCCACACACCGAGAAAGGAGAGCACAGTGATCTCCGGACCCGAAACACGAAGTATGAAGCGTGCATACTGAATCGCAAGAACGCACACCAGGGAACCGGCGAGGAAGATCCTCGGTGAGCGTCGATGTCCACGGACCAATACGGGAGTGAGGAGGGTGAGCGGCACATAGACCCCGAGGAACCACAACGGGGAAACCGCAAGAAGGGTGACGCCGAACAACCACGGACTGAAGAACACCTTGGCTGCGAGCAATGCCGCGAGCAGTGGCACAACCGGGACGACCAAGCGAACCGTCCGCTTCCGCAACCAGGCAGCAGTGCCGTTCGTTCCCCCGCGATCGAAGGACTCCTTCGACGCCCAACCACCGACGAGAAAGAACACTGGCATCACCTGCAGGAACCAGGTGAGGACGAATCCCCCCGGCACCAGGTGGAGTGGATTTCCGGCGTGTGGACCGCGACTGTCCCATCGAATCGTCGCGAACACCCAGTGCCACACGACCACCACCACCAGAGCGGCCGATCGAAGAACGGTAAGAAGTTCATCCGGTTCGCGTCGAATTGCGATCGACGAGGAATTGGTGCGGACGCGTGCGCTGTGCAGTGTTGCAGTCATGCTTCCATCGTGAGGAGTTCACCGGCGGCGGCCTATCCAGGCTTCCCCCCAGAACGCGCTGGGGATGGCGCGAGTTCGGGATTCGCCGGGTTTCTTGCTTTGCGGTTCGCCAGGTTTCGCATGCTGAAACCAGCGGTAATCGGGGTTTGCCCGATGTCGCACGAAGCCCCACATCAGATGATGGACCCATGACTGAACCACCCGTCCCCACAAAGGACCTGGTTGCGCCGCTGCAGCTCGTATTGGAACTCGACATCGGACCGGTGCCTCGCGGCTATCTTCGAGGGGCCAATGGCCAGGCGTCGTTCTCGGGTTGGATGCAACTACTCGCCGCGATCGAAGACGCGCTTGTGCTGGCGAGCGAGGATGGGCCAGCATCACTACCGTGAACTCGTCGGCTCTTGCCTATGTTGGCCGCGTCGCTGAGCGCAGCACACTTCGGTCGACGCTCGACCCACGTCGCCCAGGTCGGCGCCTCGCCGTTGTCAGCGGTGCCGCGGGTGTCGGCAAGACGCGGCTTGTCGAGGTCGTCGTCGAGGAGCTGCGCGAGACCTGTTCGGTCATCTGGGCCCGCGCCGACGTTCTCGACCAGGATCAGCCGTTTTCGGCGGTTGACGAGTTGGTGCGATTCGTTGGCGACCCAACACTGCGTGACGGTCTCTCCACCGGTGCGCCAGGATTCGTGTTGCGTCTTGTCGAGGGAATGGAAACCATGGCGCGGGACCACCCGGTCGTCGTGGTGGCGGAAGACTTTCAGTGGGCCGACCCTGCGAGTTGGCGCGTGATCCGTGCGTTGGCGGCGCTTCATGGGCGTGCTCCGATTTCACTGGCCGTCATCGTACGGACCCCCATTGAAGGCGACGCAGCGAGCGTCGTAAATCGTCTGCACACATATGGTGCTGTTGAATGCTTGTTGCGAGACCTCACCTTCGAGGAGGTTCGTGAGCTCACCCTTCTTCAACTCGGTCCGCGCACCACGATCGATGAGCGGTTCCTGTTCGAACGTTCCGGTGGGAATGCGCTGTTCGTGACCGAACTTCTTCGCTACGTTGGTGTCGAGGCGGCCGAGAGCCAAACCGGATCGGAAGTGATGTCGCCGATACCCGGATCGCTCCGAGTGGCGGTGATGTCCAGGCTGGCCGGTCTGCAGGCCGCCGAGCGTCAGCTGCTGGGCGTCGCATCGCTTCTGGGTTCGCGATTCTCGGTGGACGAGTTGGCCGAGATCGCCGACCGTCCCGTACTCGACGTGGTCGCTGATCTGCGAACCACGCTCAATGTGGGGATTCTGGCCGCCGAACGTCACGAGCTCCGATTCAGCCATGCCTTGGTTCGAGACTGCATCCGCGACGACCAACCGATCGCGCTTCGCCAGGCCATGCATCGCCATATTGCTGCGACGCTCGCGCGACGCGGGGTATCGCTGCAACGGGTCGCCGAGCACTACGTGTTGGCGGCGGTGGGCGACGCGCCCTCCGTCGTCGTCGACGAGCACGCGGCGATGTGGCTCACTCGGGCGGGCAACGATGCCCAGGCAACGTCGTTGCCGACCGCGGTGAGTCTCCTCGAGCGAGCCGTCCGACTTTCACCCGACGGGCCAGAACGTACCGCCCGACAGATTTCATTGGCGACGCTGTACCTCCTCGGTGGCCAGCACGTGGAAGCCGAAGGACTCTGCCGTTCGCTTCTCGACTCGCGGGCGGCGACGCTCAACGAAGAGGCGGAAACCAAGGCGCACGGCGTCCTCGCGGCCGTGCTCGCGCTTCGCGGACCCGTGTACGCACCCGCAGCACTTGAGCAATTCGATGCCGTGCTCGCGATGGTGGGCCGCGATGGGTCAGGCCCGCGCGACGCCTCGTTGGCCGCCGACTCCCTCGCCGGTAAGGCGCTGGTGTTGCTGTATACCGGGGACGCGACCGGCGCCCAGCGGGTCGCGTTGGAAGCGATCGAGGAATCGATACTGTCCGGCAATCGCAGCGCTCGCAGCCGCGCGCACGAAGCGCTTTCGCTGGCGGCGCTCGTTCGCCTCGACGGCCTTGAGGCCCGCTCGCAAGTCGAGGAATCGCTGGCCTGGTTCGCGCCTTCGAACGGGCCGTGGGGCATGTTGATCACGCCGCACCTGACTGCGTCGCTCGTGCTGGTGTCACTGGGTCGACTCGAAGACGCAGTTCGGGTCTGCTCGGACGGAATCGACATTTGCACGCTCTCGGGTCACCTGATGCCGCGGCTCTACTTGCTGCCGTGCCTCGCGGTGTTTCGACTCATCGCCGGGGACCTCGACGAGGCGCACCGACTGGCAACGCTGACCAACGAACTCGTCGACGACTGGTGCCCGAGCCACCCAACGCCGGCGACCCGGGCGGTCGTTGGCTACATCACCTGGTTGCGAGGTGATCCGACGTCGGCAATGAAGCTGGTCGACAGAGCGTCGAAGGAAATGTGGGACTCGGGAGCACAGGTTGCGATCGCTGACCTGGTGGCGTGGCTGATCGCCTCGGTCTACGAAGGTCTCGGACGAGTCGACGATGCCTTCAACCTCATGCACCTCGTGTGGAGCTTGATCGGAAAGGCGACCGGTGCCGTCGTGATGGCACCCGACCTCGTCCGGTTGGCCAGGGACCGTGATCCAGACGTTGCGAACGAGATCGTCACGGTGCTCGAATCGCGCTTCGAGGCGGCGCCGACACCTCGCAACGGCGTTGTGTTGCGTCGAGCTGTGGCGACCATGGACCGCGATCCCGACACCCTTCGCATGGTGGCTCGCGAACTCGATGAAACGGGGAACGTGCTGAGTGCGACATGGACGCGGCGAGATGCAGCAATCCTCGATATCGCCAACGCGTCGGTTGCGCAAGCAGAGCCGCATGTGCGAAACGCGATTTCCGGTTTTGATGCCATGAACGCGCCCGCGGCCAGCAGCGAACTCCGAGGTCTTGCCCGCACCATCGGTTTGCATCTTCGTCCGACGAAGCAACGCTCGCGCGTGGCTCTCAGCGAGACGGAACAGCTCGTCGCTCGGCTTGCCGCCGACGGTCTCACGAACCGAGAGATCGGCGCACAACTGTTCATAAGTGCACGGACGGTTGAGGCCCATCTCACTCACGTGTTCAGCAAGGTCGGGGTGAAGAATCGCGTGCAGCTTGCCGCGACGCTTCAGAGTTCAGCGTAGGGCCGGCTCGGGTGGTCACGACCCGGGCGATGTGCGAACCAGCCGTCACCCACGCCGGATGGAACCCATGGTGTTTGCGACCTCAAGAGCCGTAGGCGACCCCTGCCGTTGAAGTCCGTCGATGACGCCCGCTATATCGCCATCCGAACGATTCTGTGACATCTTCCACTTCGCCTCAACCTCGGTCACCCGGACCTCGAAGCCCACGACGGCTCGAAGCATGGATTCGACATAGTCCCGAGGGGCGTCATCAACGGACCACGGCTCCTCGAGAG
>JANOWU010000149.1:0-4911 GCA_031418035.1 Acidimicrobiia bacterium
CCATCGCAACCCCCGCTGTCGGTGAGGTAACGCTACGTCAATTCGATGAAATCAAGCATCTTTTCATCGAAGTGCGTGAGCTGACCCTCGGGCATCATCAACACGTTGCTCGGCGCTAACTGAGCAACGAACTCGGTGTCGTGACTCACCAAAATGATCGTGCCCTTGTAGTTCTGGAGCGCCGCCAGCACTGCCTCGCGTGACGGGGGATCCAAGTTGTTGGTCGGCTCGTCCAAGAGGAGCACGTTGGAGCGCCCGATCATGAGACGGGCCAAGCTGAGTTTCGTCTTCTCGCCACCCGAGAGTGTTCCTGCGTCTTGGTCGGCCACATCACCGCTCATGCCGAAGTGGCCGGCAATTCCGCGAAGCGTTGGATCCGGTACTCCGGGACCTGCTTCGCGAAGGTGGGAAAGGACGCTTTCGCCGCTGCGGATGTCTTCATGTTCCTGTGCGTAGAACCCGAGTTTCACGTTGGCCCCGAGACGAACATCACCGGCGTCCTTTTCGTACACGCCCGCCATGGTGCGCAGCAGGGTGGTCTTGCCGGCACCGTTCAAGCCGAGCACCAGGAAGACATCTCCTCGGTGGATCTCGAAGTCGACCTTTGCAAAGATCACGTCGTCGCCGAAGGCCTTGGCCAGATCGGTCACCATCACGGCGCGATCACCCGCCCGAACGGGTTCGGGGAAACGAACCTTCATGCTGCGACGCTTGATCGTCATGACTTCAGGGCCACGCTTCTTGTGCATGTGTTCCATGCGCTTGAGAAGCATCTTGCGCTTTTGCACGTGCGTTTCGTTGGCACCACGGAACTTGTCCATCGTCTTTTCCAGACGGGCGATTTCCTTGTCGAAGTTCGCAGATTCCCGAGCCCGCAACGACTCTCGTTCCTCACGCTGTTTCAGAAACTCTGTGTACGTACCTTTGTACTGCTCGATCTGCGCAGCCTCGAGGGCGAGAACACGGTCGATGGAACTGTCCATCAACTCGATGTCGTGACTGACCACGAGAACCGTCGACTTCACTTTGCGAAGGAAGTCCATGACCCAGCTCTTGGCCTCGACGTCGAGGTGGTTCGTGGGTTCGTCGAGGATCAACAGGTCGCCGCCTGCGAGAAGAAGGCGAGCGAGTTCGAGGCGTCGGCGCTGACCACCCGAGAGCGTCCCGACGGCGCGCAGCAGGGCCTCCTCGTCGAGTCCGACGCCGGCCGCGATTCGCTCCGCCTCCGATTCGACCTGATACCCGCCAAGGGTGCGGTACCGCTCTTCGAGGTTCGTGAACTTCGTGATCGCCCGGTCGAGCACCTCATCGGCACCCTCGACGCCCGCCCCCAGGTCGATCCCTGCCTTTTCGATGCGGTCCTGCCACTCCTTGAGTTGCTCGGCCATGTCCGTGAGGGGACTCGCGCTGAGGAGATGGTCATACGACAACCGGTCCGCGTCTTCGGGCCGGGCTTGAACGTCTTGCTGGAGCCAACTGAAGTGGTCGGGCCGAACCACGCTGCCGCCGGCCGGGAACATGTCCCCGGCGAGGGTTTTGAGCATGGTCGTCTTCCCCGCGCCGTTCGGACCGACCAGGGCGACTTTCTCACCGGGCAACAGGCGGAACGACGCGTCCTTGAGGAGCACTCGGTGCCCCAGATCAATTCGAAGGTTCGCGACGTCAAGCATGGCCGTGCAAGGCTACTTGGCTGTGACTACCCGACTCGTCCTTTTCGACATCGACGGCACCCTCCTCCGCAATGGAAATCGGGTGCATGGTCGAGCCATCGTCCAAGCAAGTACGGAGATCACCGGCCATGACATCATGCAACACTTCGGCCAGATCGACGCCGGTGGCCGGACCGACCGTTACATCGTCAGTGAGCTGCTCCGACGCTGCGATATGACCGAAACAGAGATTGATGAAGCGTTCCGACACATCGCCGAACGATCCGTGGAACTCACCGGTGCAGGGCTGGCGACCCGTGATCCGGCGTGGGTCCTGGAGGGCGCCCGCGAGCTCGTTTCCGGGTTCCAATCGGCGCAGGTACCCATGGGGCTTGTGACAGGAAACCTTCCCAAGATCGCGCAAATCAAGCTTGAATGCGCCGAACTGTGGCTGCCCTTTGCCACTCAGGACCCGCTGATCTCCGGATACGGAGACCTTTCGGAGAACCGAAACGATCTCAGCGCCGCAGCCTTCCAGCAGGCTCGCCAGCACCTCAACGCCGAGCTCGATCCTCGAAACGTGCTCGTCGTCGGCGACACCCCACGCGATGTCGAATGCGCGCATGCCATCGGCGCACGGTGCCTGGGAGTGACGACCGGTCGCTTCAGCGCTGATGACCTCGCCGCAAAGAACTGCGACATCATCGTTTCCTCGCTCAGCGAAGTCTCGGTCGAAGAGCTCTGGACCTGACCACGGACAACGTCGCTTCGCGGGCTAGAGGTCGGGTGGTAAAAGTACCGAACCCATCACCTGGATCACACCGTTCGAGGTCGCAATGTCCGACGCGGCAATCGGTTTGTCGTTGACAAGGACGGTCTCGCCGACCTTCGTGATCTTCAAAGGTGTGCCCTCCGCAGTCATCAGGTCCCCGACCTGCAGATCCGCAACCGTGAGACGCCCGGGGACCACATGGTAGAGCAGTACCTTTTTCAACTTGTCCTTGTCTGCGGCCACTGCTTGCAAGGTGTCCGCAGGCACGGCACCAAACGCGTCGTCGGTTGGAGCGAACACCGTGAACGGCCCTCCGTCTTTTACTGTTTCGAGCAAATCCGCGGCGATAAGGAGTTTTGCCAGTGTCAGGAACGAGCCGGCCCCGACCGCCGTATAGAAGAGATTTGGCGTCGACACGACTTTGGACAGGTCGACCGTGATGGGCGGTGCAGTGGGCGTGGATGCGGTTAGCTCGCCGGCCGAGTTCGACCCTGCGGAACCCTCCGCCGGCGCCTCAGACGCTGCAGGAGAACCGCCAGCAGACGCGGAGGTGTCTGCGGTTGACTCCTTCACCTTGTCCTTGCTGCACGAGCCCAAGGAGATCGTCGCAATGCTCAGCGCGGCGATGGGGGCGATGAAACGGACAAACGATGTACGCATAACACTCCTACAAGTGGTTTAGTTCCACAAGCAGAGTATTCACACGCAGCCAGTCAGCGCGTTAAAGAACGAGCTATTCGACCATAAAGCGAAAAAGGTCCGCAGTGTTTGGGGCAGAAGGCCGGCGGTGAATGGGCCTTACGTCCCTTGAGGCCAATTGCACCGTCGTCAGAAACGCTCGAACGGTGTCGTCAGCGCACTAGCGCGTCCGTTCACTTCCTACGATGCTGACGAAGCTCACGCAGTTGCCCGGCGCGCCACCAAGATTGTGCGTCATGGCTAGCTTCTTGCCTGCCTTGACGGACGCAATCGTTCGCGCTTCAGGGGCCTCGCCGCGCAACTGAAGCCATGCTTCGAACAACATGCGAAGACCCGAAGCACCGATCGGGTGTCCAAAGCTCTTGAGCCCTCCGTCGGGGTTCACCGCAAGTTCGCCATCAAGGTCGAAGGTTCCGGTCAGCACGTCCTTCCATGCCATGCCGCGATCGGAGAATCCGAGGTCTTCCATCAACACCAACTCCGTCGGCGTGAAACAGTCGTGCACTTCCGCCATCGCCAACTCACTGCGTGGATCGCTCACGCCGGCTTGTGCGTAGGCGTCCTCGGCGGAGCGCACAACCTCGCGAAAGCTGGTGTAGTCGTACGTCGAGTCGAGCGGGCCCGCCCCGGGACCGGCCACGAACGAGAGCGCCTTCACGAAAATGGGATGCTCCGTGTACTTATAGGCGTCTTCGGCTCGAACGATGATCGCGCACGCCGAACCGTCGGAAACTCCCGAACAGTCAAAGATCCCGAGTGGGCCGGCGATCAAGGGGGAGCAGGAAATCGTTTCTTTCGAGACTTCTTTGCGGAACTGCGCTCGAGGGTTCAGCGCGCCGTTGCGATGGTTCTTCCATGCGATGCGGGTCAGAACGTCCTTGAGTTCGATGTCGCTCACGCCGTACTTCTTCGCGTAGGCCGGAGCCAGCAACGAGAAACTCGCCGGTGCAGTCATCGAGGACTCGGTCCCGTCGCTCGGCGGCGCCCCGATCGTGAGGCCGGAGTAGCCCGAGTCTTTGAGCTTCTCCACGCCGATCGCCATCACCATGTCGAACGCGCCCGACGCCACCGCGTAGCACGCATTGCGAAAAGCCTCAGAGCCCGTTGCACACATGTTCTCCAGGCGTGTCACCGGTTTGTAGTCGATCTTCAACGGTCGCGAGAGCGTGAGCCCGGAAATTCCAGAACCCATCGTCCCGAGCCAGAAGGCGTCTATGTCGTCGATGCTCAGATTGGTGGCCGCAAATGCTTCGTTGGTTGCGTCGATGAGCAGGTCATCGACGCTCTTGTTGAAGTGCTCGCCAAACGGCGTACAACCCATTCCGACGATTGCTACCTGGTCGCAGATTCCTCGTGATGCCATTGCGGTCGCTCCTTCTCGATTTCCTGTTCGAAGCCTAGAAAACTTTACTACGCATGCTTAACAATTTGATGACAGAACCCTACTTGTGGCGGATCGGACGAGCCTTCCAGAAGTAGTTGTGGATGCCCTGCGCCGTATACAGCCGACGAAACGACATCTCGACTCGTTGTCCGATCGCCACGGAGGCAGGATCGGCATCGGTCAACTCACAACTGAATCGGCCACCTCCGTCGAAATCCACGACCGCGAAGATGGCGGGAGGGCTCGGCGAAAACGCAAGGCGATCAATCGTGAACGTGGCAATCGTCGCCTGGACGTCGGCAAGTCGTTCGCCTTCCATCTGGTCCACCGCTCGACAATTCACGCAGACGCGTTGCGGAGGCAGGTGCCGAGTGCCGCACGCGACGCACCGAGATCCCCGGAAAGGA
>JANOWU010000150.1:0-7819 GCA_031418035.1 Acidimicrobiia bacterium
CCAGCGCGCGAGGAAGCTGAAGTTCGATCACGTCGTCAAGTCGCGCCCCGGCGACTGCGTAATTGCGGACGTCGACTCTGCGACTCGACGCACGAATCGATTCCACCACGTGCGTAACCCATCCATCGAGTTCTCCGGAGAAGCCAGCCCGACCGGGACGCGGATCACCGACCCCCTCGGTCAGACTGTCACCGAGGCCAACGAATTGGATCGCACCTCCATCGGGAACCGGTGAATGCGCCATGAGGTTTCAGCGAACCGCAACGATGCGCGACACGACACCGGCGTCGTAGTCGACGACGAGGAGTTCGCCCCTTGCGTCGTGTCCGAAGGACGACACCATGGCGGCCGGAAGTTGCTTGCTCCAGTCTTTCCGGTCGACGGCAGCAGAACCGTCGTAGCGGAAGCTTTGGATCCACCCGAAGCACCAGTCGGCGTAGAAGTAGTGACCATTGAGTTCGGGAATCGCGGTGCCGCGGTAGACCTCGCCGCCGACGATCGAACAGCCGTTGTCGTCGTGTCGAACCTCGAGTACCGGGGCCACGAGCGGTGTTGCTGCCGTACCCTTGAGGTATCTTTTCGAACCCTGCATCAGCGGCCAACCGAAATTCAGACCGGGACTGTCGAGCTTGGCAATGTGGATTTCCTCGATCGTTTCCTGTCCGACGTCGCCCACGTACATGAGACCGGACTCGACGTCGATACTGAATCGCCACGGGTTGCGAAATCCGTACCACCACACCTCCGGCCGCCCGTTCTTCCCATCGGCGAACGGGTTACCGGGTGCGATCGCGTAGGGGACGGTGTCGATGTCGATCCGAAGGATCTTCCCGAGGAGCGTCTTCGTGTTCTGTGGGTTCTCCTTGGGGCGAGCGCCGTCTCCGACGGAGATGTACAGCAAGCCGTCGGGACCAAAGCGGAGGGCGCCGGCGTTGTGTCGTATTGCGTCGGCTGCCTTGTCGATGCGCAACAGTTCGGTGCGACTGGCCGGTTCGACCCGCCGACCGTCTGCCGCGACCGTGTACGACACGAGGAGGTTGTCGTTGTCTTTGCGGGTGTGGAAGACGAAGACGCGTCGGTCGACGGGATACTTCGGATGGAACGCGATGCCCAGCAGACCCTGTTCGATGCTGTTGGATTTCACGAAACCCTTGAGGTTGAGGAAGGGCTCCTTCAGCACGCGTCCGTTCTCCACGACTCGGGCCTGGCCCGCGCGCTGCAACACATACACCAGACCGTCGTCGAGGGGCGCTGCGACATCGACCGGTTCCACGAGTCCCGACGCAATGGGCTGGAGGGAGAGCTTCTTCAGGGGTGGCAGAACAACTGGTGCTGTGGCCGCAGCCGTTGAAGATGTCTGTGCAACCGATGTCGGTGCAACCGATGTCTGTGCGACCGATGTCTGTGCAACCGATGTCTGTGCGACCGATGTATGCGCGCCTAGGAGTGACGCAATCGTGAACGCTGCAGCCAGCGCAGTGCCGTTACCAACCTTGGATCGCGGAAGTTCCCTCATCGAGGTTCAGCCTTGCACACCCCAGGGGCAATTCGGCCGTTTCGACCCGAAGGCACCGGCGTCTTGGCTCGCTCGTGGTGGCTCCCTATGATCGTCCTTCGAGGCCTCTCGCTGAATCGGAGTCCACTGTGCCTGAATCGATGACTGACCTGTTCACCAACCATTTCCGGTACGGCGACATGGAAGGCTGGCATCGCGAAGTCGACGAGCTTCGGGTGGATGGACCGGTGCATCGCATCGACCGAAGCGCCGATGGGTTCACGCCGTTCTGGGCCGTGATCGGTCATGACGAGGTGATGCAGGTCGAGCGTCAACCGGAGCTGTTCACCAATGAGCCGAACGCGGTTCTGGGGCGGATCAGCGATATCGAACGCCAGCGCGCTTCGGGGGCGATCATCCGTTCGCTGGTTCAGATGGATGCGCCCGACCATCCGAAGTATCGAAAGTTGACGGCTGACTGGTTCAAACCGGGGAGTCTGGGTCGCCTTCAGGGTCGCCTCGATGAACTAAGTGCACAGACTATTTCGAAAATGGAGTCCCTCGGCGGACGCTGTGACTTCGCGCAAGATGTCGCCGTGTGGTATCCGCTGCAGGTGATTCTCGCGATCCTCGGCCTGCCCGAAACCGACTACCTGCGGATGCTCAAGCTCACCCAGGAGCTCTTCGGAGCCAGCGATGACGATCTCGGGCGAGGCGAACACGGTGTCGACGATCTCATCGCCGTCATCATGGACTTCTTCCAGTACTTCATGGGCGTGACCGCGCAGCGCCGCACGAATCCAGGCGACGATCTGGCGTCGCTGATCGCAAACGGGCGTATCGATGGTGAGCCGATGCCCGATATCGAAACCATCAGCTACTACATCATCGTGGCAACCGCCGGGCACGACACCACGTCGAGTGCCATGACCGGAGGGCTGCAGGGACTGATCGAGCATCCGGAGCAGCTCGCCCGGCTCAAGGCGGACCCGTCCCTTCTCAACTCGGCTGTCGACGAAATGATCCGTTTCACCTCGCCGGTGCGTCATTTCATGCGGACGGCCCAGGCGGACGCCGCGGTCGGCGGCGCCTCGATCAAGAAGGGCGATTGGCTGTACCTGTCCTACCTCGCGGCGAACCGTGATCCCGCGGTGTTCGAGCGCCCTCACAACTTCGATGTGGGGCGCACGAACGCGGATCGTCATTTGGCCTTTGGATTCGGCGCGCACTTCTGCCTTGGAGCTCAGCTCGCACGCATGGAGCTCCGGACGCTTTTTCGTGACCTTCTTCCCCGCCTCGAACACATCGAGTTGGCGGGTCAACCGTTAAGCATGAAGACCACCTTCGTTGGGGGCACGAAGTCGCTGCCGATCGCCTACCGGGTAGCAAAGGCCACATGACCAAATGAAGTAGCAAATTATGGATTGAGTACTTTTCCCATTTTTGTGACGTAATTCCGTGGCCGGACATTCGGCTTTCATTGAGTAATTAACGTGTCAGATGTTCATTGAAATCGTGAGGATGTTTCTAAAGAATATATTTGATTGACCCGATGTAGGCGGGAAGAGATTTTCCCGACCTACAAGGAACACATGCGTAAAATACTCAGTAGGCGTTCAGCCAGGATCGCTGCCGTCACGTGCGCGGTGACCATTGGCGTAGTGACCGGCACGCTGCCCCACATCACCACCGCGGCATCGGCGGCGGTCATCGAACCCTTCGACGCCCGCTTCGGCAATGGCGTCTTTGGCGACTACATCCTCGTGGGCAATTCGAATATGAAATGCCCCACGACCGGTATTGGAAACGGAGGGGCGCCCTTGACGAGCTGCACCGGCGGCCTCGTGGCGAACGACTCCTACAACATGGCGTACGCCGATTCAGACAGTGATTCGGCGACGATCAATTCCTCGGATGGCGTCATCCAACTTCCTACCGGATCACGGGTCCGCTTTGCCCGCCTCTACTGGCATGGGAACTACGGGGACACGAACACCACGCCGGCCGTGGCTTGCAACGCAACCCAGGGCCCAGCCGTGAAACCGAGCTTTCCCAATCCTCCAAGCATTCACCCGGTGAAATTCACCCTCGAGTCAGGCGCCACCGTCGTGGTACCTCAAACGGCGCTGACCCCCGAGCCGACGTCGTTCTACTCCGAGGCCGCAACCAGCAGCTCCGGTCGCCAATACGTCGCGTCGAAAGACGTCAAATCGTACTTTGACGGCGCGCCGAGAAACACACCGCTAACCATGACCGTTGCAGACGTGTGGACTCCGACTGGATACAACTGTGTCGGCGGATGGTCCCTCGCACTGGTCTGGGCTTTCGATGCGGCCGAACCGACCTACGCAGCCAACCTGCGGAAGGTGTATGTGTTCGATGGCTATATCTCCCAGGGTCAGGCTGACGCGGCGACCAACACCTCGATCAACAACTTTACCGTCGAGTCCGACGTGTCGCGTGTCGGTGTTGCGGTCCAAGAAGGCGACTGGGCGATTTCCGGCGACAAGTTTGCGATCAACGCGACCGACCTTGCCGACCCCCGAACCGGATCGAATACCAACTTCTTCACCTCGACCACGGATTCGGATTCAACGAACGGTGACGTTCCGGACCCGGGATTTGCGTCGTCGCACGACACGAAGTCGCTGACTGTTCCAACGAACGTGATTCCCGTTGGATCGACCTCGGCATCGTTGACGTTCTCGACCGCCGGCGACCGCTACTTCCCCTACCTGTTGGTGTTCTCGACGCAGATCGTTCCGGCCCCTCTTTCCGGCAAAGTGTTCAACGACAAGAACCACGACGGCATCCAGGATCCGGGCGAGCCCGGCGTCCCCGGCGCCAGCATCACGGTGACCGACTCGACCGGCGACACCGTCACGCTGACCACCGGCTCGGACGGGTCGTACAGCACGCAGGTTGCGCCCGGCACCTACACAATCACCGAAGCGCAACCGACCGGCTTTGGCGTGTCGACGACGCCGAGTGTCATTTCGAACGCAGTGGTTCCGCAAGGCGGACTCACGAACCAAAACTTCGGTGATGCGAAGGCCGCGATCATCGGATACGTCTACGTGGATGCGGGTGACGATGGCGTTCGTGGCTCTGGTGAACTCCCGATCGCGGGAACCGCCATGCAGTTGAAGAATTCGGTTGGCGCCGTGGTTGCCACGACGACTACGGACTCGGCCGGACGCTATGTCTTTCCTGAACTTAGCCCCGACACGTATACGGTCGTTGAACAACAGCCCACAACCCATATCGATGGCAAGGACACCGCCGGATCGCTCGGCGGCGACGCTTCAACCACCAACGACGAAATCTCCGGCATCGTGATCGCCGACGGCACCACGACCGTAGGCACGGACTACAACTTCGGCGAGCTTCCGGCCGCCACGATCAGCGGCAAGGTCTACGTCGATGCAAACAACGACGGTGTGGCGGGGTCAGGTGAAGCTGGCATCGGCGCAGTGACGGTCACCCTGTCTGGTCCCGTGACACGTGTCGTGCAGACTGCACCCGACGGGTCGTACTCCTTCACCGGACTCCCGGCAGGGACGTACACGGTCAGCGAGGCGCAGCCGAGCACACACTTCGACGGCAAGGACACCGTTGGTTCAACTGGTGGATCCGCAGCGACCAACGACGTGATCGCATCGATCCCCGTAACAACTGGGCAGACCTCGGCCAACAACAATTTCGGCGAGCGAGCAGCAGCAGGTTTGTCAGGAGCTGTCTACGTGGATAGCGACGACGACGGCGTGTTCGATGGTTCCGAAGTCGGCATCGCCGGAGTCACGGTCGAACTCAGCGGATTGGACCTTGACAACAACACGGTCACCCGCACGACGATGACCGGTTCGAACGGCACGTACTCCTTCACAGGCCTGCCCCCGGGTACCTACTCGGTGACCGAAAGCCAGCCCACGCAGTACGTCGATGGAAAAGACACCGCCGGCACCGATGGTGGAGTCATGACCGTCAACGACGTGGCCTCTGGTGTGGTGCTCACATCAGGTCAAACCGCAACGGGATACGTCTTCGGTGAGCGTCCCCACAGCGGAATCATAAGTGGACAGAGCTATATCGACCTCAACGACGATGGCGTTCGGAACTCGGGCGAGCCTCCGCTGGCCGGTGTGACGGTCACGCTGGCAGGCCCGGTCAATCTCACTGCTCTCACCGACTCGACGGGCGCATACTCCTTCACGCAGTTGCCCCCCGGCACGTACTCGTTGACCGAGATCCAGCCCAACGGTATTGCCGATGGCAAGGACAAGCTCGGCAACGGCGGAGGTACACTAGGCAACGACAACGTAAGTGCAATTACTATTTCTCCTGGGCAGGCAGCCACCGGTTACGACTTCGGTGAACTGCCACCGACCACCGCGGTCATCTCCGGTGTTGTTTTTGCCGACGCGGACAATGACGGTGTGGTCGACACGTCGGAGGATCGGCTTTCCGGCGTAACCGTTACCCTCACGGGAACGGCAACCGATGGTTCGAATATCACCCGCACCGTCCAAACCGCCTCAGATGGCAGCTACTCCTTTGTCAACCTACCTCCCGGCACCTACAAGGTCAACGAGACCCAACCGTCGACTCACCTCGATGGCAAGGACACTCTCGGCACCGCTGGTGGGACCGTTGCATCAGACGAATTCAATTCCATCACCGTCGCTATCGGACAGATCGGCTCTGGCTACAACTTCGGCGAGATTGCGCCGTCGTCATTGGCTGGATCCACCTACCTCGATGCTGACGACGACGGTGTGCGAGACCTTGGCGAAGCGCCGCTCCCCGGCGTGACCGTCCGATTGACCGGAGCCGATGATCTCGGAGCCCCCGTGGACCAAGTTCTCGTGAGCGACTCCCTCGGCCGCTACCGCTTCGACAATCTCCGGCCCGGCACCTACGCCGTGACGGAAACGCAGCCCACCGCCTACGCCGATGGCAAGGGGGCCACTGGCACGCCCGGAGGTGTGACCACCACCAACGACACCATCACCGGAATCGTGCTGAATCCCGGGATCGAAGGTACCGGATTCGACTTCGGCGAAGTTCCCCCGACGGGTCGTATCGCCGGCTTCGTGTGGGTTGACTCCAACAACGACGGCGTTCGTGGCGAGGATGAGGCACCCATCAGCGGTGTCACGCTCCAACTCACGGGCACGACGTCGGACGGCACCCCGGTCAGTCGTACAGTTACGACGGGCGTGGACGGGTCATACGTCTTCGACAGCCTTCCCGGGGGAACGTATGTGGTCGTCGAATCTCAGCCCGACGGCTATCCCGACGGCAAGGACGTGATTGGTACCGTCGGGGGCACCGTCGGACCCGACACCTTCACCGCCATCACGCTTGCGCCGAATCAGTCGGCCACCGGCTACAGCTTCGGTGAACTGCCGCCAACCACCGGCGTCATCTCCGGAGCGGTCTACGTGGACGCCGACGACGACGGTACCTTCAGCACGAACGAGGAGCCGATGCCCGGCGTCACGGTCACGCTGACCGGCACGACCTCGGACGGCAGAACCATCACCCTCACGACCACCACCGATGCCAACGGCACGTATCGCTTCAACGGCCTCGCGCCCGGCACCTATACGGTCGCCCAAAGCCAGCCCGGAGCACCATTCGAAGACGGTCGAGACACCGCCGGTTCGAAGGGTGGCACGGTCACCAACGACCGAGTGTCCGGTATCGTCATCGGGTCCGGTCAGACGGCTACGGGAAACAACTTCGGTGAACGACGCACGGCGCCGGTTGTCCAGGTTGCTCCTGATGCCGTAGACGTTGCCCCCGTTGCGGCTGAGACCGTCACGGTACCGCCCGTCGTTGCGACGAAGGTACCAGCGGCTATCGAAGGCAGCGTGTTTCTCGACAGGGACGGCGACGCCAAACGTGACGGAACCGAACTCGGAATCGGGACCGCGATTTTGCGAATCACCTACCCGAACGGCACAACCCAAGATGTACCCGTCGCTGTTGACGGCAGCTTCAGGATCGAAGGGATTCCGCCCGGATCGTACAAGGTAGCGGTTCTGTCCACCGGCGTGAACGGCGAGTTCACGACGGTTCGTGAAGGCATTGTCGAGGTACCGGAGGGTGGTGTCGCCCGAATCGTCTTCGGTGTCCTCGCCGGTTCGGTGGAAGCGACGCCTACGCCGCAATTCCTTGCCCTCACCGGTACCAACCTGAACATGGTTGCATCTATCGGACTCATGCTCGTGAGCCTGGGTCTCGTGCTAGCGCGTCGTAAGCGTCGGGTGTGAGCGACACGAGAAGCTACGTGAACTGAGTTCACCGCATTTCTTGTAG
>JANOWU010000151.1:0-28979 GCA_031418035.1 Acidimicrobiia bacterium
CACCCGTTGTGGAGCGTTTGGCACCCCCACACCCACCACAAGGTGCCCGAACGCACCACAAGCCTGATGAGCTAGCGCTCTTCGGCGACCCGATGGCTGGAGGAATTCGACGAACATCGCAGCGCTGAGCACGAAGCCGACATTGCGGGTGAGTCCCACGAGCAGGGCCGGGAGCGCCGCGGCCAACCAGCGACCCTGTCGGACAAACGTCCACGTGAGCACGAGAAGCAGCAACGCTAGCGATTCGGTGTACACCGCACCCCAAACCGCGCTGAAGGGGAGAAACGCGGTGATGGCGCAGGTCGTGCGGGCTATGCGGGTGCCGTAGGACGTCTCGACGAGGCGAAACAGCAGCGGCAGGGCGAGGCCGAAACACAGCGTCGAGAGCGCGATACCGAATATCGCACGATGAACCGGGTCGGGTCCCGCCAACTTCAGGAGGGTGGGGTAGAGCGGATAGAAGACGCTCGTGAAGTCCTCATATCCGGTGCCCGAGATCTTCAGGTACCAGCGACCGTCGAAAAACGTCCAGGGAGACAACAGGGTTCCGCCAGTACCCGGCCCAGCATCAGCCAGGCCGAAAGGGAGAATTCCGCGGCGTCCTCGCAGCACGAACACGATGTTCAGCAACCTCGACGTCACAAAGATCATGGCGAGATACCGGATCGTTGGGCCCGAAATGCCGAACTGCCGCCGACGCGGCGAAGGAAATTCGAAGACGGGAGGACCGGGCGCGGCGATGTCTGTCTCCGGGGCAGCATCGAGAACGGTCACCTACCAGTGATCGACCAATTCAAGGAAGGTCTTGACTGTAGAGGCGACCCCGGACGCGAACGTGGGGCGCCGAAGCGCCCCACGTTCATCGCATGCCAGATGCGGAAACTGCGTAAAAACTCAGTAGATCTCGAACAGACCCGCTGCACCCATGCCGCCACCAATACACATGGTGACGACGCCGTACTTTGAACCACGACGCTTGCCTTCCTGCAAGATGTGGCCGGTGAGACGAGTTCCGGTCATCCCGAAGGGGTGCCCGATGGCAATTGAGCCACCGTTCACGTTGTACTTCTCAGGGTCGATCCCCAGGCGGTCCCGGGCGTAGAGACACTGGCTCGCAAACGCTTCGTTGAGCTCCCAGATATCGATGTCGTCGACCTTGAGACCGTGACGCTCCAACAGTCGCGGGACGGCGAAGACCGGGCCGATACCCATCTCGTCGGGTTCGCAACCAGCGACGGCCCAACCGCGGAAGGCGCCCATTGGTGCAAGCCCACGTCGTTCGGCCTCTTTGGCCTCCATGACGACCACAGCTGCCGCGCCGTCGGAAAGCTGGCTGGCGTTTCCGGCCGTGATGTACTTGCCCGGACCTTTCACCGGGCCCAACTTGGCGAGGCCTTCAATCGTCGTGTCGGGTCGGTTGCACTCGTCACGGTCGACGATGTAGTCGACAATGCTCTCTTCCTTGGTTTCCTTGTTGACCAGCATCATCTTGGTCTTCATCGGGACGATTTCGTCTTCGAACAGTCCAGCTTCCTGGGCCCGTGCCATGCGCTGCTGGGAGATCAACGAGAACTCATCCTGTGACTCGCGGCTGACCTTATAGCGCTCGGCCACGATGTCGGCGGTGTCGATCATCGCCATATAGATGTCGGGGTGCCTGTCCGTGAGATCGGTGTCGAACATGTACTTCGATGGGGTTCCGCCGGGAACGCTGATCGACTCGACCCCCCCGGCGACCATGACATCGACGCCGTCTTGCACGATGGCGTTGGCCGCCAGGGCAATGGAGTTGAGGCCTGACGAACAGAAGCGGTTGATTGACGCGCCGGAAGTGGTGATGGGCAAACCGGCGAGAAGGGCGGCGTTTCGGGCGACGTTGTTGTTGAGGTGGCCGACGTTGCCGAAATAGACGTCTTCGACGGCTTCGGGTTCGACGCCTGCCTTGGCTACCGCATGTTTCACGGCGTGTGCAGCCATAGTGACCGGGGCGGTGATGTTGAATCCGCCGCGCGCGGCCTTGGCGAGCCCGGTTCGGGCATAGGAGACAATAACTGCTTCGCGCATGTTGACCTGCTTTCGTGTTCTGTTCGACGTGCGACGTCCATTCCTAGTACACGCGTGTGCAGAAGTTCGAGTTCTGCCCCGGAAAACGGAAGAACGCGAGTTCGTATCCGGCCAACAGTCCTTGCTACCTTTGCGCCATGAGCGCCAATCGCATGCCTGCCCTTTCACTCGCCGCATCTCCCGGCAAACGAAAGACGGTGATCGACGCTGCCGTCGAAGCCGAACGGCTCGGGTTCTCCGGGGTGTACTGCCCAAGCTTCGGTGATGCGCTCGGACTCTGCCTTTCCGTTGCGCACAGCACCACAAAGATCGGTATCGGCACGGCGATTCAACCAATCTACTTTCAGCACCCGAACCAACTCGCCGCCCAGGCCGCCCACCTTCACGAGGTGAGTGGCGGGAGGTTTCACCTTGGAATCGGCGTCAGCCACGCACCGGTTTTGGATCGCATGAAGGTCGAAACTCATAAGCCCCTAAGCGATATGCGCGCATATGTGGCTTCGTTGCGCTCGGCCGAAAAGCAGGTCGGGACATTGCCCCCGATCGTTCTGGCAACGATGCGTCAGAAAATGCTGGACCTGGCGATCGAGACCGCCGATGGAGCGATCTGGGCCAACGCCGCACGAAGTGCGATGGGTTCGCAGCTCACGACGATCCCCGCCGACCGGCCGAACTTCTTCGTGGGCGACATGATCCCAACGGTCATCGACGAGGATCGTGACGCTGCCGCAGCGGTGTGTCGTAAGACCCTCACAATGTATGTGAGCTTACCGAATTACCGCAACTATTGGCATGACAATGGCTTCGCCGAGGAAATGGACGCTATCGCCGCCGCTCTCGAGCGCAGTGACCGCGATGCGCTTCCTGGCTTGATGACGAAGCGGTGGCTCGACGAGGTGGTGGTGTACGGCTCGGCGACGGAAGTTCGTGACGGAATCGAGAAGTGGTTCGACGCCGGAGTCAGCACGCCGATCATCGTGGCCAGCTCGACGACGGGCGGCCAGGCGAAAGCCTTGTCGGAACTGTTCGCGCTCTACGCCTGAGAGGAATTCGTGTCTGAAGCAACGCATTCGACGCCGGCCCAGTGTGACGACATCACCGTCGACTGGCTCAACGCCAACCTGCCCGACGCCAGAGGTCAGGTGACCGGTGTGCGAGTCGAAAACCTCGGCGCCGGCGTCGGAATCCTCGGAGAGGTAGCCCGACTCCACCTGACGTACGCCGACGGTGCCACAGGTCCGGCAACGATGGTGGCAAAGTGCCAGTCGGTAGCCGCCGAGAACGTGTTCATCGCCACGATCATGGGGTTCTACCGGCGTGAGGTGAATTTCTACCGACAGATCGCCGACCAGGTCCCCATGCGCGTGCCGACGCCCTACATCGTGGCCGCGGATCCTTCGGGCGCTCCCTTCGTGTTGGTCATGGAGGAGATTGTCGGGTCTCGGTGTCCGAATCAGATCGAGGGCATCAGCGTGGCCGACGCCGAACAGATCATCGACACTGTCGCAGCGCTTCATGCGAGGTTCTGGAACAACGACGAGTTGTTCGCCCTCGAATGGCTTCCCCCCATGAACAATCCCCTCTACAAAGGTGCGAAAGAACTTGCCGAGGCGAAGTGGGACGGATTCAAACAGCGGTTTGCGGCAAAGGTTGATCCGGCGTTGCTCGAAACGATCGAGCGTCTCATCCCGAAATACCCAGCACTGCTCGACTGGTGGGTCGAGCAGGGCCACCCGACGTTCACGCACACCGATTGTCGCGCCGAGAATTACCTGTTCGGTGGCTCGGCAGGCACGTCGGCGATCACGATGGTCGACTTCCAGCTGTGTACGCGACACGTCGGTGCGTGGGATCTCGCGAACCTGCTCGCGGGGTCTCTGACCCCCGAAACCCGCCGCGCGCATGAGACGGCGTTGGTGGAGCGTTATCACCGCAACATCGTCGGCGCAGGAATACAGGGATATGACCTTGAAACCTGCTGGCGTCACTACCGGGCGTCGCTTCTCCAACAGGCCTTTGCTTCGGTCGTAGTGAGTGATCTCGATCCAGCCAACGAACGCGGCGCCGAACTTCTCGAGCAGCTGTTCCTACGACCATGGCTGGCAGCGGCTGACCACGACGTCGAAGCGTTCCTCGCCGAGTTCTAACGCTTTTCGTAGCAGATCAATTCTTATGCACACATAGAGTGAGGAAACTATGGACATTTACGAGGCGCTCTACACCACTCGGGCCATGCGTCGGCTGAAACCCGACCCCGTACCCGAGGAAGTCATCGGAAGAATCATCGACGCCGGAGTGCGCGCACCGACCGGCGGCAACGCCCAGGATTGGCGCTTCCTCACCGTGACCGACCCTTCGATCATCGCTTCGCTCGCCGATCACTACCAAAAGGGTCTCGCCATCTTGTTCGGTGGACACTACAAGGAAGCAAACGCTGCCGTTCGCAAAGCGTTGGCCGACGGGGCAACGGATCGCCGAACGTTGCAGGTCGCCCGTGTCCTCAACTCGACCGAGCACCTCGCTGCGCATTTTGCGGACGTACCGCTGTTGATCTTCGGGTTTTCGCAGACCAACGAGAACCCGGGCTCGATATGGCCGGCATTGTGGAGCATGTGCCTCGCCGCGCGCGCCGAAGGCGTCGGCTCGACCGTCACCACGGTGCTCGGCATGTATTCCCACGACGAGGTCAACGACATGCTGGGCGTCCCCAAAGGTGAGGGATGGATTCAACACGGATGCCTGCCCATGGGTTACCCGTCGGGCAAATGGGGTGTCCCGGTTCGTAAGCCACTGGAGAAAGTCGTTTTCCACAATCAGTGGGGGACGACCCCGCCGTATCAGGGACCACCCCCGAAGGAGTTCTAGATTGAGGGGCATGCCGCGCCTCACCCTTCACGAAATTTATACGCTCGCATACGATGCGCTTCGGCGCTGTGGGGCGTCGCAACAGCAGGCCATACCGACCGCGGAGTCGATCGTCGACGCCGAAGCCGAAGGCATTCCGAACGTCGGACTTCGCTATCTCCCTACCTATTGCCAGCATCTGCTCTGTAAGAAGGTGGTGGGGAGTGCCGAGCCGACCGTAACCTCCGTCGAAGGTGCAGTAACGAAGGTCGACGCCGGCAACGGGTTCAGCCACCCGGCGTTCGTGACCGGGCGCCCGCAGTTGGTGGAATTGGCCAAGGCGAACGGCATCGCTGCCATGGTGATCTCGCATTCCTACTCCGCCGGCGTGCTGGGCTGGTTCGTCGATGCACTCGCTCGTGAAGGGTTGATCGGATTCTGCTTCGCCAACTCGTCGTCCCTGGTGGCTCCCGTCGGTGGCACTCGACCGTTTTTCGGTACGAACCCGATGGCGTTCGCGGTTCCCCGGGGCGAGGCAGACCCGATCGTGTTGGACCTTTCCACCAGCGCAACTGCGTGGGTGAACGTGAAGGAGGCAGCCGAATCCGGGCGTGCGATCCCCTCGGAATGGGCACAGGACGTCAGCGGCAATCCGACCACCGATGCCGCCGCCGGTTTGGCCGGGTCGATCCGTCCGCTCGGCGGAGCGAAGGGATTTGCCCTCGGTCTCATGGTCGAGGTGCTTGCTGCCGGTCTCAGCGGCGGATCATGGTCCTTTGAGTCCTCATCGTTCGGAGACAGCGAAGGCGGCCCGCCCGACGTCGGGCAATTGTTGATAGCCATCTCACCCCGAATCGCCGATTCCGGAGCGAACGGCTTCGCACGTCGATTGGAGATCCTGATCGAGGCGCTACTGAACGAGGGCGACGATGTCAGGTTGCCGGGCGAGCGACGCCATGCGTGTCGCCAGGAGGCAACGGCGCACGGAGTTGAGGTTGCTGATGATCTTGTCGCCCTCATTTCTTCGTTGGGTGTGAAACCTTGACCGAGGCACGTGCACAGACGAAGAGCGAACCTTTCCCCTTCGAACACGACTCGTTCTATCGATTCGTCATGCTGGAGGATCCCGATCAGACCGCCGACATGATCGATCGATGGTGTGTCGACGCCGACGTGCTGGGGACGGTGCTCGTCGCAGCCGAGGGCATCAACGCGATGCTGTGTGGCACCAGTACCGCAATGGTCAAGGTTCGTGCGTCGTTCGCAAACGACGACCGGTTCGCATCGCTGTTCATAAAGACCACGGCATGCACGGAGCAGGTCTTCGCGCGGCGAAAAGTCCGGGTCAAACGCGAACTCGTTCCGTTGCGAATCGAAGGAATCGACGCAACCAGAGGAGGAGGCCGGGCGGTGAGCCCTGCTGAATGGACGACCTTGCTCGACCGACCCGACGTCGTGGTGCTCGACAACCGGAACTCCTTTGAGTTCGAGGTCGGCCACTTCCGGAACGCCCTCGATCCCGGCGTGAACGACTACACGGACTTCTCGACGTACGTGGAAGCACACCTCCCGGAGTGGGAGGGCAAAACCATCGCGATGTATTGCACGGGGGGAATTCGCTGCGAGAAGACAGCGGCGTGGCTCGCCCAACGCGACATCGACGTTCTCCACCTCGAGGGTGGGATCGTGAACTACTTCCTTAGCGTGGAGAACCCGGCCGACGACTACCACGGCGACTGCTTCGTCTTTGACACGAGGCGGTCGATATCCCCGCCTCCGGGCCAGTAGCGTCGATGCCGTGAATTCGAAAGAACATGTCCTTCGTCTGGCCCTCGTCGAGAAGGAACTGCGGCTCATGCCCGATGACCAACTGAGCAAGCTCGTGGCGAGCTGCCCCGACGAGGCTCGACGATGGTTCGTTGGCCTAAGCGGTTCCGACGACGACACCGTGCACGTGGAAGGCCTGCGAGGAGCCTTGAAGCGCGGCCGAATGAAGGGTGTTCCGGACAGGGCCGCGGCCACGCTGACCGATGCATGTCTTCATGACTGCATCGAAGCGCTGGGGGAGAAGGCAGACCTGCCAAGCGAAGCCGACCTGATGGGCGTAACTGCGGCGCTGGCCGAAAAGCATGGCGTCTCAACGACTCGGCTGATGCTGGCCGCCGCAGCGCTGGCGGAAGCACCGGCGGCGAACGCAATCGTGAAGGTCCTGAAGAACGACCCCGCGTTGACGGTGTCGGCCTAGCCGTGGCGAAGGTCGCGTTTCTCGGACTGGGTGTCATGGGATACCCGATGGCGCGTCACCTGGCGACAGCGGGCCATGACGTGACCGTCTACAACCGGACGGCGGAGAAGGCGGAGCAGTGGTGTGTCGCCAACGGCGGTCGCCGGGCACAAACTCCGGTCGAGGCGGCGACGGGCCAAGACGCAGTCTTTGTCTGTGTGGGCAACGATGACGACGTGCGCGCCGTTGTGTTGGGTCCGAATGGCGCGTTGGCGGCGATGGCCCCGGGAACGGTTCTCATCGACCACACGACGGCCTCAGCCGAGGTGGCCCGCGAACTCGCCGATGCCGCAACGTCGCTCGGCATCCATTTTGTCGACGCTCCCGTGTCCGGTGGCCAGGCGGGCGCCGAAAGCGGGCAACTCACCGTTATGTGTGGCGGCTCCGCGGAGGCGTATGGCGCAGCTGAACCGTTGATCTCAGCCTTTGCGAAGGCCTGTCGACATATGGGGCCAGCCGGTGCGGGGCAGCTCACCAAGATGGTCAATCAGATTTGTATCGCTGGTCTCGTCCAGGCCCTTTCCGAGGGGATCCATTTCGCACAAAAGGCCGGCCTTGACGTCAACGAGGTGATTGCCGCCATCAGCCAGGGTGCAGCCTCCTCATGGCAAATGATCAACCGGGGTCCGACGATGGCCGAGGGAAAGTTCGACTTTGGCTTTGCCGTCGAGCTGATGCGCAAGGACTTGGGTATCTGCCTGGATGAGGCGGCGCGGAACGGGGCCCAACTTCCCGTGACGAAGGTTGTCGACGACTTCTATGCCGACGTCATCGAGATGGGTGGTCGGCGCTGGGACACCTCGAGTCTCATCGCTCGTTTGAACCGTACGTAGGCTTTTTGCGATCCTGAACCCTGACAACCCTCACCTCGGGTCAGGGTGCGTCGTGGCGTTCGTGCGGCATGGTGTTGCACGGTCACGTAATCTCGCAACTGCGCGGCCACTGCGGCCGCACAACGGAGGTTTCAAGAATGATCGGTTCACTTATTGGATTTGTGATCGTCGCGTTCGTGGCTGGCGTGCTGGCTCGGGCGCTCGTGCCCGGTAAAGACACGATGTCATGGGGACAGACAATCCTGCTTGGTGGCGTCGGCAGCTTTGTCGGCGGCTTTCTGGGGCGGATTTTAGGCAGGGACAGCTCCGACGGTGCTGTTCAGACAGCCGGGCTCATCGGCTCTGTCATCGGCGCAGTGATCGTGCTGATCCTGTACAAGAAGTACGGCAAGAGCATCGGGCAGGGCAAGCGCTAAGTCTGCTTACGGTCAGCTAGTCGGAGTTCGCCTGATCGACGGAGCGAATTCGGGCGGCCAACATATCGAGGGCCGGTTCGTTGTAGCCGCCGTGCGGAATGATGACGTCGGCGTATCGCTTCGACGGCTCAATGAAGTTCAGGTGACTGGGCCGAACCGTATCGAGATACTGGGCGATCACCGATTCCGGTGATCGCCCTCGTTCCCGGACGTCACGCTCCAAACGTCGAATGAAGCGGACGTCGGCATCGGCGTCGACGAACACCTTCAGGTCCATGGCCTCTCGGAGGGATCGCTCGAAGAGCACGAGGATTCCTTCGACGACGATGATGGGTGCGGGTCGAACCGTCATGGTCACCGACGACCGAGCGTGATTGGCAAAGTCGTACACCGGAACACTGATGATTTGGCCGTGTACGAGTTGTTGAATATGTGCGTTCAGGAGCTTCCAGTCGAACGCGTCGGGATGGTCGTAATTGACCTTGGCGCGTTCCTCGACGGTGAGGTGGCCGTGATCTCGATAGTACGAGTCAAGGGCCAAAACGGAGACTTTCTGGTGTCCGACCGTGGCGATAACCCGATCGGCGACGGTGCTCTTACCCGATCCGGTGCCCCCTGCGACACCGATGACAAACGGTCGAATCTTTTCCATGGCGGCGACACCCTAGTGCTCGATTTCTTACTCGAGGGTGTGCTAGCCGTCTGTCGGAAGGTAGACGGCTCCGTCGGTCCCGCCCTGCTCGGGTCGGTCGAGTCGCCGCAGATCGCTGTAGAACGCCAGGACGAAGGTGGTGGCCGAGCCGATCAGCAAGACGACCATGACCCCGCGGCTCCCGCCGACCATGTCCATCACCCAGCCTCCCCAGAGTGACGCGAGCGGCACGAAGCCCCCGAAGCACATGAACCAAAGGGCCATCACCGGAGCTCTGGTGCGCGGCGTGAGATGGTGCTGGGCGATGGTCAACAAGGCCGTCGGGGTTCCGAAGTAGCAGCAGCCGAGCCCGAATCCAACGGGGAACGCAAGGGCGGGGGACCGGACGAAACCGAAGAGGGCGATGAAAAACGAGAACCCGAGGAGCATCGGCTTGGTAAGTCGTCGCTTGTCGACGTGAGCGAAGACCGTTCCCATCGAAAGCGCGCTTAGTAGTGAACCAAAGCCCCAGGTTGCGTAGAGAAGGGAGTAGGTCGTGCTTTTTCCGTCGATGCCGAACGCCCGCGCGGAAATGGTCTGAAACTGCCCGATGAAGACAAGAGCGAACAATGCCATGAACGCCATGGTGATGAGCGAGCGTCGCAGAACAGGATTGCGGCGAACGACGTCGATGCCCTCGGTCAACACACGAATGCCGGTTGGTGTCTCGGCGGTTGGTGGTGGCGCACTTGCCACCGCGATGCCCTGAAGTACCACGATGAGCACTCCGAAACTGACCGCGTTGATCAAAAATGCCCCGGATGGGGTGAGCCCGACGAAGCGAACCAGGAGCCCGTAGAAGACGGGACCCAGCACCCGCGAACCGTTCACCTGGGTGCTGTTGAGTGAGACTGCGCCGGCGATGTTCTCGATCCCTGCCAAATCCGGAAGGATGGCCTGGTAGTTCGGGGCATAGAGCGAGCCGGCACATCCCCCAATGGCGACGCCGATCAACACGAGGTTCTTCGACGGCTGCGGCTGCGCAGCAACCCACGACAGAAACAGCGCCGACAGAACCTGAACGATCTGCAGGGTTTGCATGAGCGCCTTGCGATTCGGCACTCGATTCGAAAGCGCACCACCGGGAATGGCCACCAGGAGCTGGGGACCGAGCTGCGCGAAGATCACAAGCCCAACGAAACGGGCCGAGTTTCCGGAGAGCTTGTACACAAAGGGCCCGAGCACCACGGTCTGCATCCACGAACCGATATTGGATGCGAAACCCGCGTAGTACAGCCGACGGAAGGGTCGGTTTTCTAAGGCCGCTCGAGCGGTTCCAGGGGCAGCGGGCATCGACCACTCATCGTTTCACCCTTGGACCCGACGACACCAACTGATTGTGAGTAATTACTCGGGTTTTCGTCACACGTCGCCGACAAGAGAAATCCTGTGGAACGCGTGATTGTCCCTACCGATCGCTGCAAGACTCATCGGGTCATGCCCGAAGAAGTTCGACTCAGCCAATACAGCCACGGCGCGGGTTGAGCATGCAAGCTCGGTCCAGCCGAGCTGGCGCAGGTTCTGCGCCGCGTGCCTCTTGCAACCCATCCTGACCTGCTCGTCGGGACGGCAACCGGTGACGATGCCGCCGTATGGCGCGTCGATGCGACGCGCGCATTTGTGTCGACGGTCGACTTCTTCACGCCCCTCGTCGACGATGCCTACACGTGGGGAGCGATTGGCGCGGCGAACTCGGTGAGCGACGTGTATGCGATGGGTGGCACACCGATGCTTGCGCTGAATATCGCCGCGTGGCCGCGCGATCAGCTGCCGCTCGATCTGCTCGGCGATGTCCTGGCCGGCGCCGGCGACCTTGCCGAACGCGGCGGGTGGGTCATCGGCGGCGGGCACACGATCGATGGACCTGAGCCGATGTTCGGCCAGTCCGTCCTCGGTGAAGTCCAGATTGAGCAAATCATGACGAACGATGGGGGCCGGGTCGGCGACATTCTGGTGCTCACGAAGGCTATTGGGACCGGCACGATCACTACAGCCCTCAAACGATCGTCTCTCGAGGAGACCAAACATGGGTGGTTGCAACCGGCAGTCGATGCAGCCGTCGCATCGATGACGCGTCTGAATGCTTCGGCGTCCGCCGCCGCCGTGCGGGCGGGGGTGCGAGCCGCCACCGATGTCACCGGTTTCGGACTGTCGGGGCACCTTCACAAGTTGGCCCTGGCGAGTGGCGTCGAGGCACGGATCACCGTCGACATGATCCCCATCCTGCCGCTCACGGCGGAGATCCTTGCGAAAGGATTCGTTCCAGGTGGCACAGGCCGAAATCTCGAGTTCGTCGCAGACTCGCTGTCCATCGAGACGTCACGTGTCGACGCACATCGGCTGCTGGCCGATCCGCAGACGTCGGGCGGGCTCCTGCTCTGTGTCGCCCCGGACCGGCTCGATGATCTGTGCGCAGAGCTTCTCGAAAGGGGAGATCACGCAGCGGTTATCGGCGAGTTGGCGTCGGGTACTCCTGGCCGAGTTATCGCTCGTTAAGGTCCGTAGGTGCCCAGTACGTCTGAAGATGCTCCGTTGGGGTCAGTGTTTCGGCGCACCGTCGGTCGCTTCCTTGCAGCAGTGCAATTCCTGACGCGAATCCCCACTCCCGCGTGGACGCCGAGCGGTCCCACAGATGTTGGGGCATCGGCCGCGTTCTTTCCGTTGGTTGGGCTGTTGGTTGGCGGATTGGCTTCGGTTGCACTGTGGGTCGTTCGCTCGTTGCTCGATTTTCCGCCAATGGTGGGTTCCTTGGTGTGCGTTGGCGTTGCAGTGGTGATCACCGGGTTTCTCCATGAGGACGGTTTCGCTGATCTTTGCGACGCTTTGGGCGGGTCGTCGCCACAGCGGCGTCGAGAGATCATGCGCGACAGCCGCGTGGGCGCCTTCGGAGCTACCGGCCTCGTGATCGTGGTCGGCAGCGAACTTGCGCTCCTCGCCTCGTTGTCGGTGGCTGGGGCGGTTTCGGCATTGCTATGTGCACACATGACTGGGCGATTCGCCTCGGTGCTCATGCTGCGAGTGGCCAAGGCGCCGTCTGATCCATCGTCAGTGGCCAAGCCGTACCTCGAGGGTGTCGACAATCGTGTGGTGCTCCTTACGACGATCACCGAGGTTGCGGTGCTGCTGGTTCTTTCCAACGTGGCGTGGACGTCAGGGATCCTGCTCGGAACCGTGGTCGCGGTCGTAGTTGCGAAGCGACTCTTCGACCGTTGGCTGGGTGGTGTCAGCGGAGACTGTCTGGGTGCCCTGACGAAAGCGATGCAGCTGCTCGTGCTGTGCCTCGCTGTCCATCCGAAGTTCCCTCTCCCGCCCTGGGCGAGGTGAAGGAAGCGCTCGGGCTCACAACTCGTTCGCCCAGGGCGGGTTGGCTCCCGCACGCGAACAGGTGATGGCAGCGGCCCGCGCCGAAAAGGCAACGCAATCGCGAATTGCGTCGTGGCTCATCGCTGCGATGTCCTCACGACGAACGGTTCCCCGTTCGACAAGTGCGTGAAGAAGCGCCGCATTGAACGTGTCGCCAGCGCCGATCGTGTCGACGACCTCAACGTGCGCCGCCGCGACCTCGAATCGCCCGGAGGCATGAAACACCGTCACGCCATCCCCACCGCGGGTCACGCAGAGCAACACGGGTCCAGACTCGAATAACTTGGCAGCCTGCTCCTCAACGGACAGCGTGGGCCAGAGCGCGCTCAGGTCGCCATCGCTGATTTTCACGACATCGGCTATGGATACCAACTCCTCGATGCGGGATCGGTAGCCGTCGACGTCGGAGATCGCGACCAGTCGTACGTTGGGGTCAAGGGCTAGGAGACGTCGCCCGATTTCGCGTTTGGCAAGGGCGCACAGCGCGGTGCCGACCGGCTCCAACGCAAGGGCCAGCGTTCCGAAATGCAAGATGGCGACGGACTCGTCGAGAACGGGCAGTGTGGCTGCGGTGAGCCCGACGTCGGCTGTACCCGCCATGTAGAACGAGTAGTCGGCGTTGCCGGAATCACTGATGGTTGCGACCGCCAACATCGTTGGGTCGGCGGTGTCGGTGACGTAGCGAAAGTCGACCGAACTCGAACTCATATGTGTGCGGATCGCTTGGCCGAACCGGTCCGTGCTGATCCGTCCGAGAAGTCCGGTAGGTGTACCCAGACGCCCGAGAGCCACAGCGGTGTTGCATGGACCGCCCCCCACATGCCCGATGTAGTGGAGGTCCGCGTCGTGCGGGCCGTGCGTAAGGTCGATCAGGGCTTCGCCGCAAACGACGACGACCGGGTTCACAGAAGTCACCCGTTGATTGTTGCAGGCTCCGATGTCCACGACTGATCGTTCGACGTTGGAAGCTGTTTCGGACCGACGCTTCGTCGATGGAAACGAACAAGCCCTAGTCTCGAACAATGACGTTCGACTCGACCGTTCCTCCCCTCGGCATCCCGAAAACGGATACCTCGGCACATGTCCTGATCTGTGTCGGCCCACGCTGCACCGAGCGGGGGGCGCGCAACATGTATGGAGAAGTGTGGGCTGCCTTTGAAAAGGAGCGTCTTGCCTACTACCAAACCGGTGGCAGCGTTCGACTCACCGAGGCCGGGTGCCTTGGTGCGTGCGAATTCGGACCGACGGTCGCGTGTTATTCGTCGACCGGACTCCGCAACGAAACGGGAGGTGAATTTCTCACCCAAACCTGGCGGGTCGACATGACGACGGAACGAATCGTCGACCTTGCCCGAAGCATCCACGACGGTGCCAAAGTTCACACTGCCCCAAAGACCGGTGGAGAGGGCTAGCGTTTTCCTATGAGCACTGCTGAAGTCGCGACAGAGATTCTTGCCGTAGATCTGGTGAGGTACGAAAAAGGCGATGCCGCCACCAAGCGAGCGATCGTGGACGGCACCATGCGGAGCCTACGGACCGGATTCGTTTACGTCGGCCACGACCTGGGATCGGACCTTCTCGACGACGCGTATGCCATGCTCCAGGAGTTCTACGCGTTGAGCCCAGAAGTGAAACAGGGCTTCAATGCTCCCGGAACTCATGGCCAAACGGGCTACACCGGACTTCTCGTCGAGACCGCAGCAATCGCCGACAAGCCCGACTGGAAGGAAATGCTCAATTGGGGACGCGAGGTGCCCGTCGGGCACCCACTACGCGAAAAGTACCCCTCGTCGTACCCCACCCAGGTGCTTCCCGAGTCGGCGATCCCCGGCATCACCAAAGTACTGACGACGTTCCACGACGAGGTCAACGACCTCCAGCGCCGTTTCCTGCGGATCATTGCAGTCGGGCTCGGGTGCCATGAGGACCTATTCGAAATGATGCTTCACAACGGGTCGACCCTGACGCGATCCATTCACTATCCGTCGATGAAAGAAGTTCCTGGTGACGGTCACGTTTGGGCAGCCGAACACTGCGACATCAACTTGATCACGGCGCTCCCCAGGGCAACCACGCGCGGCCTTCAGGTGAAGTTGGCCGACGGACGATGGATCGACGCAGTCGCCCCCGAGGGACAACTCATCGTGAACACCGGAATGATGCTCGAACAGCTCACCAACGGGGTCCTTCGAGCCGGTCCTCACCGCGTCGTGGCTCTTCCGGGGCAAACCGAGGACCGGTATTCCGTCGTGCAGTTCTGCCATCCGACCCCGTGGACGATTCTTGCGCCGTTGGCTTCGTGTTGCACCCCGGAGAACCCTCAGCGCTTTCCGGCGATAAGTGCGGCCGACAAACTTGCCGAGGTGATCTGGGCCATCAATCTTGTTGAGGACGCACGCCGCATCACTGACTGACGCATGCAAAACTGCGAAACATCCTTCCCCAAGATCTTTCGTGCACGTATATTTGTCAAATGCGTTTTCACTCATCAGACGGAAGTCGAAAAGCAGGCGTCGGAACAATCATCGTTACGCTCGTACTGGCAGTACCCGCAACCGCGTTCGCACAGGCGGCGCCTTCAGAACCGGCCCCGACAGCGTTTGTGCCCGTCGTCCAAGTAGTTTCGGATAGCACGACGACGACAGCGGCCGCCACGACGACAAGTGCGGCCACGACCACAACCGCCGCGACCACGACGAGCGCAGCCACGACAACGACCGCAGCGACGACGACGACCGGCGACACCACGACGACTGCTGCGACAACATCCACGGACTCGCCGCAAACCACGAAGGTGAAGAAGGGGGCGAAGCCGGCCACGAGCACGAAACGGCCCGACCCCACCGCCACTGGTCGTACCTCGATCGAAGTCGACATCAGCCAACAGCGGATGTACTTCTACAAAGGTGGAAAGTTGGCCCGCGTCATCCCCGTATCGACAGGCAACAACCGTCGGTACTGCGTGAAGGGCAGCTGCGGGGTTGCTCGCACTCCTCGCGGGCGTTTTCGTGTCGGCGGCCGAATCAACGGCTGGCGGACCTCGCGCCTCGGTCGTCTGTACAACCCGCTGTACTTCCGCGGAGGCTTCGCGATTCATGGCGGGGCTATTCCCGGCTATCCGGCGTCGCACGGCTGCGTCCGTATCCCGATGTCTGTAGCTCGCTGGCTGCCATCGCAAGTTCCCGGTGGCACCCCTGTGTGGATCCACGACTAGGCACGCCGCCTTCGGGGATTCCCGAAGAGCAGGAGGTCATTGATCGTGCGTACGCCGCCCTCGAGGCGATGCGTGAGCGTGCGAGCGCCGCTCTGGAGTTGGCACGTCGCGATGCCCGGCTCACCGAGGCGATAGACGCCGCGGCAATTCAGGCTGTGCTCACCGAACGGCTCGTTGCCGTCGGCGACTCCAAAGCCCCTTTGACCTTCGGTCGCATTTCGGGCGAGGGGGACTCGTTCTACATCGGCCGTCGCCATGTCGAAGACAACCACGGCGAACCCTTGGTGGTGGACTGGCGAGCGGGAGTTGCTGCCCCGTTCTACCGAGCGACCTGGGCTGACCCGCTGGCCCTCGATCATCGTCGGCGATTCGCGCTCGACGGTCGCGTCCTCGTCGGTGTGTTCGACGAGGATTTCACCGCTGACGAACCGTCGAATGCAGGATCCGGCGGAATTCCCGACCCTCTCCTTGCCGAGCTGGACCGAGCGCGTTCGGGGTCGATGCGCGACATCGTGGCCACGATTCAGGCGGAGCAAGATGTCATCATTCGACTCCCAATGAACTCCCTCGCCGTCGTTCAGGGCGGTCCCGGTACTGGCAAGACGGCCGTCGGACTGCATCGGGCAGCCTTTCTTCTGTACACGAATCGGGAACACTTCGAACGTCGCAAGATGCTCGTGATCGGCCCGAATCGGCTCTTCCTTTCATACATCCGTGACGTGCTTCCCTCGCTCGGGGAGACATCGGTTGTGCAGTCAACCGTGGAGATCCTGAATTCGCGTCTCTATCCGGTGCGATCTAGTGAAACGTCGGAGGTCGCCGCGCTCAAGGGCGATCCTCGAATGGCGCTCGTCATCAATCGGGCATTGAGCGGTCGTATTCGCGACGCACACGACGTCGTGGTCCAACCGGACTTCGAATTCATGACCCGTTTCGGTGGCGTCCGCGTCCCAGCGTCGGAGGTTGCTCAACTTCTCGACGATGTGACAGCACGTCAGTTGCCACTCAATCCGGGCCGCGATGTCTTTCGCGAGCAACTGGTTGCGTTGTCGTGGCGCATTCGATCGTCGCGTTCCGATGTGTCGCCGGAGCAACAGTTTCAATTCGTCGACGACCTTCGCAAACAAGCGGGCTTTCGTACTGCGGTGGACACGGTGTGGCCCTCGTTCGCGGCACCATCGGTGCTGAGAAAACTGCTTGGTTCCCTGCAGTCGTTGCGTGGGGCGGCTGATGGCATTCTCGACGTATCGGAGATGCGATCGCTGGTTCGTAAACAAGCGACCAAGGTCGGCGAGGAACGCTGGACACGCGCCGACGTCGCCCTCCTCGATGAGATCAACGATCGTGTCACTGGCGACACCCCTCAATTTGGTCACGTCGTGATCGATGAGGCGCAGGATCTCTCGGCCATGGAGTTGCGAATGGTCGCCCGACGCTCAACCGCACGTTCGCTTACGATCCTCGGAGACCTCGCTCAGTCCACGACACCGTGGGGCCAGGATTCTTGGTCCGACGTGCTCGCCGAGCTCGGACATCAACGCCCGGACGCCCGCGGTCGCTCACCGCAACCGGTGCCTGGCCGGATTCACAACCTGACGGTCGGCTACCGCGTCCCGTCGCAGTTGGTGGAGTTTGCGAATCGTCTGCTCCCAACTGCGGCACCGAACGTCGAACCATTGAGCTCCGTTCGCGAAGGCCCGGCCGAACCGGAAACGATGCACGTAGATCGGTCGGAGATCGGTGTGGCCATTGTCGAAGCGGCTCGACGCTTGCACGACATGGCAGGTCTTGTCGGTGTGCTTGTCCCTGCATCGATCGTCGACGATACGGTGGCCGCGTTTGCCGAGGCGCACGTGTCCGTCGCCGATGCCCGGAGCAACATGCGTCTCGACGAAGGCATCTCGGTCATCGCCGCCGAGTCTGCGAAGGGTCTCGAATTCGACGCCGTTGTCGTCGTCGAACCGTCGCGAATCATCGACGAACACCCCGGGGGAGTGCAGAGGGGTTACCGGACTCTCTTCGTTGCCCTCACCCGAGCGACCCAGCGGGTTGTCGTCGTCCACTCCGATGTCTTACCTGTCGAGTTGCGCGAGGCGAGACTCAGCTCGGCTAGTACTAGCTGATAAGCGCACGTGCAATATCTGCTGCGACCCGGGCGTTGTTCTCGGCCAGGGCCAGGTTCGCCGGAATGCTGCGACCGGCCGTAACGGTCGCAATGACGCCGAGGACGTAGGGGGTGAGCGCCGCACCGCTGATCTGCTCCTTCGAGGCGCGGGCAAGTGCCTCCTCGATGATCGGGTCGATCTCGTCATTGGGAATCTCCGCCGCCTCGGGGATCGGATTGGCGACTACGACTCCGCCGCCTCCGAGGTCCCACTGTGCTCGCGCAATCGCTGCTGCCTCGGCCGCCGAGTCCACGCGGAAGTGGATCGCAATGCCGCTGGACCGGGAATAGAAGGCCGGGAAATAGTTTGTACACATACCAAGTACTGGGACGCTCAGTGAATCCAACAACTCAACCGTCTTCGACAGGTCCAGAAACGCTTTTGCTCCCGCTGTAACGGTGACCACGGGCGATCTTGCGATCGATCGAAGATCGGCGCTCACGTCGCCCGTGAGGTGGTCGTCTCGATGCACGCCGCCGATGCCGCCGGTCGCGAACACGTTGATACCTGCGGCGACGCAGAGCGCAAGTGTGCCCGAAACGGTTGTGACGCCGACGTCCCAGCGCTGGGCGAGGGCGATCGGCACGTCTCGCTGCGCACATTTCTTGGTTCCGTCGAGGACCCGGGCCAGCTGGTCATCGGTCACACCGACGACTGCCCGGCCGTCGAGGATTGCCGTCATGGCCGGGACTGCGCCCCGTTCGCGGATCGCCGCGTTGCACCGAGCAACTACCTCAGCGTTGTACGGGGTCGGCAGGCCCAGCGTTGAGGAGATGGTCGACTCCAATGCGACGATGGGCCGACGCTCCGCTATTGCGTCGGCGACTTCGGGGGAGAACAGCACTTCGAGAACAGACACACGTCGAACGCTAGTCCTCCGGCCCTTCGGTACGTGACCCTGGGGGCCTCTCATCACCGAGTCGCGCGTCGTCTCATGTGGAGTTGCGCGTCGACTCGTCACCGAGTTGCGCGAGAGTTAGAGGGTGTTCTCCCGTCGTCGAGTGTTGTTCCTGGTGTTGCTGGCGGTTTCGTTTGTCGCCGTAGCGGTTTTCTTGTTCGCTCGAGGGAACAACGACACCGGTTTGGAAGGCGACATCCGAACTCAACTGGTCGGGCTCCCCGTTGCGCTCTGTGAGTTCGAGACGTTGGTGTCGGACGGAAAGCTCGGCCCAGCGAAAAACATGTACTGGGATCGGCTCCATGGCGATACCCATCTGTTGGCGGTGACGGTGGGGAAGCGGGACAGATCCAGCGAGGCACGATTTCTGGAAGCTCACTTCCGAGTGGAACGAGGACTGTCGACCCTCTCGCCAAGCCTCAAGACCGAAGTCCCGGTATTCACGAGTTTGGCCCGTCGATCGCTCGTCGACTTGGAAGTCGTTGGAGCGAAACTGCCATGTTGACCCGAGCTGAGAGATCGATCCGGACGCTGGTTGCCGGGTGTCTTTTGCTGGTTGCGCACATCGTGAGCGCGCCGGATGCAGCGGCGCACAGCGCCGGAAATGCACCTTCGTCGAACTACATCGCACACGTCGTCTCCATCGTGCTCCAAGACGGAGTTCCCCTCCGAGCCGGCAAACCTTCCTTCGATCTTCGTTCCATCGAGGCCGGGAGTCGCCTCGAACTGCGGTGGCGCAGCGGCCCCGAACTCAGTGTGCCCGACTACGACGGGAATCCATACCTCCGGGTCGGACCCGACGGCGTGTTCCAGAACGAACAGTCCGCCGCGGTGTATCTCAACAAGGACCGCAATGGGGCCACTGACGTCCCGGAGACGTTGAACCCCACCGGGCCACCCAAGTGGAAACGCTTGTCATCGGATGCGGTCGTGCGCTGGCATGACCACCGCGGCCATCGGATGGGCGGCGATCCGCCCCAGGTCCGCAAAGCACCGGGGAAGCCGCACCTCGTGCAGCGAGAAGTGGTTGTCGTTCTCCAAGGTGCTTCCCCCGATGGGGCCGTCACCACCGACACCGTTCAATACAACGCCACCGTGGAAGTGCGCTGGAAGCCGGGCTCGTCGAAGCTTCCCTGGCTGGCTGCGGCCGCGCTCTTAGCTCTGGGCCTGTCGCTGGCCAGCACCTTCGAGGGTCGAACGCTCGCTGGTCGAAAACGACTGCGGCCCCTGATCATCCTGGCCGCTGTCGCCCTCCTGGTCGCCGACGTCGTGCATCTGGTGGGGATTGCGTTCGGCATTCGTTCGACGTTCACGGAGGGTCTTACCCGGACGGCGAGCATCGGGTTTGCGTCGTTCGCTGCCTGGATCGCCACGCTTGTCGGCCTGTGGATGTATCTCCGTAAGCGCACTGATGGCCTCTATCTGGTCACGTTCGGCGCCGGTCTCATGACGATGGTGGGTGGCCTTGCCGATCTATCGACGCTTTCCGCTTCGTCGATTCCGTTCGCGTTTGCGCCAGTCGTAGCCCGGGTTGTAATCACACTTACGATTGGTTTGGGCATCGGGCTCGTCGTCGCAGGTGTTCTGCTCACCCGTCCGACGCCGGAGGAACTACCGTCCGACGACACTTCCGCCGGTCAGGTCGTCGTCCGAACCTGATTCGCGGTCGGAGCCGGATTCGCCGATGCTGGGGGTTCCGTCGCTGGTGGAGGAGTCGTCGCTGGTGGACGAATCGTCGGGGTCGGGCAGAATCGTCGCCTCTTCGGGCTGGTGAGCGAGGACTTCGTCGGCATAGCTCCTCGTGGCGGCGTCGAGCCCGATGTCGTGTCCCAACTGCTCCGACCGGTACCACCGATGTTCCAGGATCTGATGGAAGACCTCGGCCTCAGGTAGGCGAACCAGCAGGTCATCGGGAAGCGAATCCAGCGTCGGCCGATACACCTTTGTGAGCCACTCGTAGGCAACCAGGGCATCGGGGAGCGATGTCGATCGCTGATACTCGAGGTCGGATCGGTATTCGTCGATGTTATTCAGCAGACGGCGAGCCTGGCCCTCGTCCACGTCGAGTCCGGTGAGTTGCTGCAGACGACGGCGATGGTGCCCCTGTTCCACGACACGGGGGACGATCTGCACATGGCTTCCATCCGGCGTGAGTCGTGTTCGGTACTCGTCGATATCGAAACCGAGATCGTTGAGCTTTCTGGTTCGAGCAGCGAGTCCATGTTTCGAATCGAGCCCGAAGACCTCCGGTCCCACCAATTGTTCCCACAGTCGGTCGTATCGACCACGAAGATCGTCGCCGATCGTCAGGGGATCCAGCAGCGAATCCAATCGCCCGCCGGCTGCAAGGTCGAGCATCTCGCCGCCCAAGTTGTCGGCGGCCAATTCGATGTCGTGGCGACGTTGGCCGTCGGAAAGCCTCTGCTCGCCGATGGTCGCCGTTTCGGCGTCGACCAGATACGCAGCGAGCGCGCCGGCGTCGCGTCGAAACAGTGTGTTCGACAGCGAGCAGTCGCCCCAGAACACGCCGTCGAGGTGCAATCGGACGAGCAAAAGGCTCAGCGCGTCGAGCAACTTTTGGGATAAATCTTCAACGACGGCGCCCTGGAACAGGTAGCGATAGGGAAGTGAAAACGAAAGGTGTTTGGTGATGAGGGCCCCATCGGCGACGGTAGTACGTCCACTTACAACCGCAATTCCTTCTACGACAGGGAGCCCACGATCGGCGATCCTGCGCAAAAGGTGATATTCGGAATGCGCACGCTCGGTGCGGGTTTCCTTGATTGCGTAGATACCCGATGGGTAGCGAAGAAAGCGAACAATGTGGCGAGAAACGCCCCGAGCGACGTTGACGAGCCGTGGATCGTCCCATGCGGCGAGATCGGTGTCCCAGGGGAGGTCGAGAAAGTCGGGATGACCAGCACGCGACACGATCTCGAGGTCAGGCACGGCAGCATCGTAGGGCAGTGACAGGGATTCGAGCGTTCCTCCAGTAACCTTTGCGCCCGTGGCAACCGAGAAGCGTCAACGTCAAGATCAACGGCGACAGGAAAAAATCAACGAGGTCGTGGCGATCACGGAGAAGCAGAAGACCGCGAAGAAGAGGAAGCGTCTGTTGACCTTCCTCATTCCGGGCGTATTGCTTGTGGGAGTGGCTCTCTTTTGGCGCAACGGCGATGGCGGCGGCGACACCGTCGCGGCCGACAGCGGAGCCGCCGCAACGACCATTCCCGCAGTGACAACGACGTCCCTGCCGCCAAAGATCGCGAAAAAGCCGGACGTCTCGATTCCGAGCGCTGCGCCGACAAAGATCGAAGTCAAGGATATCGCCACGGGCACCGGGCCGACGGCCGTCAAGGGTTCGGATCTCAAGGTGAACTACGTCGGCGTAGTGGTGGAATCGAAGAAGCAATTCGCGTCGACCTGGGACGCAACGCCGCCAAGCCTGTTCGAGATCAAGGGCCTCGGCCGGGGCGGGATCATCGACGGCTTGGCCGAGGGGCTGATTGGCATCAAGCAGGGCGGCCGTCGTCAGATCGTTGTGCCCGCGTCGAAAGCGTACGGTAAGGAAGGATCGGCGGCGCTGGGCATCAAGCCCTCCGAGTCGCTCGTGTACGTGGTCGACGCCGTCGAAGTGATTCCGCCGACGAAGTAATCGACACGAAACGAAGGTCGGAAGTGGGCAGCCGACGATGAACTCGCTGGCCGACGATTCAGCGCCTGAACCAGCGCCGCGGTCGAAAGCACTGCGCAAACGAATGACCCGCACGATACAAGTCGTGCTGATGTTGTTCGTCCTGAACACCTTCGTGCTGCCGCAGCTCACCGGCGCCCGGCGGGCTTTTCGAGCCTTCTCCGATGTGCGGCCGATACTGCTACTCGTGGGTCTCGGGCTGGAGATTGCGTCGCTGATCGCCTACTCCAAGCTCACCCGTGTGGCGTTGAGCCCCACGCCGTTGCGAACCCGCACGCTGTTTCGGATCCAGCTCGCCACGAAGGCCCTTACCAACGTCGTACCGGGTGGAAGTGCTGCCGGGCCAGCACTCGGGTACCGCCTCCTGCTGTTGGCGGGTGAAGAAAAGGCGTCGGCCGGTTTCGCACTCGCGCTCGTAGGTCTCGGCTCGGCTGCCCTGTTGAACGTGATCCTCTGGATCACCTTCATCGTGTCGATCCCCTTCAGCGGTGTTCGCCCGGGGTACGTCACGGTCGCCTTGGTCGGCGTGTTCGTCCTGGCGGTCTTCTTCGGGCTCATTTTCGCCGCATTGAAGGGAGCGAACCGGGCAGAGCTGATCATCGGCCGGTTAGCAGCCCGGTTCCGATTCATCGATGCCGACCGGTCAGCGACCTTTATCCGACGTTTCGGCGGGAGAGCTGAAGAACTCGCCGGCAAGCCTCGCCTCCTTGCGAGACTCGCCCTCTGGGGTTGCGCGAACTGGCTTATCGACGCCGCCGCGCTCTGGGTGTTTCTTCTCGCGTTCGGGGTGCAAATGCGACCCGACGCGGTGTTGGTGGCCTTCTGTCTGGCCAACATCACGGCGGCAATCCCGATCACCCCAGGCGGTCTCGGGCTGTTCGAAGCAGCCCTTGGTGCGGCGCTCGGGCTTTTCGGAGCGCCGATCGCCCAAGGCGCACTTGCCATCTCCGCATATCGCCTCGCGGCCTATTGGCTCCCGATCCCCGCTGGCGGCCTGAGTTACCTGCTCCTACGGCTCGGTCCGTGGCGAATCGATCGGGTCCATCGACTCGGTCGCCTCCGCGACGAGGCAACGAGCGTCCTGGAATCCGGCGAAAGCCTCTACGACTGGGCCGATCGGGTGGCATCTTCACGAGTTGCCGCGGCAGCAGCCGCCGCTGCAGCGAATGGCGACGTCGTTATCTTCGCCGACCGAGCCCAGCCCGGGTCTGTCCGACCCGGCCCCGTGAAGCCTCCGTCGAATGCACCGAAGCCGAACCGTCGCGACGACTGAGGCCCAGCTGGTTCTTGATGGCTCAGTTGCCGCTGTCGTTGAACGACGATGAGCCCGCACCGAGCTCGGGTGGCCGCGGAAAGGATGATCCGAGGAACACGACGGAGCCAGCTGCAGGGAACGGCGCATCCAGCTTCGACTGCGTCTTGTGTGCTTCCACCGCTGCCGCGTGATAGCGCCGATAGAGGAACCCGAATTCTTCGGTGTGGTACCAGGCGCCATCGACCAGTGGGCCTTTGCCTCCGCTGAAGATGGCGTCGATGTCTTCGCCGTTGATCGTGTGGTGCTGTTCGAGAGCATGTGCCACACCCATGATCTGCAACTCGTGACTGACCACCAGGTCGACGGTTCGCTGGTAGAGCTCCTGCAGCTTGGACTCGATCTGATCATCGAAATGGGTCGAACTCTTCTCGCCACGCGACGCGAGGTACACCATCGGATTGGCCAGCGTTTCTCCCATTGCCGCGCTGCTCACCATTGCCGCAACGATCGAGGTCCAGCTCCGCATATCGCCGCCCACGCCGACGGAGTTGTCGCCGTTGAAGAAATGGCGCTCCGCAGCCAGCGACGCCATGAACGTCATGACCTCGTCCTCTTGCATGTGCTTCCACGGGAACATCTCTTCCTCAAGGGGGACGGGTGACACGAACCCACCCACCGCACCTCGGCGCTCGATCGTGGCGATATCGATGAAATGGCGCTTGTACAAGACCTTCATGGCCACGGCGTGGCCAGCCTCGTGGATCGCCACCATATGACGTTCGAGAGCCACCGAGTGCGGTCCATCGGACATGCCGTGCACCTTGAGCTCGCGGGCCTTCAAGAGATCTTGGAAGGTGACGACATCGCGTCCGTCGCGCATCGCGCTGATCACGCCTTCGTTGACCAGATCTTTGATGACCGCCCCACTCTGACGAGGTGAGGAAACAGCGAGCCGCTCGATGTGCTCGGCCGTGATCGCGTGCTTGACCTTGTTGAGGTATCCCTCATAGGTTCGAATTCGGCCTTCCAACGTCGGGTAATCGATCTTGAACTCACGGTCGATGCGGCCGGGGCGACGAAGCGCCTCGTCGAGAGCGCTAGGAAGGTTTGTCGCCATGATCATCAAAATGCGGTACTTCGGCGGCTTCTTGGTCGGCATGTTCAAGAACTTGCGAAGGCGCCGACCGACAAATCCACGCGGCTTTTCCATGCCGGAGATTTCCGTGAGGAGAGCTTGGAGCGTCCCCATGCCTCCACCACCCATTCCTCCCATGATGATCTGGGCGATCTTGCTTGAGAACTTCGGTGCCTGAAGCTCAGTCGTCGATTGATCGGCCGCCTGAAGGACGAAGCGCGCGGTCGTCTCGGACACATAGTGCAACCCGTTACAGGCGAACTCGTGTCCCGTGTGCGACGGGTAGAGGTCGGACTGCGCGCCCGCGACCGCACTCCCTCGGTTTCCGAGGCTGTCGGCCTCATCGAAGAACACGATGACGCCACCGTGACGAAGGGCCTGCTTGCGTAGCTTTCGATAGAGGGCCTTCACCTTCAGAATACCGACGCCCATGAACATTTGATTGAACGAACCGGGGTCGACCGACACGAATGGCTTGCCGGTTTCGCCGGCAATCGCCTTCGCGATGAGCGTTTTTCCGGTACCGGGAGGTCCCCAAAGCAGAATGCCCCCGGGAACGTACCCGCCCTTTTTCTCGATCTCCTCCGGCTTTTCGAGGAATTGGACGACCTCTTGAACTTTCGAGACGACCTTGTCCTGCCCCCACACATCTTTGAACGTGACCCCAACCTCTTCAGGGAGGAGCAAGTCATCGCCGCCCTTGGAGATGAAGTAGTAGAGGAAGAAGATCGATCCGACGCTGAAGAGGAGACTGACCAGGATTTCGAAGATAAGAGGCAACCCGCCGCTCGAGGGGGAGAAAAGAACCCGAAGGATCCGAGTAGGTGCGTAGCTGAAGTTTTGGAGGAACGGTCGCTTCCAGACACTTGCCAAGATCGCATTGAAGATGACCAACCAGATCGTGACGCGGACGGCCCGGGCAAGGCGAAATCGAAGCCACGGGTTGCGTCGGGACCAGAATCGTTCCCACGAACCGAAGAACTTCTCGGTCCACACATGGTGGTAATCGCCGGACTTCTCCGATATCACATAGTGGATCTGGCGAATCAGCTCAATCGCTGCGATGACCAGCAACCATGATTTCGCCCGGGTTTGGCTACGGAACGCTTCGCCCCATGTGGTCAGAGGCGTCTCGCCATGCTCGGCGACGATGACCAGACTGAAGTACCCAAAGATGAGGATCAGCACTTTGGCTCGGTCGAAGAAGAGCATCTTGCGACGTGGCTTGCGTTCGGTGTTGACGACCGGAACGTGTACAGGAGTCTCGGAGGAGGCTATGAACATGTGAAGTCCTCGTTACTTCTTGAGCGTAAAGGAGCGTGAGATTTCGTTCGCCAGTTTGGCGTTCTTCTTGAAGCACGACGCCTCACACTTGAGAACAAGTCGGTAGAGCTTGCTGGTCTTCGGATCGTGCAGGATCGTTTGGTCGATCGTGACCCAGCGGTCGTCATAGATCTCCCAATTGAAGCGAACGTGCACGCCACGCATCTGGGGTGCGCCAGGGAATTTGTGGGTGGCCGGGTATTCTTCATTCACCAGGAGTTCCACGCTTGGGTTGCCTTGCTCCGTGAACTCCGCGACGGGGTCGAAACCCGCATCGGTGACAGCGAGCTCGTTCGTTCCGGTATTCGCCTCTGCCAGTTCAACGTCGGAGGCAATGGGTGGTGGTGATTCGCCGAACTCGCTCGTCGCAAGCCGCCGCATGAGCGAGATCGACAGTTCTTCTCGAAGTCCGAGCTGTCCGAACTTGTCGGGAATCGGGGTCTTTTGGACCGACATCTCGCCGACGAGGCGTTTCGGGAGATCCGCCTCGAGGTTCTGGCGTGACTTCCCTCGGGTCACACCCGGGGTGGAATCAAAAATCATCTCCCAACGATTGGGCGATCGTTTGGTGGGCTTCAAACGGACGGTGTCCACCACGTACGGGTCGATCTTGTAGGTCTTCCACTCCTTCGGAATCCTGGTGAAGAGGCCCTCAGAGGAGTTGCGAATCCACTTCTTGTCTTCGGTACTGCTGCAGGCCGAAAGCGCCACTCCCACAGCGACACACGACACCAAGACCCGTAGTGGGTAACGACCCCCCGACGTCATGTAGTTCCTTCGGCTCCGCCGGTCGCAACGAGTGCTCGCGCGCAATCCACACACGAATAGGAAATGACTCCGTCGAGCACACGCAGCGGAATCATGGTCTTTTGCAGCACGTTTTGTCCGCAAACGGGACAGGCAATGATCACACCTACTTGTTCGACCGGAGCGGCCACGATCTTGAACTCCCTTGTCGTAAAACGACCTCATGCAAACGTATTCGTAACGGCGAGCGTAGACGGATTGTGTTGCAATACGAAGAACTCCGCGTCAATGTTCACTCAGGTTCGGGTGAGTTTCGCGAGCGGCACGCTAAGGTGCCGATGGTGGAGCGTCGGATATACGGTCTCGAAAATGAATACGGGGTCACCTGTACGCTGCGCGGACAACGGCGGCTCAGTCCTGACGAGGTAGCGCGTTACCTGTTTCGTCGGGTCGTTTCGTGGGGTCGTAGCTCGAACGTCTTCCTGGAAAATGGCGCACGGCTGTACTTGGACGTCGGCTCCCATCCTGAATACGCCACGCCGGAATGTGATTCCGTGCTCGACCTCGTGACTCACGACAAAGCCGGCGAAAGGATTTTGGAGAGCCTCCTCGGTTCGGCTGAACAGCGGCTTCGGGAGGAGGGGATCAAGGGCGACATCTACCTGTTCAAGAACAACACCGACTCCGCCGGGAATAGTTATGGCTGCCATGAGAACTACCTGACCACTCGCGCCGATGACCTGAACCATTACGCAGACGTACTGATTCCGTTTCTCGTGTCGCGTTCGATCTACTGCGGAGCGGGCAAAGTGCTGCAGACGGCCCGGGGGGCGGTGTTCTGCATCACCCAACGCGCCGAACACATCTGGGAGGGCGTGAGTTCGGCAACGACGCGCAGCCGGCCCATCATCAACACCCGCGACGAGCCACACTCCGACGCCGAGCGCTACCGACGTCTGCACGTCATCGTCGGCGATTCGAACATGAGTGAGTACACGACCTTTCTCAAGGTCGGCGCAGCCGGAATCATGCTGCGCATGCTTGAAGACCCGAGCGTCGTTTTGCGGGAGATGACACTCGAAAACCCCATACGGGCCATTCGAGAAATCAGCCACGACATCACCTGTCGCCGAAAGGTCAAGCTGGCCAACGGTCGAGAGGCCAGCGCGCTGGATATACAGGGCGAGTACCTCAACCGTGCACTGAAGTACGCCACGACGCACGGGTTCTCCGCAGAGGAGACGCTGGCGCTCAACATGTGGAAACACTGCATCGAGACGATCGAGAAGGACCCGTTGCTCCTCGATCGCGAGTGTGACTGGGTCATCAAGCACAAGCTGATCGAGGGGTATCGAGCCCGGCACGATCTTCCGATGAACCATGCCCGTGTTGCTCTGGTGGACCTCCAATACCACGACATACACAGGGGCCGAGGACTGTTCTACCGCATGCAGGAGAAAGGTCTCGTGGAACGTATGTGTACCGATGAGGCCATCGACGACGCGGTCGAGAACCCACCTCAGTCCACGCGAGCCAAACTCCGTGGTGACTTCATTCGGAAGGCCAAGGAACGAAAGCGCGATTTCACCGTCGACTGGGTGCATCTGAAGCTGAACGACCAGGCCCAGCGAACGGTTTTGTGCAAGGACCCTTTCAAGAGCAAAGACGAGCGGGTCGAGAAGCTCATCGCGTCGCTGTAATCGGTGCTGCGAAAGTATGACGACGTATGAAACGCATTTCGTTTCGGAGGTTCTCTCGGAACGTGACGGCCTCCAGCGGCTGCGACTCTCCGACAATTCTCGTGCGTACAACCTGACGCAACTTACGGGCCCAGTCGTGCTTGGCGACCGGGTGGTTGTGAACACCACCGCTGTGGAGCTCGGATTGGGGACGGGAGGGTGGCACATCGTCCACTGGAACCTGTCGAATGCGTCGTTGAACACCGGTAGCGGTGGACACATCATGAAGATGCGTTACACGTCACTGCAGACGGACACAGGATCGTTCGAGGAGTCGCTTGAGGAGTCGTTCGACGATCCGCTCCCGGAGCCGA
>JANOWU010000152.1:0-27675 GCA_031418035.1 Acidimicrobiia bacterium
GATGTCGAACCGCGTGGTGCATCTCTCGACCTTTTCCAAGATCGTTGCCCCCGGGTTTCGCGTCGGATGGATGATCGGTCCGCCCGAGCTCATTGCCATGTGTGCGAAGGCGAAACAGGCTGCAGATCTGCACACGCAAACCTTTGGCCAGCAACTACTTGCCTCGATCGTGGCTCAGCCAGGCTGGCTCGACGCACAGAAGAAGCGGATCGTTCCCATGTACCGAGATCGATGCACGGCACTGGCCGACGCCCTCGACGAACAACTGCCCGGCAGGATTCGGTTCACTCGACCGGAGGGCGGCATGTTCCTGTGGGCCGAAATACCCGAGGTCACGAACGCCACGCAATTCCTGGCCCGCGCCGTCGCCCATGGCGTGGCGTTCGTCCCCGGGAGCGCGTTCACCATCGACCAGACCCCCTCTGGCACCGTGCGGTTCTCGTATTCGACGCTCTCCCCTGTGCAGTTGCACACTGCCGTAGAACGCGTGAAATCGGCGCTCGACGAAACCACGTAGTCGAGCCGGTTGCCCACCGCAGGCGGGCTGGTGCTGAACCCTCGGGGAGGTACCCTCGAACTCATGCCTGTACCGATTGCATTTGAACGCGTGCTCGTTGTGACCGCCCACCCCGACGACGTCGATTTCGGTGCGGCCGGAACTATCGCCGGCTGGACAGACCTCGGCATCGAGGTGAGCTACTGCATCGTCACCGACGGCGATGCCGGCGGATTCGATCCCGCAGTACCGCGCATTGAGATCGCCGGCATTCGCCAGCGTGAGCAAACCGCAGCTGGTGAAGCCATCGGCGTTCGCGATCTTCGTTTTCTCGGGTACCCCGACGGACTGGTGCAGGCGTCGTTGGACCTACGGATGGACATCAGCCGAGAAATTCGACGGGTCAAACCCGACATCGTATTGGCTCAGTCGCCCGTTCGAAACTTCGAACGTATCTTCACGAGTCATCCCGACCACCTGGCGGTCGGCGAAGCAACCATGTGCGCGGTCTATCCCGACGCGCGCAATCCCTTCACGTTCACGTCGCTCCTCGACGAAGGCTTCGAACCCCACAGCGCCCACCAGGTATGGGTCATGGGAGGCGGGCCGGGCGCGAACCATGCCATCGATACCACCGCACAGTTCGAACGCAAGATTGCGGCGTTGCGCTGCCACGTGAGCCAGCACAAGGATCCGGACGGACTCTCTGCGCGCATACGAACGTGGAACGAAACTATTGCCACGCAAAATGGCCTTCCCGCCGGACGAACGGCCGAGATCTTCCAGATCATCGACACAGCGTGAACTTTTCACCACTTTAGGTGGTTTTGTTCCGGTAGGTAGGGGTCGAAGCTCCCAGCATGACAATCACTTCGAAGAATCGAGCAACCGACATCGGAGTTCCCTGCGAGACCTCAACGGCCCACGACCACATGGCGCGGCCGGCCGTCGCCACAGTGATTCCTCTTCGTCGAACGGTGCCCTGTGCATCGGGCAGCATCTTCGATATCGGGATCGAGATCCATTTGGCCGGCCCCGTCGGCCGGGCGGCACTTGCGCTCCACGAATTGCACGACCTCGCCGACGACGAACTCGCCGAAACCGGAGATCCGATGCTGGCGCTCGTCGGCGCTGCGGACGAACTCATCGACCGGCTCAGCGCCGAGCATTTTGACGACGTCTCGATCGCTTTCGGCGTCGCGTTGTCTCCTGTCGGTCGGGCGGCACTGTGCGTGCAGGGCCACCACTGCGAAACGACCGTACTCGTCCACAGGAACGAACTTCGTCTGGCCTTGAGTACATCATCTCGCGGCGAAGGGAGCCCGATCGCCACTGTTTCACGACCGTCGGCGAGTGCCAGTCTTCGCAGCGCGCGCCTCGCGCTGAATGCGCCTGCGACCGAACGTGCCGATCACCCGTTCGCCGCCATGGCGACTGACGCCTTCCTGATCGAAGCCGACGGCACACTGCACGAACTCGTCGTATAGGTCTCGCCAACGGCTGACTATGCACTTGGCGGAGCAACCCTTCGACCGCGTAGTCTCAACTCATGGATCTCACCTACCCACCCGAGGCCGACGTCTACCGGACGAAGGTGCGCTCGTTCCTTCGTGAAAGCCTCCCGGCCGAATGGAAGGGTATCGGCGCACTCGACCACAAGGAGGCTGCGGAGTTCACCGAGAGTTGGCGATCGACGCTCGCCGACAACGGGTACCTAGCCGTCAGTTGGCCCAAGGAATACGGCGGGGCGGGCCTCACCGCAATCGAAAGCGTCGTACTCGCCGAGGAATTTGCCCGGGCTGGCGTCCCCACGGGCGGTCCCAACGACGGCTTCGGGATTTCGATGCTCGGCAACACGATGTTGAAGTGGGGCACGGAAGAACAAAAGCGGCACTGGTTACCGAAGGTCCTCTCCGGCGAGCATCGCTGGTGCCAGGGATATTCGGAGCCGTCGGCCGGCAGCGACCTCGGCAACCTCGGCTGTCGGGCAGTGCTCGACGGCGACGAGTTCGTCATCAACGGTCAAAAGATCTGGACCTCAGCCGGCCATCTGGCAAATCACATCTTCGTGCTCGCCCGCACTGCGCCCGACGAGGTCAAGCACAAGGGAATCACCTTTCTGCTCGTAGACATGCGCCAGCCCGGTATCGAAGTTCGCCCGATCAAGATGATGTCGGGCGAGAGTGAGTTCAACGAGGTGTTCTTCACCGACGCGCGTTGTCCGAAAGAGAACATCGTCGGCGAAATCCATGGCGGCTGGGCGGTTGCTATGGCGCTTCTCGGTAACGAGCGAGGGGCCGGAGCGGCGGTCAGTGCGATCGGGTTTCGAACCGAACTCGACCGATTGGTCGACCTGGCCACCCAGACCGGTGCCGTCACGGACCCGATCATCCGCCAGCGACTCGCCAAGGCCCACACCAAAGTCGAGATCATGCGTTACCTCGGGTACAAGGCGCTCACGTCGTTCTTAGGCGGACGCCAACCCGGGGCCGACGCCTCCATCGGCAAACTGTTCTGGAGCGAGTATCACCAAGAGGTCACCGAATTGGCGATCGACATTCTCGGCCCGGGAGCACTCGCGCCAACCGGACGCGGTCCACACGGGGCGTTTCGCGCCGACGGCCCCGGAGCGCCGAACGACAGCGCCAACTGGGTGGGCGTGTTCTTCAATGCTCGTGCGGGAACGATCTATGCGGGCACCTCACAGGTCCAGCGGGGAATCGTCGGCGAGCAGATTCTCGGTCTTCCAAAGGAACCGCGGGCCGACATCGGACCCTTCAACAAGATTCCTGGCCACGGCTGACGCCGCGGTGAGGTCGTAGCTGAGCTGCTCGTGGGTCCGGGATCTCGGGCTCCACGAACAGCTCGTAGCGCAAACCGCGGCGTGCGTTCGCGGTGTGCGTCAGCGGGCGCGTTAGTTGCGTGGTACCTCGAGCCAGCTCCTGCCCTTGTCGACGCGCACGTCGCCCGGCAGACCCAACACCCGCTCGCCCAAGATGTTGCGCATGACCTCGCTCGTGCCACCCTCGATGGAGTTGGCCCGCGAACGCAGGAACGAGCGCTGCACATCGTTGGTGAACATTCCGGCGCCGGCTTCACGATGGTCGTAGTCGCTGTAGAGCATTCCCGACGCTCCCATCAGGCCAACGGCGAACTCGAAGATCTGTTTGTTCAGTTCAGCCATGGCGAGCTTGGCCGTCGAACCTTCCGGTCCGGGATTGCCAACCTTCCGGTTGCCGGCGGCTCGAAGGTTCGTGAGACGACCCGTCTCGGCACGACACCAGAGCTTCATCAACTCGTCGAGCTTGGCCGCATCGGGGTTCTTCCGATACGCCTCGACGGCCTGGCCGATCGGTCCGCTCCCCCGTGGTGCGATCGCGCCACCGATTGATACTCGTTCGTTCATCAGCGTCGTAAGGGCAACACGCCAACCATCGCCGCGCTCGCCCAGCCGTTCGATGTCGGGAACGCGTGCGTCGGTGAAGTACACCTCGTTGAACTCGGCATCGCCGGTCATCTGGCGAAGGGGACGGACCTCAACGCCCGGACCCTTCATGTCGACGACGAAATACGTCAGGCCCTTGTGCTTCTCGGCGTCAGGATCGGACCGTGCCACCAACATCCCCCACTTGGCGAGGTGGGCGACCGTTGTCCACACCTTCTGACCGTTCACCACCCACTCGTCGCCATCCTTGATGGCTTTCGTTGCCAGGCCCGCAACGTCGGACCCCGCACCGGGCTCGGAAAACAGCTGGCACCACACCTCTTCGCCCGTGAAGAGTGGGCGCAGATACCGCGATCGCTGCTCCGGTGAGCCCCACGAGTGAATCGTCGGTGCACCCATTCCGTGGCCGATCGGGTTTCGAGAAACCGGACTCGGCGCGCCAGCGGCTCGCAGTTTTCCGTCGATCGTTGACTGGGCTTTCGGCGCAAGCGCCAAACCACCGAACCCAACGTCGAAATGGACCCATGCGAGTCCTCGGTCGAATTGTGCACCGAGGAAGGTCGCTGGGTCAGTCTTGGCGGGCGGAAACTCGGCGAGCAGGGCGTCGGTGAGTTTCGAGACGAGCTCGTTGTCGGCGTCGATTGAGACAGCAGCGCTCATGGGGCTTCCTCCAGTTGAATAAATCCGGACAACAGGTTTAGTCGATTCGACGTTTCCACGACAATCCGCTGCACTGGCGGTACTGTCGAGGCTCGTGCGTTTCTCCGAGCTGTTAGCGACCCCCGGGGTCATCGAACGATCAGAGATTCGATCCAGCTTCGGGGTGATGGCTTTTCACGGCGGGAACCTCGAGCGTGTCACCGACGACATCGCCCAGATCGTGGCCGACCGAACCGGGGCGTCGCTGTACGTCGTGACCCAACTACATCCCATTCGTGAACACATTTCCTCGTCGAAAGTACTTCGCTCGGAATCGTCGCAGTTAGACACGTTTCTGAGTCATGTCGACGCGACAATCGCGCTCCACGGCTACGGCCGGGAGGGGTTTTGGTCTTCGATGCTCCTCGGCGGCACGAATCGAATTCTCGCCGGGCACTTCGCCCGGACACTGAACCAACACCTCCCCGAGTTCGTGGCCATCGATGAGCTCGACGCCATCCCGTCCGAGCTCCGGGGTCTGCACCGGGACAATCCGGTGAACGTGCCCCGACACGGCGGCGTCCAAATCGAGCTGCCACCGCGGATTCGCGGACTCACCCCGCACGCCGCGACGATGCCGCGTACCGACGGGTTCATCGCGTGGACTCACCGTCTTGTCGATGCACTCGTCGAGGCGATCAACACGCGACCGCCGTCGCCCTTGTCACCGCCAATATCGGGCGTTTCCGAACCTGGGTGAACTTACGAAGTCCGACTCCGCTCGGCACGCACCCATTCCTGGCCGTCGTGGAACCGGATGACCCGGGCCGGCACTCCCCCGGCAACGCAGTTTGGCGGGAGGTCCTGCGTGACAACCGAGCCGGCCGCGACAACGACGTGTTCGCCGATCGTGACACCGGGCAAAACCGTGACGCCGAATCCGAGCCATGAACCGCGTCCGATCCGCACTGGCTGTTCGGGCATCGACTGCGCCCCGATCGGACGCGTCAGATCCTCGTACCCATGATTTTGGTCGGTCACGTAGCAGTTGTGCCCCGTCCACACATCGTCTTCGATCACGATGGAAAAGTGGGCCACAATCGCCGTGCCTTTGTTGATCAGACACCGATCTCCGATCACGAGAACAGGATCCACTACCGGGATCTGCTCGGCAGTTATTCCCACTGAAAGCGTCGCACCCGGTCCGACGTAGGTATCGGTGCCAATGCGCATCCAACGCTCGCCGTAGATCGTGTTCCAGGGAAAGGCGATGTACGACCCGGTGCCGAAGGCGCCGTAGCGCCTGGCATGTTCGGAGTGGTGGCCGACGGCGCCCCATCTCTGCACACGGTCCCACCCGATGCGAATACCGGCATTGCGCGCCTCGACGAGCCGCGTCCGAAATTTGGCCAAACGCTTTCCCGACATCGTTCGACCGACGCTAGCGCTTCACGTTTCGTCGCTCCGTGCGGTCCAACCAGTCCCGCAGAAGCGCACATGTCCTTTGTGGGGCCTCGAGATGCACGGAATGACCGACACCGTCGAGCACCACAAGCTCTGCGCACATACCAATCTCTTGACGCATTTCTTGGCCGATCGCCGTGAACTTGGCGTCGGCTGCACCCGTGACCACGAGGGTTGGACAGGCGATCTGATCGAGGGCGGGCCATAGGTCTGCCTGTCGGCCCGTGCCGACCGAACGCAGACTGGTCGCCATTGCTTCTGAGCGATTGGCGCTGCGCTGCGGAAGCGATGCTGCTTCCTCGGTGAGCCCTGCGAACAGGGGCTGCGCAAGCCAACGAGTGAGGAACTCGTCGATACCATCGGATTCGATCGATGACGCCAATGCCTCGTCGGTCTGAATCCGGGCCTGTCGTTCCCCGTCCGTTCGTAAACCTGCGGTCGCACCGATGAGAACCAGCCGCTCGACGAGTTCCGGGAACCTGATCGCGACATGGAGTGCGACTCGTCCGCCCAAGGAGTAGCCAAGGTACGTGCCTCGTCCGCCGACCTCCGCCACGAGTGCCGCAGCTTCCTCCAAGCTGGCCGCGTCGTGCCCCGACTCCCCGTGACCGGGCAGGTCGACAAAGACCGCCTCGTGCGACCGACCGATATCGGCGCCGAACCGACCCCAGCATCGAGCGTTCTGCGTAAAGCCATGGAGGAGCACGAGTCGCGCACCCTCCCCTGTCGTTTCGACGTGCAGCATTGCACCAGCATGCCCGACCCGGGTGCCACGTCCGTGGAGCGCGTCCCGGTACCATGGACCGGTCATGCGGTCCGTCGTCCCCAAACCAATACCGGTCGTTGACGATCCGATGGCGTATGAGGCGTACAAGCCCCGCCATCGCGGTCGCCTCCACCAGATTGCGTTCTTCCTGTCGATTCCCGCAGTGATCGCCCTGTTTTTCTCGGCCGATTCACGAGACGCACGGGTCACGTGCGCGATTTACGGGTTCAGCGTGGTGGGCTTGTTCTTCACAAGCAGCCTGTACAACCGACTCTCGGGTACCTCGCGCATGCGACCGTGGATGCGGTGGCTCGACCATTCGATGATCTACGTCCTGATCGCCGGCTCGTACACACCGGTGTGTTGGCTGACGCTGTCTCGAAGCTGGAGCATTCCGGTGCTCGGCATTGTGTGGACGGGCGCCATGGCGGGAATCGTGTTGAAGATGACGCAGTTGCGCCGCTTTCGGCGCGTCGGCGGCACGTTGTATCTCACGATTGGCTGTTTTGCGGTTTTCGCACTGCCCAAGCTGATCTCGGCCCTGACCAGCGCAGGCACGTTCTTCCTATTCGCCGGCGGGGTTGCGTACCTCCTCGGCGCCATCCTCCTGCTGCTGCGTCGCCCGAATCCGACCCTCGATTTCGGCTACCACGAGGTCTGGCACGGATTCGTCATCCTCGGTGCGTCATCGCATTTTGCAATGACGTGGCTCACCGTCAACGCACTGGGCTAACTCCAACTCCAACTCCAACTTGGCGGTCCCCGCACTCCAACTCCAACTCCAACTTGGCGGTCCTCGCACTCCAACCCGGCCTTTTCGAGCAAAAACGAGCCCAAAAGAACCGAGTTGGAGTGAAACCGGGGTCGAGTTGGAGTTGGAGTGAAATGCGGGTCACATATTGGGCCCGAGGTGGTCACTGAGCGCTAGCTGAGTGGCGTTCCTTTCCTTCGCCGACGAAAACGACGAAACTAGAGTTCATGGCACAGGGATTCAACACCGGCGGAGGCGCGATTGCTCTGGCGCTGACGACCGGCGTGATTACGGCCTTCAATCCCTGCGGCTTCGCCATGCTGCCCGCCTATGTGTCGTATTTCGTCGGTTCAACATCGCACGACAAGCCCAAGTCGACGCCCGAAAGGCTCGCCAAGGCCTCGCTCGTCGGCGCAGTGGTAACCCTCGGTTTTGTCACCGTGTTCGGATTCCTCGGCATTGTCGCAACGAGTCTTCGTGGCTCCGTGACCAAGGCAACGCCGTACATCTCGATGGGCGTGGGCGTCGTGCTGGTACTGCTCGCCATTGCGATGATTCGAGGATTCGAGCCGAAGCTGTCGTTTCTGAAAGTTGGACGCTCGAAACAGGGATCGTCGCTCAAGTCCATGTACGTGTACGGACTTTCGTATGCGGTCATTTCGCTCTCGTGCGGGTTCGCCGGGTTCCTTGGCACAGTGGCGTCGGCCTTTCGCGAGGAATCAATCGTCCGGGCAATGTTCGTGTACCTAGCTTTCGCAGCAGGTATGGGCATGGTGCTTCTCGTCGTCTCCATCGCTGCGGCCCTTGCTCAACAAACGTTCATCAAGGGACTCAAGAAGATCCTTCCGTACGTGAACAGAGTATCTGGCGTCCTGCTGCTCTTCGCCGGTCTCTACGTGTCCTGGTACGGATGGTACGAGTACCAGACGATTGTGAAAAACAAGGACACCACCAATGGCGTCATCGATGGGGCCTTCTCCGTCTCGGGAAAGCTCCAGAACTGGATCGCCGACATTCCGGCAAATGCCCTCGTGGTCGTGCTCGTTGTTGTCGCGGCCGTCGTCGTCGTCAGTGTCATCGCCTCACGAAAATCCTCAGCCTCAACCGCCCTTCCCGAAGGAGAACTATGAAGTTCCTACCTCGCATTACCGCCGTCATCGGACTTTCGGTAATCGCAACGACCAGCACGATCGCCCTGTCCGGCCCGGTTTCGGCCGCGTCGACGCTTCGCCAGACCAAGGCAAAGGCCGAAGCGCCTGCGTTTCCGGCTGTCACGGTGACCGACATCAAGTCGTCCAAACCGTTCAAGCTGGCGTCTCTCGCGAGCGGGAAGAAGCCGACGCTGATTTGGTTCTGGGCCCCGCATTGAAGCGCTTGTAACCAGGAGGCCCCTGGTGTCGAGCAGTTTGCTCGACAGAATGCAAAGACACTCTCCGTTGTGGGCTTGGGAGCCTACGACTCCCTGTCTCTGGCCAAATCGTTCATGGCACGCCACAAGATGACACAGGTGAAAATGCTGTGGGACAAGACGGCCAAGTCATGGCAGCTCTACGGCGTGCCCGGTCAACCGGCAGCGCTTCTCGTGAAGGACGGCAAAGTGGTCGCGACATGGGCCGGCGCAATCGACGAGGAAGAGGTCCTCGAACTCATCTCCACGTGACCTCCGCACTGCGGGGCTCCTCTTGACAAGGTGAGTCGCCGTCGTCAGCCCTGTTGATCCGCGCGCTTGCCTCGGTATACCCGCATGTCGATGGCGCGGATCACCTCTGGGCGCATACGAAACAACATCCGAGGTTCGGTCAACATGTTGTCGTAGAACCTTGCGACCGCCTGATCGTTGTCCGGGTTTCCCTGTCCGACGTATTTCTCGACGAGGGCACGCGTCATCGGCCATATGTCGAAGTTGGGGCGGAGCAACGCTTCGCACCGACCGTCGAATCCCACGTGTCCGAGCATCGGTGGCCCTGATTCGATGCACAGCGACGCGCGGGCGTCCGCCATCAACTGTCTGCACCATACCCTCGACGTCGTTCCGGTGAACCACAGTGAACCACCCGGATAACGGTGTCGGCCCGACGCGAACTCGGCGACGCCCGGGTCGGGTTCCCACATCCACCAGATTGGGACGGTGTACGGTCGGCCGTCGGCACGTAACGTGGCGATCACCCCGTTGTGGGGCTCTTCGAGGAAGGCAGCGAGAACGTCGGCGCTCATTCGGGGCATGAGGTGAGAATAGACACTCGAACAGCCCCCGCCTACGATCCCTGGGATGTCTGACAAGCCCGCTGGGACAGTGCCGTACTCTAGGCGCGCATATGTATTCCCTACACCGGGCGAAACGGTCACGGAGATTGCGCGACGGCTGTTCCCCGGCGACGAGGGAGCACCGATGCGCGTTCTCTCATGGAATTTGCATCTGGTGACTCGCCGGTCGCTTTCCTATGAGCCAAGCGCGAATGGCGACCCCGGGCCGCTCCTCGGCACCGACATCGTCTATGTGGAATCCCCTGCCCCCTAGCGAAGACGCCATCATCATCGACGCTGTTCTTGGCGTCGGTCACGATGGGGCGGCGGAAGCGGTCATCACGATTCGATACCCCAACGGTGCCATCCGTCCGGTGACCTTCACCAGCAATGCCTTGGGCCAAGCACTCGAGGCACACGGCATCAACTCGCTCGCCGAACTTCGCAACCAGCCCTGGACCATCTTGGTTCCCAACGCCCAAGTCGACGACAATGGGAGAACCTGACGCAACGATGAAAGGCTCCCTATGCTTGACCTGGTTATTCGCAACGGCAAAGTGGTCGATGGAAGCGGCCTCCCCGGCTATGTCGGCGACATAGGTATCGTCGGGAAGAAGATCGTCAGCGTCGGACGATCACTCGCCGACACGGAGGCCGTTCGGTCGATCGACGCCACGGGCAAGACGGTCACTCCGGGATTCATCGATCCGCACACACACATCGACGCGCAGGTGTTGTTCGACCCGTTCGCGTACCCGTGCATCGAGCACGGCATCACAACTGCCGTAACCGGGAACTGTTCACTGTCAATGGCGCCGGTCCGGGCATCGCAGCGAGACCGATTTTCTGCGATGTTCCGCTTGATCGAGGAGATGCCAGCTGCAGCCTTTGAACAGGGCGTGGACTGGAAATGGGGCGAAGGTTTCGCCGAGTTGATCGAGCAGGTTGCTCGCGATGTCGCCCTGAACATTGCCCCTCTGGTCGGTCACTCCGTGCTTCGCATGTACGTGCTCGGCGACGACATTCGCCGACCTTCCACAAATCAGGAAATTGCTGCCATGTGCGCCCTCCTCCGCGCATGTCTCGATGCGGGAGCCGTAGGTTTGTCGACCTCGTATATCGACGTCGAAGACGACATGTTGCCGGTGCCGTGCCGGTGGTCCGAACATCGTGAGCTCGAAGCGTTGTGTGGCGTCCTCGGTGAGTACAACCGCATGCTGCAGGTCGTGCACGAGTTCTTCGATACCGATCTCACGATCTCTCGGATCGAGATGATGGGTGATCTTTCGCGTCGTTTCGGGATTCCGACCACATTGTCGCCGCTGTTCCACAATGCAGCCATGCCGAGCGGACCACTCCAGGTCCTCGCCGCGGTGGAACGAGAGTGCGCTCGCGGTGCCCGGGTCTGGCCTCAGGTGCAGACCCGACCGATCGACATCAGCTGGACGTTGGAGCAACGCAGCATCATGTTCCTGGTCATCCCAGGATGGTGGTCGGTTCTCTCGATGCCGTCGAAGACCGACAAGCTGGCCGCCCTGAAGGATCACGGCACGCGCGCCCAACTCATCGGCGGTCTCGACGCGTTGGCGGCGATGCCTGGATCGCGACTCAATGCCGCCAACTTCGTGATTCGCGACGTCGTGCTCGACCGCAACCGAGATCTCGTCGGCCGCACACTTGGCGACGTGGCTGCGGACCGGGGCTCGACGCCGGCGGAGACGCTCATCGATCTGGCCGTCGAAGAGGATCTGGGTACGTGGTTCGTTCGCGCCGACATCGGGCATTCCGACGCTGAAGCCGTTGGCGACTTGCTCGCCCACCCCTATGTGCACGTAGGAGCGAGCGACGCCGGAGCACACGTCGGCTCGTTCTCCACGTACGGAGACACCGGACACCTCTTCTCGAAGTTCGTTCGTGAGACAGGTGCTCTGCGGTTCGAGGAAGCCGTGAAGCGCATCACCGCTGATCCGGCGAGCATCTGGGGAATCTCCGATCGAGGGACGTTGCGAGAGGGCTACTGCGCCGACGTCGTCGTCCTTGATCAATCCGAAGTGGATCGGGGCCCCGAGATCGCATCCGACGATTTCCCGGGCGACGGCCATCGATGGATTCGTCGTAGCGTGGGCATCGAAAACGTCTTTGTGAATGGCGTCGAGACGTGGTCAGCCGCCGACGGGTACAACAAGCAGGCACGCGCCGGCGAAATCGCGACGAGATAGGTACACGTATCATGACCAACACTCTTCCTGGCAACGAAGTTCGCCCGTTCAAGATCTCCGTATCCGATTCGGACCTCGCCGATTTGCGAACCCGTCTGCACAACACTCGCTGGCCAGAGGCAGAGCTCGTTCCTGACTGGAGCCAGGGCACGCCATTGGCCTGGGTCAAAGATATGTGCACCTATTGGGCGGACCAGTACGACTGGCGAGCGCGTGAAGAGTTGCTGAACCGCTTCGATCACAACCTGACGACCATTGACGGAGTCGACGTCCATTTCGTTCATCAACGATCGCCGCATCCGAACGCCAAGCCCCTCATCATCACGCATGGTTGGCCGGGTTCGATCGTCGAGTTCCACAAGGTTATCGAGCCGCTGGTCGATCCAACCAAGTTCGGCGGGAATGCCGACGATGCGTTTCATGTGGTGTGTCCGTCATTGCCGGGCTTCGGTTTCTCGGGAAAGCCCACCACCACCGGGTGGGGCGTCGAACGTATCGCGGCGGCCTGGGCCACGCTCATGGACCGACTCGGCTACGACAGCTACTTCGCACAGGGTGGCGACTGGGGTTCGGCCGTCACGACCAACATCGGGGCACAAGACCCCGACCACTGCACCGCGATCCACATCACGCTGGCCATGGGAAGTCGGCCGATCGTCGACGGCGAACCGACCGAAGCCGAACAGCGGGCGCTCAAAGGTGCCGAGTATTACGCTGCGTGGGACTCGGGCTACTCGAAACAACAGTCAACGAGACCACAGACCCTCGGCTACGGACTCGCCGACTCGCCGTCGGGGCAAGCGGCGTGGATCCTCGAAAAGTTCTGGGCCTGGACGGATTGCGACGGCCATCCGGAGAACGTGTTGAACCGTGATGAACTGCTGGACAACGTGATGTTGTACTGGGCGACCAACAGCGGCGCCAGTTCGGCCCGTATTTACTGGGAGAGCTTCGGACGCGGTCGGCGCGTCGTCGTGAATGTCCCGGTTGGGGTCGCCTGCTATCCCAAGGAGATCGTCACGCCCGTGCGCAAGTGGATGGAACCGAACTTCCCAAACATCGTGCACTGGTCCGAGCAGGCACGAGGCGGCCACTTTGCTGCGTTCGAACAACCCGAGTTGTTCGTCGACGACGTGCGCACCTGCTTTCGTCAGTTTCGTTCGTAGCCCTTCCGAACGGGCAGTGGGCGCGAGCTCTAACTCGAGGTCTACTCGAGGTCTAACTCGCGAGAGCGCCGAGCACTTCGTCGATGCTCGGATTGACCATCGACGCCTCTCCGACGACCAGGGTCGGCACGGTCTCGTTGCCACGGGCCACGGAGCGCACGAATGCTGCGGCGTCGGGATCGTCCCAGATGTTTCGCTTTTCGAAGCGGAGGTCATGTTTGACCATCTGACGCTCCAAGGCAGCGCAGAAGCCACACCCGGGTCGCCAGTACATCGTGATCGTCTTGTCACTCATTGCAATTCTCTCCAACTCAGCGGGTGTTCGCGAACGCGACACACCGATCAACGATCGTAAGGTCTGACGTATTCCGGCCACCTCAGTACGACCCTATCCCGGGACGATCCGGGACCAGCGCTGTCGCGGCGGCGATGGCCACGTCGATCGTTCGCTCGATCGCTTCGTCCTTCGCTTCCAAGACAACGTTTTCACCCTCGGTCCGCTGTGCGATCACAGCACAGACACATCCTGCGCGCATGCCGTAGACGCTCGCACACGTGAAGACCGTCGCCGCCTCCATCTCGTAGTTCAGTATGCCGAGATTGCGGTACTCATCGGTGATCCCTTTGAGCCACCGCAGGAGGTTCGGATTTGCCGACATCGCCGAGCGCTCCTGCCCTTCGAAGAAGGTGTCCACCGACGCCGTGATTCCAACATGGTGCGTGATTCCGAGTGAAACTGCGGCCTCCGCGAGCGCGACGGTAACGAATGGGTCACTGACGGCAGGAAATTCGACCGGGGCTATGTCGAGGGCCGAACCCTGTCGACGCAAGGCCGCATTCGTGATGATCACAGATCCAACGCGCACATACGATTGGAGGGAACCCGTGGTGCCGACTCGAATCACCGTCTTCACACCCAGCTGAGCAAGCTCGTTCAACACGATCGATGCCGATGGTCCGCCCATGCCGCTCGTGGAGCACAGCACGTCGGCGCCATTAGGAAGAGTCGCCACGAAGCTGGTAAGTCCTCGATGTTCGCTCAGTAAGCGCGCATTGCGGAGCCGCTGCGTCGCAATGAACTCGGTTCGCTGGGGATCCCCTGAAAGCAGGACCAGTTCAGGGACGGTTCCACCGAGATCGGATGCACCGAATCCAATGTGGTACTTCCGATCGTCGGCCATGCAAAGAACCATACTGAGCGCGCGGGCCTGCGATCAGCATCTGGCCCGGCCGACCAACCTCTTCCAGGGGCAACGAGACTTCATCGCGTCGAATGACGGTCCCGTTCACGAGCACGTGTCGCACTCCAGTTGGATCATCGGCGGTGAGTCTCTCGCCGTTGGCCGGAAAGTCACGCAGTCGACGAACTGGGCCGGGGGCGACGGTTGCCGGGTCGAAGACGCAGATGTCAGCGAATGCACCCGTACGCAACACGCCGCGATCGACGAACCCGAACAGGTCGGCCTGGACGCCGGTGAGGCGATGCACCGCGTCCTCGACGGTGAGAACTTCTCGGCCGCGAACCCAGTTGCCGAGGAGATCGGTCGGCAGCGGAGCGTCGCAGATCTGACCGACGTGGGCGCCGGCGTCGGACAGGCCGAGGGTGACGTGGTTCTCGCGCAGGAGGCCGGCAATTCCTTCGTTGTCGTCGTTGGCGAGGGTCGCCTTTACCCGCAGTGAGCGAAGGTCAGGCTCGGCGAGAGCCGCGTCGAGCAACGCGTCCAAGGGGTGCACGCCCTGTTTCTCGGCGAGGGCGGCGATGCCGACCCCGATCAAGGCGGGATCGTTCGATTCCATGACGGTGAACGTGTCCCAACGAGGCGTGAGGCGTCGATCATCGACCCACGACTGCTTTGCCCGTTCTCGCCATTCCACAGATTCGTAAGCGCTTCTACGTTCGGCTTCGGTTCGAGGCATGAGTTCTGCGAACACCGAGCTCGTGTTCAACGTGAACGGCTCCACCAAGTGCATCGAGAATGCCAACGGCCGACAACTCACCTGGGGCCACACGTTCGCACCTCGAGCGATCCCTTCACGGTGGATCTCCATTGCCCTGAGGTGCGCACCGGCGGGAGTGGTCAGCACCGCGGTGTAGGTGACCGCAGCGTTGAGTTCGATCGACAGGTCATAGGAGTCGGAAAACGAGAGTCCTTCGCCGCCGTTGATGCCAACGACTCCTCGCCCCGACGTGACGACGGCGCTCGCCAACGCATCGATTTCTCGACGATCGGCATACCTCGACGGGATCGGATTTCCGTCGGCACCGCGATGGGTGACGGCATAGGACGTCGCAAAGCCGAGTGCCCCGGCTGCCATCGCTTCCGAAACAGCGGTCGACATCACGGCAATTTCGTCGTCGGTCGCGTGTCGCCCGACGGCGTTCTCCCCCATAGCGTAGAGCCGAAGGGCGGTGTGTCCGATGTAGGACCCGAAATTCAAAACGCAACCTCGCTGGGCCACAGCGTCGAGGTATTCCGGGAACGTTTCGAACTCCCACGGGACTCCCTCCAACAGCGTCGCCGGGTCCATGTCTTCGACCTTCTCCATGGTGGCCGCAATGAGGGCCCGGTCGCCGGGTCGAACCGGCGCTATCGAGAAGCCGCAATTCCCGGCCACGACGCTGGTGACCCCGTGAAAACACGATGGGGTGAGCGATGGGTCCCAGAAGACCTGCGCGTCGTAGTGCGTGTGGATGTCGATGAATCCGGGTGCGACGACACAGCCGGCCGCATCGAGAATCTCGTCGTCGGGATGTGGGTCTACTTCACCGATCGCGACAATACGGTCGCCTTCGATCAACACATCAGCGGCGAACCCCGGTCCACCGGTCCCGTCGACGACGGTGCCACCACGTATGACTTTGCGAGTACCCATAACGCAATACTGACCGCATGAGTGTGTTTTCGCCACCCGAAAGATCGGTGCGTTGTCAAACCTATCGTTGGGCGATCAGCTTCACGCCCGGCCCACCGAGATCCGCGAGTGCCCCCTTGCGACCGACCATCGCCATGATGAGCGACATCGCCGGCCCACGCGCCTCGGGACCTGTACCGACCGACCAATCGACATCGGTGGCCACGAGGCGTAGCCCGCCGACGCGTCGCTTGCCGTGCAGCGGCGCGCCGCTGCGCCTGTACTCGTCGATTACGGCCAGGACATGAGTCGGCGGTCGATGCGCCGGGAGTGCTCCGACACCACGCCGTATGTCTTCGCTGTGCACCATGATCTCGCCAAGGGCCATGTGCGGGACTCCCGACGCGATCCGCTTTGAGTCATTCACGATCGTTCGAAAGCGATCGAGAACATCTCGAGCGTTGCCGTTGGCACAGCGAGCGGTGGCGGCGTGAGCAGCCTTTTCGAAACGAAACCCGCTCGTGACGACACCGAGCATCTGTCGCGCCGACATCGGCCCGGAAGTCGCAACCAGGTGACCAACCACCTGTTGCACGTTCCATTGGTCGCACCAGGTCCGGTGCTGCCACTGCTCCTCGGACAGCATTTCCAAGAACGACAGCAGCGAACGTCGTTCGGCGTGAACCATGGCGGTCAGATCGATCATGCAAGCACCTGCAAATCCCTCGGCGCTGATCTGGTGGGCGATACAGGACTCGAACCTGTGACCCCCGCCGTGTGAAGGCGGTGCTCTACCAACTGAGCCAATCGCCCGACTCGGCGGTACACCCTAGCGGAGTGCGGCCGAGGGGAGATTCAGCAAAGCTTCGCTAAACCCGAGCAGCGATCGTCGTTACTGGCTTCTTTGTCTTCGGCTTCTTTGTCGGCACCGGCCGGCGGGTACCCGCCTTGGGCGCCACGATCGAGGCGGACAGGACCTTGGCGTCCTTGCCCGGCGTGGTCAACGCCAATGAGTCCGGCACGTTCTTGATCTCGGCGCTGTCCATGAACTGTTCGGTGACGAACATCATGTCGCCTTCATAGACAACGCCGACGCCGATCCTGTCGAACTTCGGATTGACCATGTTTTCGTAGTGGTGCGGACTCTCCACAAACTTCTGGTGAAGCGTCGCAATATCGGTATTCCCGCATCCGACGTTCTCGCCCAAGCCAACCCATTCCTTGGGAAGAATGGTCTTCAGATTCGGATTGTGCGAGATGATGCACGCCGTGCCTTCGGCGCGAGGGGTCACGATGTGGACTTTGCGCATCGAATCGGACCAGCCTCGAGCAACTTCGACCAGACCCGGGTGGACGGTCATCGGCGGAAGGTTCGCTTCTGCGCGGGTCTTGTTTATGGCCTCGACGAAGGCTTGCTCGTCGGCGATGGGATCACTGGGGCTGGCCCATGCTGCGTGCGGCATCATCGAAACAGTCAGTGACACGACCGCCAGTGAGAGCAGTCCCTTTCTGCTCCTGAAACGAGCCCGCATGACGTTTCCTTCCGTCCCAATCAACCACACTGCGTAGTTACGGTTGATTCAACGACAACGCCGTGCGTTTTCTGGTCATCAATTCTGGGGAAATCGCTTCTCACCGGTTCTTCCGAACTATCGCGGCGACGTGCCGCGACATCGCAACACGACATGAACACCGCAACCAAGGAGCGCAGAATGAACAGGGCGACGTCGCAACGACCGTCACCAACATGGCAACGAAGGAGTGCAGAGGACCTAGGCTTTTGCTACCGCTCCTCGAAAGAGCCTGACCCAGAAGGACCCCCATGGCTTCTCGTCTCGCCCCGGTTTGGTACAGGTACACCGATCTCCAAGTCACCCACGGCCTCGGCTCGTGGGTGTTCACCAAGGACGGAAAGGAGTACCTCGATTTCACGGCGGGCATTGCCGTGAATTCAACCGGTCACTCCCATCCCAAAGTCGTCGAAGCCATCGCCACGCAGGCGGGCCGCTTTATCCATGCTCAGGTGAACTGTTACACCCACGATCTCCTCGAACCGCTCGCCGAACGTCTGAACGACATCACGCCGCCGTCGATCGACACCTTCTTCTACTCCAACTCCGGTGCCGAGATCACGGAGGCCTCCATCAAGTTGGCGAAACAGGCCACGAAACGACCGAACACGATCGTGTTCCAGGGGTCATTTCACGGACGCACCCACTTGGCGATGGCCATGACGACCTCACGGACGTCGTCGCGGGCTGGCCACGCGCCGCTTCCCTCTGGGATCTTCCCGACCCCGTTCCCCCGTTTGGCCGGCGTCGACGCATCGAAGCACGACGAGGTTGTTGATCAGTGCCTCGCCCAGTTCGATTTTCTTCTGAAGTCGCAGACCGCGCCGGAAGAAACGGCTGCGGTCATCATGGAGCCGGTGCTCGGCGAAGGCGGTTACATCCCGGCGCCCGCCCGTTTCGTACACGGCATCGTGGAGCGCTGTCGTCGCCATGGAATTCTTTTCGTCGCCGACGAAGTCCAATCCGGTTTCGGGCGCACCGGAAAGATGTTCGCCGTCGAACACTTCGACATCGAGCCGGACATTTTGTGCATGGCCAAAGGCATTGCTTCCGGGTTCCCGTTCTCTGCGTTGGGGGCGCGAAAAGAAATCATGGACAAGTGGCCGGCCGGTTCCCATGGCGGTACGTACGGCGGCAACGCCATTGGTTGCGCCGCCTCACTGGCCACGATCGAGATCATGACTGCTCCCGGTTTCATGGAGAACGTCGTCAGTCGCGGCGAACAGCTTCGGGAAGGCCTTCGGGCGATGCAAGCCGAGTTTGGCGGGATCGTCGATGTGCGCGGTCTTGGGCTGATGAACGGTATCGAGTTCGACACTCCCGAACGCGTAGGACGAGTTATTGCGCACGCACATGAAGAGAGCAACCTGTTGCTCCTCAACGCCGGGACCTACGGAGAGGTCATCCGGTTCATGCCCCCGCTCGTCGTCACCGCCGACGAGATCGAAATTGCGCTCGGCGCAATTCGTAGTGCGCTGAAGGCAACTGCCTAACCGTTTCAGTTGTCGGCCGCTTCGAGGTGGTCGAGGAGTTCCTCGACCGCCCCGACCAACTCCGGTTCTAAGTCCGCATAGGTGTTTACTCGCTCGAGGAGTTGTCGCCAGAACATTCGAGCATCGCCGACGCCCAGTCGTGAGCAGATTCCGGTCTTCCAATCTTCGCCACGAGGGACGCTCGGCCACGCCTGTATCCCGGCGGCTTTCGGACGAACCGCCTGCCAGACATCGACAAACGGTGTCCCTCGTACGATGACAAACGGTTCGAAGGCATCTTCGAGCCGTTCCGCGATGCGTTGTTCTTTCGCTCCGGGAACGAGATGGTCGACGAGGATGCCCAGACGCCGTGACGGTCCCGGCCCGAATTCGCGGACGCGTTCGACGAGCGTGTCGATGCCATCGGTTCGCTCCACGACGATTCCCTGGGCGCGCAGGTCGGCGCCCCAGACCCGCTCCAACAACTCGGCGTCGTGAAGTCCCTCCACCCAGATCCGACTCGCCCGGGCGACACGCGCGATGCCGGCAGCGGGGTCCTCGAATGATCCACTCGCCGTCCGCACGGGTCCGACCGGCTTGACCGGCCCTGGGGCAGGCCGAACCAACGTGACGATTGCACCGTTGGCAATGAATCCGGCATCCATGTACCGAAACAACCGTTCGCCCGTCGGTGTCTTGACGACGATGCCGTCGGCCATCACCTTCACGATGGTGCCGCTGACTCGTGAGGCTCGGTGCACGACTCGCATGCCAATGGCGGCGCCGAGTACGGGCGGTGGTGTCGGCTTGCGACGCTCGAGGCTCATGGGTGGTCGACTCCGAGAAGATCGGCCATGTACCGGAGCACTTCACGTCGACGTCGAAGCAATAAGCGCGCCGACGGTTCTTGACCCAGCTGACGGAGTACTTCGGCCTCGGTCACTACACCGAGTACGGCGGCATACGCCGCAAGGACGGCCATTCGAGGCTCAACGGTTCGACCGGCGGGATTGGCGTCGAGCTCGCGAAGGAACGACGTGGCCCGATCGATGAGTGGGGACAATCGCTGCGCCAATTCGGCGTTCTGAGCGGGCCCGAGGCGGCCGACTTCGCGCAGGAGGCCGAGAAGTTCGGGTCGACGCCCGGCCAGCCCGAAGATCGCACGGACGACTGCTTCCAGGGCCGGCCACCCCGACGGCTTGCTCGCCAATCGATCATCGATGACCGCTGCGAACTCTTTGGCCGTGCGATCGATGACGGCGGAGAGGAGCTGATCTTTGGAACGGAAGTGATGAAGGATGGTCTGCTTCGTGATTCCCAACGACGCAGCAAGTGCATCGAGTGACGTCGCTTCGAACCCGCGAGCCGCAAAACTCGTCAGTGCCGCCTCGAGAATTCGGGCTGGCGTCGGTTGCAGAACGGCTGCGGATTGGCCCAACGACCGAGCGGGGGCGACCGCCGGAACAGCAGCGGGCGCAGCAATCGAGGGAATGTTCATCGCACGCACTTACCAAATGGTAGACAATACGATCAATGGAGTCGCTCATAACGTCGGCACTCGACGGAAAACGTATTGCCGTGACCGGCGCGACCGGTTTTCTCGGGACAGCATTCGTGGAACGGCTGCTGCGCTGCGTGCCGGGCTGCGAGGTTGCCGTCGTTGTTCGATCCGGGAAACGGACCCCGGCCGCTGAGCGCGTCAAGCGCGAGATCCTGCGCAACGACTGCTTTGACCGCCTGCGCTCCGAACTGGGTGCAGAGTTCGAGCCGATGATCGCGCGGCGACTCTTCGTCATCGAAGGCGACGTGTCGACCGACGGCCTGGGATTGAACGACGAAGGTCGGCTCCTGTTGCGTGACTGCCATACTGTGGTGCACTCGGCGGCCGCAGTTGCGTTCGACTCCCCCCTTGACAGCGCCGTCGAGACCAACCTGCTCGGCCCATCGCGAGTGGCCGCGGCGATGCGTGAGACAGGGTGCACGGGACACCTCGTGGCGATTTCGACGTGTTACGTCGCCGGCTCCCGCCGTGGCGATGCTCCCGAACGCTTGCTCCCCGATACGGCGTTCGCCACAGAGGCGGACTGGCGAGCAGAGGTTGCGGCGGCCCGACGGCTGCGCAGCGACTTCGATGCGAAGTCGCGTGAAACCAAACGACTCGAAGGCTTCCGCAAGCAAAGCCGATCCGAACTCGGCGCCGCCGGCACCCCACTCCTTGCTGCGAAAACCGAAAAGCTCCGAGAGGATTGGGTCCGGTCCCAACTCGTAGATGCTGGGCGCTCGAGGGCGGCGTCGCTGGGCTGGCCCGACGCCTATGCGTACACGAAGGCGCTCGGGGAACGGGCGCTGCTGGCCACCCGCGAGAACGTTCCGGTCACCATCGTTCGGCCGTCGATCATCGAATCGGCACTTGCCGAACCGGTGCCTGGGTGGATCCGTGGATTCCGAATGGCCGAACCGGTCATCATTTCCTACGCGCGCGGACTATTGAAGGAGTTTCCCGGTATTCCAGAAGGCGTCGTCGACGTCATTCCCGTGGACATGGTCGTCGCCGCGATGGTGGCCGTGTGTGCGGCTGGACCCGACGAATCCGGTCCGACGGTGTATCAGGTCGCGTCGGGTTCGCGGCAACCACTTCGCTACCGCGAAATGGTGAACACCATTCGGGAGTGGTTCACGGAGCGTCCCCTGTACGACCGCGAGGGCCAGCCGATTCTTGTGCCGGAATGGTCCTTTCCCGGTCGAGGCCGCGTGGAAGCACAGCTCCGACGCGCCACGGGAATGCTGGCCAGGGGCGAGAAGATCATCTCGTCGCTCCCGGTCCGAGGCAAGCAGGCCGACTATGCGTCCAAGCTCGAAGAGAAGCGAGCCGAAGCGGAACGAGCCCTCTCCTACGTGGAACTGTACGGGGCATACACGGAGACAGAAGCGCTGTTCCGTGTTGATCGATTGCTGGCTTTGTATGAGCGCTTACCACTAGTGGATCAGCAGAACTTTCTCTTCGACCCTGCGGCGATCACCTGGCGCAGCTACATCCGCGACGTCCATTTACCGTCGGTCGTGATTCATGCCCGGGTGAAGACCACGGCGGGGAAGAAGGAAGGAACGTCGCGCGCTGATCGCGGCCGCAAGGCGATTCTGTCTCCCGATCGCCATATCGCCGCCTTCGATCTCGAAAACACGCTTATTGCGTCCAATGTCGTCGAGTCCTTCTCCTGGCTTGCCACCCGCGACCTCGACGCCAAAGCCCGAATCGCCTTCACGGCGAAAATGTTCCGCGACGCACCTGCGCTCCTCTCCCTGGACCGCAAGGACCGAGGAGATTTCCTTCGATCCTTCTACCGACGCTACGAAGACGCGCCGGCCGCGTTGCTTCGCGAGGACGCGTGGGAGTATCTGACCGATCTTGTCATCACGAAGTCTTTCCCCGCCGGCATCCGACGCGTGCGTGAGCACAAGGCGCTGGGTCATCGAACGGTCCTGATCACCGGTGCCCTTGGTTTCCTCGTGGAGCCGTTGCGCCCGCTGTTCGATGAGATCTTTGCCGCCGAAATGAGCATCCATCCCGATGGCAGATTGACCGGTGAGCTCGACGTCGGACCGCCTACGGGAGAACAACGCGCGCTTATCTTGGGCAAGTACGCCGAGAGTCAGGGCCTTTCCCTCGACGAGTCAGTTGCGTATGCAGACTCCGCATCAGATCTGCCGATGTTGGAAGCCGTTGGACATCCGGTGGCGGTGAATCCGGAGGCCAAGCTTGCGACCATCGCTCGCAAACGCGGGTGGCATGTCGAGCAATGGTCCAAGGCACCTGGTGGGCCACGACCGCTTCTTCCGATCGGTCGGCTCGCACCGACGCGGCCGACTCGACACGCTCCGCGAAGCGCTCCACTCTCCGGCAGGGACGTGTCATGAAGGCGCTTGTGTTCGAACGTTCGGTGCCGAAGTTGGCAAAAGCGCGGATCGCAGGAATGCTGCGCCCCGGATCAGGAGCGACTCACGGCCCCCTCGCGCTCGATGATGCGTGCAACGCACCAGCGCTACCCGGCCCCGGTTGGCAGCGAGTGCGGCCGCGTTTAGCCGGTATCTGCGGCTCGGACCTGGCCACGGTCGACGGTCGGTCCAGTCGTTACTTCGAACCGATCGTGTCGTTTCCATTCGTGCCTGGCCACGAAGTTGTTGGTGCGCTCGACGATGGCTCGCGTGTAGTCGTCGAACCGGTGTTGGGTTGTGCCACCCGACAGATCGTTCCAATGTGTCGAGCATGCACCAACGGGGAGCTTGGTCGCTGTGAACACATCGCCTATGGCGCCCTGGCGCCGGGGCTCCAATCGGGCTTCTGCTGCGACACCGGCGGCGGTTGGTCGACGCGGATGGTGGCCCACGATTCGCAGCTGCACCACGTTCCTGGTGACATGTCCGACGAGAACGCGGTGATGGTGGAGCCCGCCGCGTGCGCAATTCATGCTGCGCTCTCCCCCGGATCGCTCGACGGGGCCACGGTCGCTGTCATTGGGGCCGGAACGCTCGGCCTGCTTACGATCGCTGCGCTTCGCCAGTTCAACCGGCCGGCGCAGGTGCTCGTTGGGGCCAAGCATCCCGAGCAACGAGCATTCGCGGTCAAGTTCGGCGCCACCACCGTCATCGAACCAGCGATGTTGCGACGCGCTGTTCGGTCAGCGGTGGGATGCATGGCGATTGGCGACGGTGAGATCGAGCGCCTCACGGGAGGTGCCGACGTCGTGTTCGATTGCGTGGGAAGTTCGGACTCGATTCAAAATGCGCTCACCATGACCCGACCGGGAGGGCGGATCGTCCTAGTGGGTATGGCGGGCCGGACGACGGTCGATCTCACACCGCTCTGGCAGCGCGAGGTCGCACTGGTTGGTGCGTACGCATACGGATACGAACCATTGCTGAATCGTCGAACCTTCGACCTCGCGTTTGAGCTGGCGAACACGAACGAGCTCGGCCAGTTGGTCAGCGCGACCTATCCACTCGATCGGTACGACGACGCGCTTCGACATGCTGCGAACGCTGGTTCACGCGGTGCCGTAAAGATTGCTTTTGACTTGCGCAACGAAAAGGACCGCGGCTGATGAGCGGTTCCATCACACAGAGGATTTCCCGATGAGCAAACTCTCCAAAGGCGCCCGCCCGGGCCTTGTCCTCGAGGTCGATCGGTCGACTCCGCCGACACTGTTTTGGCACGGCGAGGGGTATCGCCTCGAGAAGTTGCCGGTCGGCAGCCGCGTCATCTACGCACCGGAACCTCACGAACCCCTAAGCGACCCGCGCGGTGCGATCCGCCACGCGCTCTTGAACCCGCTCGGCGAAAGCCAGCCGCTTCCGTCCCTGCTGTTTTCCGGGATGAAGCTGACCATTGCCTTCGATGACATATCGCTTCCCCTTCCACCGATGGAGTCCCCCGACATCCGCCAGATGGTGATCGAAGAGGTTCTCGAACATGCTGCAGTGGCTGGCGTCGACGACATCGAAATCATTGCTGCACTCGCGCTTCACCGGCGGATGACTGAGGCCGAATTACGACATGCCGTCGGCGACCGGGTGTACGACGCGTTTGCGCCATCGGGCAAGTTGTACAACCACGACGCCGAAGATCCCGATGGGCTCACGACGATCGGCACCACGCGCCACGATGAGGAAGTCATCATCAATAAGCGCGCAGCTGAATCGGATCTCTTGATCTATGTCAACATCAACCTGGTCGCTATGGACGGCGGCTGGAAGTCAACAGCTACAGGCCTTTCGGGCTACCAGTCGTTGAAGAGCCACCACAACGTGAAGACGATGCGCGCCTCGCGTTCGTTTATGGATCGCCACAAGAGCGAACTGCACTCATCGAACTGGCGCATGGGCGAAGTTCTGAAGAACAGCGGAATCAAGATCTTTCAGATCGAGACGACCCTGAACAACGATGCCTTTCCGTCACCTTTCGGCTTCCTCCAAAAACGCGAGTGGGAGTGGACGGCCAAGGACCGTGCGGCATTCATCGCCAGTTCGAAGGCGCTCGAGCGCACGCCCTCTCGACTCAAACGGAACATCTTTCACTCCATCAAGGCACCGCACCGAATGACCAGCGTGCAAGCCGGTGAGGTGGAAGCGGTCCACGAGGTCACCACGGCCAACGTATACAAGCAGCAGCTCGTCACCGTGGAGGGACAGACGGACATCCTCACCATGGGGCTGCCGTACATCTGTCCCTTCAACGTCAACTCGATCATGAATCCGATCCTCGTGATGTGCCTCGGGCTCGGCTACTTCTTCAACATGTACCGCAACAAACCCCTCGTTCGAGAGGGCGGCGTGTTGATCATGAGCCATCCGACGCCGTGGGAGTTCCATCCGGTTCACCATCCGAGCTACATCGACTTCTTCGAACAGGTGCTGTCGGTCACGACGGACCCGGAAATCATCGAACGCGACTTCGAAAAGAAGTTCGCCGAAGACGAGTGGTACAAGCACCTGTACCGAAACAGCTATGCCTACCACGGGGTCCATCCGTTCTACATGTGGTACTGGGGCGCGCATGCGCTCCAACATCTCGGCAAGGTGATCATCGTCGGAGGGGATCCGAAGTCGGTTCGCCGACTTGGCTTCACGCCCGCTTCGACCTTGCGAGATGCGTTGGAGATGGCAACCGACGTTGTGGGGCGCGACCCATCGATCACGCACGTCCACAACCCGCCGATTTTCATGGCCGACGTCCAGTAGAGGAGCAACGCGATGCCTTTCAGCTCCTCACGGATCACCGACGTCACCAAAGCAAAAACGGTGTGTCTTGTCACGATCGCCCTGTCGTGCGTCGTCATCGTCGTACGAGCTTTTCAGCGAGGTTACGTATGAGCGCTCGACGGGTTGGGGAAAGCCGCGCTGATGACCGTCCCTGGCGACGTGGACCACTCATAACCGCGGTCAAAGATCGCGCCGGATCCCTGCGACCGCAGCTCGTGCCTCGGTCAATGCGCATGTTTCCCTTCACCGCACCTTCGACGCCGAGCACGGTCGAGCCGTACCTTGCCGAAAACGATTTAGGAATCAACTTCGACACGGAATGGGCACGCGAGCCAGGCGCCCGACTTGCTCGTGCCGCGCTTCAGGACTCGTTGCTGATTCCCGGGCTGAAAGCCCTTACGAAACCGACGATTCGTGGGATCGACCGCTTCGAGCACCTGACTGGCCCGATCATCTTCACCGCGAATCACCACAGCCACCTCGATACGGGCCTGGTGCTGTCGTCGCTTCCTCGCCGGTATCGGTCGAAAACGATCATCGCTGCAGCTGCCGACTATTTCTTCGACAAGCGACCAAAGGCGTACTTCAGCGCACTTACCATCAACGCAGTGCCCATTGAGCGGACGAAGGTGTCGCGTCGTTCCACTGATCAGCTCCGCACACTTCTGGGCGAGGGTTGGAACTTGATCATCTTCCCCGAAGGTGGACGCTCCCCCGACGGACTCGGCCAGGAGTTCAAAGCCGGGGCGACCTACCTTGCGCTGAAACAAGGTTGCCCGATCGTGCCGTTGCACATCGACGGGACCGAGACGGTCCTTCCAAAGGGCAAGTCGTTTCCCAAGGCCCACGCATGTACCATCACCTTCGGAAACCCCATCATCGCTGCGCCCGGCGAAGACGCGAGAGACCTCGCGATTCGACTCGAACAAGGTGTCGATGCGTTGGCCGATGAATCCCGCTCCGACTGGTGGACCGCACGACGCAACGCGGCCAGGGGTACGTCGCCCTCGTTGCGCGGCGACGAGTCAGCAGCCTCGTGGCGTCGTCATTGGGCGCGCACGGCATCGGAGAAACCCAAAGACGCCCCGAAGCGCCGATGGCCGTAATCTACGGTTTCGCACGGTAGACCCGGACGTAGTCGACGTCCATCGCAAGTTCTGGGGTCGTTGCGGATGACATTTCGCCCACATCGAACCAGGGCGCGTCCATGGCGAAGTTCAACCTGATCACCATGTCGACGTCGAAGAAGTTTGCGATGTCGGGAGCCACGTCGTAGAGCTTCACGCCGTCGCGGTACACCCGCAGCACGTTTGGCTTCCACTCGAGTCCGTAGGTGTGCCAACGCCCAGTGTCTTCGGCACGCATACCAAGTTTGTCCGTAGGGCCAACTTCGTCATGTGCTTTGCGATGAAGTGTCGTCGCCCACCGGTTGGGAACCCCGAATGACTCGAAGAGGTCGATCTCGGCGGCACGCTTGTGCATGGGGACGTCGAAGTGTTCGCTCATCTCATCGCCTGTTTTGGCGAACAGCCACATCGCCGGAAACATCCCTCTACCCTGCTGCGGAAATCGGGCCCGAATTTCTATGTACCCATAACGAACCGTCTTCACCTCCTGGTTGAGTATCAGCAACCCGCCTGACCACTCAGGAACCCTCCGGTGGGCGGTCGCGGGGTTGGCGGCCTGCTCGACGCGAATCGCTTCGGCTATCGAAGGCGGAGTGCGAAACGCCCGGATGCGAAGAGCTCCATCAACAATGGAGAACGGCGACGACGCTCAAATGGGGGGATGGTTGGGGTTCACGTTCCAGTTGCTGCCGGCGTAGTCCTTGAA
>JANOWU010000153.1:0-16237 GCA_031418035.1 Acidimicrobiia bacterium
AAAGGAGTCGGGCCAGGTGCTCCAAATGATTCGCGACTTGCGCGACAAAGGTCTCCCGATCATTTTGATCAGCCACAACATGCCCCACGTGTTCGATGTCGCTGACCGCATCCACATTCAGCGCCTCGGACAACGCGTTGCTGTCGTCGACCCAAAGAGCATTTCGATGTCCGACGCGGTTGCGATCATGACAGGGGCAAAAACCGTCGCGTAACGCCAGTTCTGCGAACGCTGACCGACCGGGAACGCGCCAGTCTCACGCTCCCGTCCACCATCGATCCAACCCCGGAATGGATCACGAACCGATTCGCCGCGGGCCTGTCCTTGCCACGCTGTCCTCAGGTCTGGCTCTCCCGCTAGCCCACTGCTCGAAGGCGCGTCGTTGAGCGATTGCGATACGCCACGTTTTCGAATCCGGGTGCCTTCTCGTAGTATCGATGGCTCCGCAGATGTCCTGGGCCAGCAGGGTTCGAAAGGCAAGTCATGATCGAGTTGGTACGCGAAGGCGAGTTGTTCATCCTCACGATGAACGACGGGGAGAACCGTTGGAACACCACGTTCGTTCGAGCCTTCGCCTCGGCGCTCGACGAGGTCGAAGCATCGTCGGGACCCGCCGCGCTCGTGACGAGATCGAGCAACGAGAAGTTCTTCTCGAACGGTCTCGACCTCGACTGGATCTCTACTCGGGAGGAGCACGTCGGCGGTGACCGTTCGGTGTTCGGCGACGAGTTCATGGCGTTGATGGGTCGCATCATCACCCTCCCCATTCCCACTGTTGCTACAATCAACGGACACGCATTCGGCGCCGGCTTCATGACAGCCCTTTGTCACGACGTTCGAATCATGCGCGCCGACCGCGGTTTCGTATGCGCGAACGAGATGCAGCTCGGCATGGTCATTCCCCGGCCCGAGCTTGCGTTGTTTCGACATAAGCTACCTGCACATACCTTCTTCGAAACCGTCCAGCTCGCTCGTCGCTGGGCCGGGCCCGACGCCCTCGCGGCCGGCATCGTGAGCCAGACCGTCGACGCAACGCAACTGCTCGACGCGGCGATCAAGCGAGCAACTGAGCTTGCACCCCTGGGTGCAAACAGAGCGGCCTACGGTGCCCAGAAGGAAAGCATGTTTGGCGAACACGCTGCGCTGAACGAACCGCACGGAGCAGCACACATGCTCAAGCACGGCCACGACTTTCACTGACCGAGGACCGATCAGGACGTACCTGTTACGGCCCGCAACTTACCACGGGTGGATCGAACCGTCCCATCGGAAGAACCGACCAGTGTCAGCAATTGTAAGTGAACTGACTGTTTCGACGATCTGAAACGCCGCGTCGGACGTTTCAAGATCGGCCTCTGCGCCGCCCATATCCGTCCGCAGCCAGCCTGGGTGCATCGCAATCACGGTGACGCCATCGTTGGCCATTGCCTGCGCCTGCTTCAGCGTCATCATGTTCATGGCTGCTTTCGACACCGCATACGCCACGTCTCGCCCAATTCTCTGCGCCACTTCCATGGACCCGATTTGCGACGAGATATTCACAACCTTGCCATGCGCGCTTCGCAGCGAGCCGGCCAAGGCCTGCACGAGCGACAACGGCCCGGTGACGTTGACCCGCATCACCGACTCGAAGTCGTTCGGGGATATCGTAAGTGCACCTCGTGTTCCGTCAGTTGCGCCGAAGGCGCGCGTGTCGACACCGGCACTGTTGTACAGCAGGTCAACTGGTCGTCCGTGGAGAGCAGAAGCGAACGACGTCACCGACGAAAGATCAGCCATGTCCAACTCGCTGACCTCAGCGCCGCTCGCCCGCAGTTCCACCGCTGCCGTCGGCGTCCGGCATCCCCCAACGACCGTGTGCCCCGCCGCGCGATACGTTTGCGCGAGCGCGAGCCCAAGGCCGCGGTTTGCCCCCGTGATGACTACGGTACCCATTGGTGACTGCCTTTCTTCGAGCGTCCTCGTCCCGTTCGAACATTACGCCGTCAGTAGCTACCATCCACACGTGATCCATACGCTCCCCCGCCTCATCGAAGCACGACCCGATCGTCCGAAGGTTGGATCGCCGGAGCACCCCATGCGCAACGTAACGCGCCAGATCGCATTCGAGCCCGGCGGTTGGACGCCGGAGCGCAAGGCGAAGGTTGCAGCGCTCTTCGATGACTTGGCCGCGGGCTGGAACGACCGGTTCACGTCCGAGGAGAGCTGGAATCCGCTCGACGACGCCTTCGCCCGTGGTGGCGCATTGCAGGGTCCTTTTCTCGAGGTCGGCGCGGGAACTGGCCTCGCGACCACGCGACTTGCCCAGCATGTCGGCGAAGTTGTCGCGATCGACGTCGCTGCCGAGATGCTGCGACGTTTCGTCGAGCCACGGGGTAACCCGGTGCTGGCTGATGCGGGCTGCCTGCCAATTGCGAACCACAGCGTCGCAACGATCGTCGCCGTGAACGCGTTCTTGTTTCCCGCCGAATACGACCGGGTCCTGCGACCCGACGGCGCGATCTTGTGGATCAACTCACTGGCCGAAGACACGCCGATCCACCTCTGCGTCGACGACGTCGTTGCAGCGCTCCCGGGAACGTGGGACGCCGTCACGTCCGAGGCCGGATGGGGCCTGTGGGCCGTGCTCCGTCGGGCCTGAACAACTCTGCTCTATAAGGAGTGCGGCACTATTAAGGAGTGCGGCACTTTCACACCGCTGCGCGACGCAGCTTGAAACTCGCCGTACCCGACTCCGCAGCCCCGACCGCGCCGCTTCGCTTCATAAAGCGCCTCATCGGCATGACGCAGCAAACTCGACGTCGAATCGTCGTATTGCCGCAGGGCCGAACCGACGCTACAGCTGATGTCGAGTCGTGCCCGGCCGCGCTTGAAAGGGCCTGCAATCGCTCGATGTAGGTCGCGGGCCATTTCGCTTTCGGTTATGGCTTGGGTTCGGCTGGTCCACAGGACCGTAAACTCGTCGCCACTGCGTCGGGCGCTCACCGCGGAGTCGCTGCAGAATCGTTGCAATCGATCGGCGACTTCGACCAGGACGGCGTCGCCGACCTCGTGACCGAAGGTGTCGTTTATCGACTTGAAGCGATCGATGTCGATGAACGAAACGATGACCGGAACGTCATCGGGATTGGCGAACGCAGCTTCCAAGTTGGTACTGAAATGTGCGCGATTGCCGAGGCCGGTGAGGCCGTCGTGGGTTGATTCGTGACTCAACCGTTCGTTCGCAATCTCGAGCTCTCGGACGAGGAATTCGTTGGCGATGGAAGAACGGAGGCCCTCGACAACCGAACGGGTACCGACCTCATGGAAGAGGAAGATCGTGATCGCCAGAAGGATGATCACCAAGACGATCGCCCAGATCTGCTGTGCGGCCGAATACACGAGCAGCGGCGAAAGCGTGAGCGCCTGGCGCCAGAAGTGCCAACGTCGATCTCCGGCCAGCGCCAGGGCCCCGACGATTGCCGCATAGGCCTGAACCGACACCGCGACCGTCCAGCCGAGTCGATCTCCCGTCGAGAGGCCGATCACGACCGGAGAGATTCCGAGCAGGAGGCCAAGGGACGCGATGTCCAACAGGAAGAACAGAACACGGGCTCTTGGGCTCCGAGCGAACGATCGAGACGCCACCCAACCCAACGCCGAAAACAACAGCAATACACCGCACCAGATACCGCCGCGAGCGGAGAATCGATCACGGAGGAGCATTTCGACGATGGGGGCGCCCGAACTCACCCACGCGATCTTCGGGTCGTTGCGAGCAATACGCCGTCGAACGATCTCCAAAATCGCGTGATCGCCCAACGGGTCCATGAGCACACTTCGACACATAGCGAACTTTTCTTTAATGCTTTGAGGTACTCCAAAACATTTGTGGAAATGTCGCCGGACGAGGCTCGGAGATATCTACTCTCGGGGGGAGACGCGCGTGAGTTGCAGCGTCGTTCGCAGGGTCGCCAGGTCGGCTGCGCCAGCCGCGGCCATTCCCGACCGCAACGCACTCGCCATCTGCTCGAGGAGCGACTCGATCGGGGGAGTCGAGGCGGACACCGGAAGGTCGAGACGTGACGGATCGACCTCGACTGCCGATGCGCCTGTCGCAAGCGCCTTGAGGGTGTCCCCGGGGCCACCACTGGCTCCACGGGCGATGAGCGGAACCCCGAGCAGTCGCGCCGTTTCACTCGCTTCAAACAGCGTCGAGAGCAACGGCACCTCCACCCCGTCACGGCCAGCGCCGCCGACGTTCACGGCATCGGCACCCGACTCCACGAGGGCACGGATCCCTTCCGCGGTGCTTGCTTGGCCCGCCACGATCGAAAGGGCGCCAAAAGCGTTTCGAATCCTTTCGACAGCACCGGCAACGCCAGCGAAGGACCCGTCGGGCCGGTCGACCACGACCGAATCCACACCCGCGTCCACGAGGGCGCCGACACGGTCCACGACATCGGGTCCGATGCCGACCGAGGCCGCACACTTGAGTCGACCGGTGCGGTCCGTTGCGGCATTTGCATAGGCTTGCGCGGAGAGCAGATCTCGGACCGTGAGGAGCGCGACGAGCGTCCCGTTCGGGTCGACCATCGGCAGCTTCTCGTACCGATTCCACCGCATCAGCTCGCGGGCCTGGCGCAAGGTCGTCCCGACGGGAGCCGTCACGAGGGCAGGCTCCTTGGTCATCAGTTCGCGAACACCACGCGATGCGTCGACGTCGGTGCAGAACCGAACATCGCGTTTCGTCAGCATGCCAATGAGCCGGCCGAGGTCATCGACGACCGGCGTGCCGGAGATTTCATTCGCCTGCCACACCTCTCGCGCCTCAGCGAGGGTGGAGGCGTGAGAAAGCGTCACCGGTTGTTCGATCCATCCGCGATGGGCGTTTTTCACTCGCCTGACTGCGCCAGCTTGCGCCGCAATGCCGGAATGTCCGGGTAGCACCGCGATACCGCCGGCGCGCGCGACGACAATCGCCGTTGCGGCATTGCAGACGGCTGAAGCGACGACGAACGGGATACGCAGCGAGACGTCGGCGCTGTAGACCGAGTGCAGCTGAACTTCGTAGGTTTCGATGTCGCTGTCACGTGGCTTCACCACGACATCGGAAAAGCTCAGCGACTCATAGGCCGCGAACAGCGTTTCGGACGCTTCACCGGTGCTCTCGTCGACCCGCAAGTCGATTGTTGGGCTGGCCAGCAGCGCAGGTGCGGTAACAACAACGATCTCGTCATCATCGTGGAGGCTTGACAGTTCCAGCACGCCTTCATCGATTCGCGTATCGGTCATGCCTTGTTGTCGGAAAGTACCGGCGCACCCTTGAGCGCGAATTCACCCGACCACTCGGGCCCGCAGTTTTACCGGTTCGAACGGACCGCGTTGAGATAGTTGTAGACCGTGACCCGGCTGATCCCCATGGCGTCAGCCACCTCTTCAACCGCGCCTCGAAAGCGAAAGGCTCCTCGTTCCTCCAACAAGCGCGCCGCTCGCTGCTTCTGCGCCCGGCTGAGTACCTGGAGATCGCCGCCCAGTTCTTCCTCAACCTCATTGATCAAGATGTCCAACCCATGCGCCAGGTCACTGGGTGCCGACTGAACCCGAATCCCCCCAATGAGCTCGCCCTGCCAATGAACTGGGGTATCGCCCGATCGCATGAGGTCAATGGCGACCATCTCACTTCCCGTGGCGTCGAGCAGAGGGGCGAGGGCGTCGAGGAACGATCGATCCCGATCCGTCGGCTCACGGACTTTGCTAACCCCGAGGGTGACGTTGGACGCCCCGTTCGCCATCGAGGCAGTAATGAGAGGTTCGAGGGCTCGAAGCAGGATGTGATGTTCACCCTCGATCGTGGTCGCGAACGGCCCAACGTCGGCCTCGATCCCGCGAGCGCGCAACTGGTCCAGGGCACTCTTCACGTGCGGTCCGGGAACACCTTCCACGAACGGCTCAAGGGTGAACTCGATCCGAATACGCACGAGCAAAACCTATCGCGACCCAACGGCACGCGAGTCGGCACGCTGTACAGCACAGGGGTTCGCACCATGAACAGCGCAGGGCTCGCAACTCCTACCAACGCAAACGGCCCGCCTTCCGACGGGCCGTTTCACACTCGGGTGGGCCGGGAAGGATTTGAACCTTCGAAGCTCTCGCAGCAGAGTTACAGTCTGCCCCCGTTGGCCGCTTGGGTACCGACCCGAGATATGCGGCCCAGACGTTAGCCTGTCGCAATGCCCACTTTCGACGTAGTTTCCGAAATTGATGAACAAGAAGTCAAAAACGCGGTCGATCAGGCCCAGCGCGAGGTCACCACTCGCTTCGACTTCAAGAACACCGACTCGACGATCGAGCTCAAGGAGACCACGATCACCTTGGCCTCCGTGACGGAGGAGCGGCTGAAGGCTTTGGATCAGGTCCTCCAGGAAAAGCTCATCAAACGAGGCGTGTCGCTCAAGACGCTCGACTACGGCAAGATCGAGGAGGCCGCGAAGGGGACGGCTCGCCAGGTCATCACGTTGAAGGCCGGCCTCTCCTCGGACAAGGCGAAGGAGGTCAACCGAGCGCTGAAGGAATCGGGCCTGAAGGTGCAGAGTTCAACCCAGGGGGATGCGGTCCGGGTCACCGGGAAGAAGCGTGACGATCTCCAGGACGCGATCGCCTTCTTGAAGGAAAAGGAATTCGACATTCCCATCCAGTTCAAGAACTTTCGAGACTGAGCCCGACTGAGCCCGACCGAGCTCAACGCGCCACTAGGTCCGGAAGATGTCGTAGCCGACGCGAAGTGTGAGCAGGCTCACCACAACGAGAAAGAAGACTCGTACGAACCCCGATCCCTTCCGGAGCGCGAGTCTGGCGCCGAGAAATCCGCCGGTGAGGTTCGCCGCCGCCATTGGGAGTGCCAGAGCCCAGCGAATCGAACCGTGTGGCGCGAACCACGACAACGCCGCAAGGTTCGTGCCGACGTTCAACACTTTCGCAACAGCGGTCGACTCCAAAAAGTCGAATCGCACGACAACACGAGCGCGATGGTGAAGAACGTTCCCGTGCCCGGTCCGATGAGACCGTCGTAGAAGCCGACGACTGCGGCGATCAGCAGCAGTCGTTTTCGTCGAAGCGTGAGCGGGAGCTTCTCCGCCGCACGCGTGCCCAGATCCGGACGGCGCAGGGTGAGTCCGAGGACCCCCAACAGCGCCACGACCACGAGCGGGCGAAACACGCTCTTCGGAACGACGGAGCTGACCCGGGCGCCGAGAAAGCTCGCGATCATCGCCATGCCCACCGCAGGGATCAGGAGCTTCGGTCCGAGCGCAAGCCGCTTGCGATAGGTCACTGCGGCGATCCCAGTGCCACTCACCGCTGCTGCCTTGTTGGTGCCAAGGATGATGTCGGTGGCCGTCGAGCGAGGTAGCAGCAGGGTGATCGCCGGAAGCTGGATCAGCCCACCTCCACCGACGATCGAATCGACGAATCCTGCGCTTAGCCCAGCAGCGACGCCGAGGAGGAGTTGCGCCGACGTCATGTACTCACCGGCGTCATGTACTCAGTCGATCACTCGTCAGGCGTTCAGCGCTAGTGGTATCCAGAATGTATGTACACACAGGGAATTCCACACGACTCGAACATGTCGACGTTTCGCATGTCGTCTTCGTAGGCAAGCTCGAGTTCGAATCCATACTGCCGGAGCTCCTCAACCGTGAAGTGCTTGAAATCGCGGGCCATCGAGTAGTCACCGTATTCGCGCATAATAAGTAGATCCCATCGCACGTCATGACGCCGACACCACTCAATGGTTTCGGCGGCGACCCACGAAGGCCGGGCCGTCAGGAGAATCACGGCGAGATCTTTCGAAAGGAGACGCCCGGTGGTTGCGACGGACTCGATGAGATCGTCCTTGCCACACATTTCGAAAAAGAGGTCCCAATTCCTTCGCACCCCGGTGACGAGATACTGACGATGCGAGGCGTCGGCCAAGACCCCGTCGATGTCGAACACAACGGCCCGACCCGGAATGATCTCGCCAGCCCTCCACCACCAATTCATCGGTGTATAGGGCAAACCTTTAGCCACGCATGCGCTCCTCGACCACGTATCCCAACACCACTGCGTTCGGGTCTTCGAAGCCGTCGAGACGATCCCAAATTTCGTCGTGGCTTCGTACGACGACGCGAACACCAAGTGATTCAAGAGCATCGCGGACCTCGGTGAAGTCCTCGGGGTCCTCGGGGTCGGTGCAATCGAGCAGATACTCGCCGAGGGTCCTCGCTCCGAGCTCGAACTGGCCGTCGGGGTCACACACAACGATGGGCGACGCATCGACGTGGCGACCGTGCTCACCGACCCAGTACCCCATAACCGACCCGTCGAGGATCTCGCCGATCCAGCGGACCTGATCGACCATCCGACGAAACGCTGCGGCCACCGGTGCTTCGATGCCGTCTTCGACCCCGAAACCCTCGAACAGTTGTTCATCGATGAATTCGAACAAGCTCAATTCGTAGGTGTCGAGAAGTTCGGTGTCGTCGTTGAGTTGGGCGCGCCACAGCGCAGTCAGATCTTGGGGGACTGGCTCGCCGCCGAGACAGTATTTGGAGACGTCGGCCAGAATCGATTCGAGTTCGCTATCTCCCATGCCTCAAGTCTCGCCGATGAATCGCTCCGTGCCCGACAGGGTCACTGCGTGACCACCGTTCGATGCTTGCGCCACGTGAGGAACGAGAACCCGCCGAGGAGAATCGGCGGGATGTACGTCAAGACTCGGTAGAGCAACACGGCGGCAACAACCGGACCCTGGGCACCACCGAAACCGACCAACGCGCCGGTGAGTCCGATCTCGATGATCCCGAGTCCGCCGGGCGTCACCGGGAACGCCGTCGAAAGCAATCGAGTCGACGCCCATGCCGCGAACGCCTCGGTGTAGGTCACCTGATCTCCATCGACGTTGAGGGCGCGAAGGGCCACCGCCAACACCACGAACACGAACATGACACCGCCCAGCGTTGTGATCGTCAACGCGAGCCAGCGTTTGCGAATCAGCTCGACGCTGTCTCGTCGAAAGGTCGCAAGCGTTTCGGGGGCAGTGGTCGGAGGTTTCTTCTTTCGCACGCGCGCGAATGGCGCACGGATTCGATCCGCGAGGCGTCCGACATTGCGGGCACCGACCTCGCTTCGAAACAGTTGCCACAGGAAGAAGATCGCAATGACAAGGACAACGGCACCGATCTTGGCGGCCGCTTCCAACGCAACGTTCTTGCCGCCGCGCATGGTCAACACGAGGAGGCCGACGAGGGGCATCGCCAGGTTGGTGATGTTGTTCCAGATGCCTGTCACGACCATGGCCCGCGAGGCCTGGTTGCGCTCGAAGCCCCAACCCTTGAACATCGCCATTTGCATACCCATACCAACCGCGCCGCCGAGTGGTGCCACGTTCGCAACTGCGGTGCCCGCCATGGTGACTTCGATCGATTGGCGATACTTCAGACCGGGGAGCGCAACCATCCAGTTCGGTGCATAGGTCGCGAGGTTCGCAACGGTGACGACGAGCAGCGCCAGCAACCACCCGGTGCTCAGGGCTTTGAACGCTCGACGGACCTCGCCATAATCGGCGACGCGCGGGAGTAGATACGCAAACGTCAAGACAATGACACTGAGCGCTACCAGGGTCGATATGACCGACCGTATGTGCACGCGGGAGTTGTGCGTCGAGTTAATGGGGAAAACCCTAGATTGCTTTTACCCCCGGAGTCGAGCGTGACCTTCGTTGCGCCAGGTAAGACGGTCAGGGCAGGTTCGGGGTGTACCCGGGGTCCAGTTCCGTGAAGTGCAAGAGCAACGCTTCGAAGCCGATCGAGAACATGGTCCACTCCTGTGCTTTCCCGCCGGGTCCCGTGCGCCGGTCGATACGAACCATGGCGTCGTCGGCGAAGCGATCGTGGAGTGCGAATCCTTCGGACAGGGCATAAACCATATTCGCCAACTGGCCGGTGGTGTACCCAGTTTTCACCCGATGTCCGACCCGACCAAGCACCTCATCGAGCACCTTTTCGAAGTCGCGCACCGCATGCTCATGGCGACGCCCGATGGTCGGGCCGCGCTCGATGTCGTCGTCCAGGGATGGGGTCGAGACGGTGATCGCCCAGATCGCCAACCAGGTCTGCCATCGACGTGATCCCTTCAGCGACGCCAGGTGCGCCGCGCCGGCAATTCGTGCGACCTCCGTGAGGGCATGGCGGCGACCTTCCTCGGTACGGAGATCCGTCGTTGCGGCGATGGCCCGAGCGCATTCGAGGGCCGGCAGTTCTTCGCCGCTCGGGTAGTACTCCGCGGCCTGGAGCAGTAGCTCCTGGTGGAACTCGTTCTGATTGGCCCAGATCCGTCCGTACACGCTGGCGTTGGTGATGCGTTCGCCGGTCGTCCGCTCGACTTCGGCGAGCACATCGGCCATACCCACCTGCCCACAGCCGCCTTCGAGACCCCGATTGACGAGCATCTCGACTCCCGTGTCGAGGATCAGTTTTGCGATGTCGGCTCGACGTCGACGTGCCATGTTGTTCCCTTTCGTTGCGACTGCGAGTTGCAGTTTGTCCGGTTTCGTTCTATCGTGCAACTCCGAGTTGCGAATTTTTCTCGGCTCACCTTGTCAAGGAGTGACTCTGCATGTCTGATTCAGGCAAACCCACGTTCACCTTCAACAGCCCGCGCCTGCCCACGGGCAATCCGCCCCGTCCCAAAACCATCGCGTTCGTGATCGGTGGCGTCATCGCGCTCTTGGTGCTGTTCAACGTCCTGCGCTCGGCGTTCGTTTCTGTTCCCGCCAATGAGATCGGCGTCAAGATCGTCCGCGGCAAGGTGGAGGGCACCCTCGATCCGGGCTGGCACTTAATCTCGCCCATCGGAGGAAAGATCAAGACGTTCTCTACCCGTATCCAGCAGACGTCGATGCTTCGAATTGCCGGCGAGGGCGATCGCGCCGGCGATGACTCCATCGACGTTGCATCCAAAGAGGGCGCAAAGATGTCGGTCGACCTCACGATCAACTACCGCCTGCGAAAGTCCGCTGCCCTGCAGCTCTTCGCCAACATCCGCGATGAGAACGACCTACGCGAACGCATCGTACGTCCTGGCGTGCGATCCATCACCCGCGACGTGTTCGCCAACTACGGCGCAAAGGATGCGATCACCAGTGGCCGCGGCGCGATCCAAGCCGAAATCACGCGACGCCTGAACGAGAAGTTCGACAAGCAGGGACTCGACGTCGATACCGTCGACGTGCGCGAGATCTACCTTCCCGAGAACATCCAGTCACAGGTCGATGAAGCAATCGGGGCCGAGGCTCAGGCACAGAAGGCGGCCATCCAACGCAAGCAGAAGGAAACCGAAGCCGAAACAGCTCGACTCGTCGCCGAGAAGAACGCGCAACAAAAGCGCATTGAAGCTCAAGGTTCTGCTGACGCTCGAAAGATCAGCTCTGAATCGGAGGCCGACGCCAACCGACGGATCGCCGAGAGCCTCACACCCGGTCTCATCCAGCTCCGCCAGATCGAAGCCGTGTACAAGAACGGCAACCAGATCTACTTCATCCCTCAGGGAGGAAACCCAAACATCTTCGTCACGCCGAACCAGGATCTCGGCAAACCTGCCGTGAGCACCGCACAGGCACAGGCCGCGGCGTCGGCAACGACGTCCGACGACACAACGACGACAACGACGGTTGCCCCATAGCTGGGTAAAATCCGCGGTCGACGCTGACACCCGTCGACATGTTGACAGTGCGAGGATGGCGGCATGAAGATGCCGCCATTTTCGTACCATCGCCCCGATACCGTCGATGAGGTGCTCGAACTCCTTGGCCGCTACGGGTCCGATGCAAAGGTTCTCGCCGGTGGTCAGTCACTTCTTCCCGTCATGGCGCTGCGACTCGGGCAGCCTGATCACATCATCGACATCAGCCGGGTCAACGAGCTTGGCCATCTCCGCATGAACGACGCGATGATTCACGTCGCCGCGAACGTCACGCACGCAACGGCTGAGGACTCTTCGCTCGTCGCTACCGAACTCCCGTTGGTCGCAGCCGCCATGCCATGGATCGGCCATCGCGCGATACGCAATCGCGGCACGGTCTGCGGAAGCCTCGCCCATGGCGACCCTGCCGCGGAACTTCCGGCAGTTGCACTTGCCTTGGAGGCCTCCCTCGTGGTCCGTTCGGTGCGCGGCGAACGAAGCATTCCGGCAAGTCAGTTCTTCCTCGGCTTTCTCACGACTGCGCTCGAGCCCGACGAGTTGCTCTGCGAGGTTCGCTTCCCCGTTACATCGCCATGGGCGACGTCAGCGGTGCACGAGGTTGCCCGACGTCACGGTGATTATGCGATGGTCGGGTTGGCCGCCGTTGTCGAACAGAGTGGCGCCGGTGTCGTTGAACATGCCGCACTGTCCTTCTTTGCTGTCGGCTCCACGCCCGTGCGTGCCCGGGCCGCGGAAGGGGCGCTGGTCGGGCAGCCGCTTCGCCCGGATGCGATCGCTGCGGCCGTCAGCTGTGCTCGCAATGAACTCGATCCACCGACCGACAACCACGCCTCGTCGCAGTACCGCCGACACGTGGCCGGCGTCGTACTGGAACGAACCCTCCGCTCCATGAGCCAGACCCGCACCACACTTCCAGGAGCAGTGGCATGACATATGTAAACATAACATTTTCGGTGAACGGATCTGACGTGTCGTCGTCGGTTCTCGTTCGCCAGTCACTGGCCGACTTTCTTCGTGAGGATCAGCGCCTCACCGGCACTCATCTCGGATGCGAGCACGGCGTTTGTGGCGCCTGCACTGTCCTCGTAGACGGTCGGGCCGTCCGGTCGTGTCTCATGCTCGCTGTGCAAGCGGACGGGACTTCCATCACCACGATCGAAGGCCTCACCAACGCCGACGGATCACTGTCACCGCTCCAACAGGCGTTCATGGACAACCACGGCTTTCAGTGCGCCTTCTGCGCGCCCGGATTCCTGCTGACGGCGAAGGAGTTGATCGACAAAGGATCGCCGCTCGATCGCGATCATATGCGCGCCGAGCTCTCCGGAAACCTGTGCCGGTGCACCGGATATGAATCCATCTTGAACAGCATGGAAGCAGCAATCGCCGCCGCACCGTCGGGAGGGCAACCGTGAGATCCTCGCTGGCCGGAAAGTTCGTCGGGTCAAGCGTTACGCGAAAAGAAGATCGTCGACTCCTCACTGGCCAGGGTCGCTACATCGCCGACGTTGTCGTCGACGACATGTTGCACGCCGCATTCCTCCGCAGCCCACATCCGCATGCAGAGATAGTGAACGTCAACACCGCAGCGGCGCGTACCTCTCCCGGTGTTGTTGCGCTCTACACGGGCACGGAGATGCAGAAGCTCACGAACCCGTTTGTGAACTTGGCAATGTTGCCAGGCCTGTACTCACCGATCTTTTGGCCGCTGGCCACCGAGCGGGTGCGAATGATCGGTGATCCGGTCGCTCTTGTCGTTGCCGCCTCACGGGCCGAAGCCGAAGATGCCCTTGCGCTCATCGACGTGGAGTACAGGGTCCTTGCTCCGGTCGCCACGATCGGAAATGCGATGTCGTCGACCAGCGAGAAGCTGTGGCCGAAGAACAACAGCAACGTCATGTTCGACCACACCGATACCTACGGCGACGTCGACGCGGTTTTCAATTCAGCCGCCCACGTCTTCACCGAACGATTTACGAGCCATCGCCAGTCGAATCAGCCGATGGAGACCCGAGGATGCGTTGCTGAAGTCACTCCTGATGAACTCGTGTTCCACTCGGCGACGCAGTCCGCGCATTCGTTGCGCTGGATCCTCGCAATGGGAACCAGCAAGGCCGATGCTCGCGCGACCGCGCAGGCTCTACGAGCCAACCAGGCGAGGCTGAAGTCGTTTGCGAAAGGCGCAAAGGACTTCCTCACCACCAACAAGAACGATGTCGGCAAGAACGACAACGCTGGGATGATCCACCAGGTCAAGCGTGATCGCTCGACGCTGAAACACCTTGGGAAACTCTTTGTGAACACACTCGCCGTGGATGCTCGCAAACTCCCGCGCGTCGTCGCCGATGACATCGGCGGCGCATTTGGGGTGAAGGGTCATGCCACGCGCGAAGACGTGGCGATCTGTGCTGCAGCGCTCAACCTCGGCCGTTCGGTGAAGTGGATCGAAGACCGAGTGGAGCACCTCACCGTCGGCGGCACGGCACGCGACGAAACGATCAACCTCAGCATGGCCGTCGACCACGACGGTCACATTCTTGGTATGCGCGCTGATCTTGTGATGGACCAGGGTGCCTACCCGGCGATTCCCTTCGGTGCGCCGCTCTTCACCCGAATCATGAAGGTCATGATGCCGGGCACGTATCGCGCTCAGGCTTTCGAACTACGTACACGTATTGTTTCGACGAACAAGGCGCACTACGTCGCGTATCGGGGCCCATGGGCGAACGAGACCTGGGCCCGTGAACGCATGATCGATATCGTCGCACGGCGCCTTGGCCTGTCGTCGGCGGAGATGCGACTTCGCAACATGTACGGTGCCGATGAGCTGCCCGTCAAAATGGTCACCGGCCCGACGCTCGACAAGGAGATGTCCGCGAAGGCGACGTTGGAGAAAGCGATCGAGGTCGCCGACTTCACCGGGTTTCGTGCCCGCCAGATCGCGGCTCGCCAGCAGGGTCGCCTCCTCGGCTTGGGGATCGCAACCTTCCACGAAGCCGCCCCCGGTCCCCCCGACTTTGCCGATGCGCTTCTTCCCGGTGGTGGCATGCTGACCAGGGAGCCGATTCGCACCGTCCTCAACGCCGACGGCACGGTCTCGGTGTTCACACAACAGGTGCCCCACGGCCAGAGCCACGAGACGACGCTCGCCCAGGTCGCCGCTGATGAGCTTGGTGTGCCCCTCGATCAGGTTCGCGTCGTGTACGGCGACACGAAGCAAACACCGTTCGCCATACTGGGGACTGGCGGTAGCCGCGGTGGCCCCATGGCCGGTGGTGCGTCGATGATCGCATCACAAGATCTACGTACACAGATTATTCGTGAGGCTGCCGACCTCCTCGAAGCTCACGTCGATGACGTGCAGATCACCGACGGACGAATCCACGTGGCCGGGGTCCCCTCGATCAGCGTCTCCTTTGCCGACGTGGCAGCAGCAGCCAAAGTCGCGGGGCGCGATCACCTCACCTCTTCGGTTTCCTACGACGGTGGACGCGGTGGATGGGTACAGGCCACCCATGTGTGTGAAGTGGAAATCGATCCCGGTACCGGAATCGTTTCTCTTCCGCGCTACGTCGTCGTCGAGGACTGTGGAGATTTGATCAACCCCGCCATCGTCGACGGGCAGATTCGCGGTGGCGTCGCCCAGGGAATCGGGGCGGTGCTGTACGAGAAGGTCATGTACGACGACGAGGCGAACTTCCAATCGTCGACCTTCATGGACTATCTGATCCCAACAGCGATGGAGATTCCCCACGTGGAGATACACCATCTCGAAACGCCGACCGACAAGCCGGCCAACTTCCGCGGTGTGGGCGAGGGTGGCATGATCGGCGCTCCGGCCGCGATCACGAACGCGGTCGAAGACGCACTCGCTCACCTCGGCGTGACGGTCACCGAGCAATACCTTCCACCCACGCGGATTCTCGAGCTGATGGGCACCATCGAGCGCAGTTAGCGAGCGATCGGATACTCGGTCGCTTTGTCGCTCCGGGAGCGACAAAGTGACCACTTACGCCAAGCTTCGCGTCGTGCGCACTACTTCCAGAAATCGTCCGATGACTTCCTGGACTTCGCGTCGATGCGTTCGGTTCGGGAAGTGGGGACCCCCGTCGACCACGTGCAGCGTCGAATGGGCAATTCGTGCTGCAACCGCCCGGGTCTGCTCGGGATCGGGAAAGGTGTCCTCGGAACCGCCCATTACCAACGTCGGACAACGTATCGCCGCGCACGACTCCAGCCAATCCGGACGGTCGAACGTTTCGTCGAGCAACGCAAGAAAGGAGGCGATCGTGTGACGTTCAAGGTGGGCGACGATCTCGGCGAACCGTTCTGGTCGAGCCCGAAGCTTTTCGAGCGCGTCGTGACCAGAACGACGGAGGACATTCGCCTCGTAGTACCGGCCGAACTGACGGGCTTCGACGAGGGGACGATGCGCGGCCCACCACTCGCGTTCGCCATCGGAAGTCGCAGCGGGGGGACCACTGATGTCGATGATCGCGTGCACTCGCTCGGGATG
>JANOWU010000154.1:0-29977 GCA_031418035.1 Acidimicrobiia bacterium
GCCCGTGTACGCAGGACGAAACGAGGAGTTCCGATCACGGTCAAAGGGTTTTGCGCCGTAGGGCTTGGGTCCTGCATCGCTGCGAAACCCACCTGGGCGTTCCGGCCGGGCGCTGTGGCTCCCGTCGACTCGGGGTGCCGACCGCGGCTTCCAGTCGCGCTCCCCCGTCTTTCGCTCCTCAAAGGGTGCACGACCCGAGACCGGTCGATCCTCGCCGAAACGGGGCCGGTCCCTGTCGAAGGACCCGCGGCCAGCGGGACGATCATTTGATGGCCGGAAGGACCGATCACGGTCCCCAAAGGCTGGACGCGAGTCCGAACGCGAGTGGCGATCGAAACCACCATCGCGAGCCGCTGGGCGGTCCGAGCGGGGCTGGGTTCGATCAAACGCCGGACGATCACGATTGAACGCCGGACGATCACCCTGCGGACGATCACGATCAAACGCCGGACGCGGGCCTCGATCGAACCCACCGGTTCGAGGGCGATCGGCGAACGAAGGACGGTCCCCCGAAGCACGCTCTCGGGAGAAGCTTGGACGGTCACGATCTCCGCCACCCGGGCGGAACCCACGCGAATCGCCGCCTGGGTAGCTCCGAGCACCACCGCGATCGGGCCGTTCCCCACGTCCCGCGCCGAAACCACCGCTGCGACCCGGCGAATCGACCCACTCGTCAGCGAACGGATCGACTTCTGAAATCGTCGCCATCGTCCAGGTCTCCGTGGCCGCACCTTCGGGCCCCGTCGCGAGACCAGCATTGATGGCACGAACCTCGACGAGCAATTCCTGAGCCTGCTCGATGGTGGCCTGCTCAACGCTGACCCCAAGGCGACGATGCATCGCCGCAGCTGGGCGAAGCTGTTCCTTCCGGAAAAAGTTCACCACGAGGCCGTGAGCGCCAGCGCGTGCGGTTCGACCCGACCGATGGATGTAGTCCTTCTCATCCTGTGGCGGATCGAGATGGATGACCGACTCGACGCCCGCGACGTGCACACCGCGTGCTGCGACGTCTGTGGCGAACAGGGCCACGACCTCACCCTGCGCCCAACGCTTCAGAGCGCTCTCACGAGCGTTCTGCGACATACCGCCATGCATCGCAAGTGCAGATACGCCAAGGGAGTTCATCGCGTCGGCGGCCCGTTCGGTGCCGAAGCGGTTCTTGACGAAAACGATCGAGCGCTTGCTGTCTTTGAGGAGAGCAGCGAGGTCTTGGTACTTCGACTCGAACTTCGTTTGGACGACAACGTGGCGTGCGCGCTTCGCCGCCTCGAGCTCATCTTCGCCTTCAACCCCGCCGATGTCGTGAACCACCGGGTCGTTCATGTACTTACTCACCAGGTCGTCGACATCGCCGTCGAGCGTGGCCGAGAACAAGAGCACCTGGCGTGGCCCGGTGATGTCGTCGAGGAGCTGTCGGACCTGCGGGGTGAACCCCATGTCCGCCATGCGGTCGGCCTCGTCGATGACAACCATCGTGACCTCGTCGAGCCGGGCTTCACCACGGTTGATGAGGTCGAGCAGACGACCGGGTGTCGCAACCGCTACGTCGACGCCGCGCTGAAGGTCCGAGATCTGTCGGGCCATGCCTGCACCACCGAAGAACGCGGTGACCCAACGTTTGGTGACACGCGAATAGGGAACGAGGACCTCGGCAACCTGTTTGGCCAGCTCTCGCGTCGGGACCAGAATCAAGGCCTTCGGCGCCCCGGCGTTGGCTCGTTCGATTCGACCCAGGACCGCGAGACCGTAGGCCAGCGTCTTTCCCGAGCCGGTCGGTGCTCGACCACAGACGTCTTTGCCCGCGAGCGCGTCGGGCAACGTTGCACTTTGGACGGCGAAGGGGTCGGCAATTCCGGCGCGAACGAGAGCGTCGAGAAGCGGCGCGGGTACACCGAGTGACCGAAAGGCCTCGGAATGGTCGGCCGGGTCGACGGGCGCCAGTTCAACTTCTCGGTCCTCGCGGCGCTTCGCGGGACGCTTCCGATCGTTTTGGTACCGGTCGCGGGGCGCGCGGCCCCGACCGTCGAAGGAACTGGGGCGACGACTACTGTCGGTGCGCGAAGATCGCGCACCCTGATCAGGGTATGGAGACATGATGCCTTTTCGGTTCGGTGCGGCTCGTTGGCCGGCTGGAAGAAACTGGCCAGCCTCAACACACGAACAACCGAGGGCAGCCACAACCGGGCTCAGCCCGGCGCGTCTACGATAGCAGCGCAATCGAGCTCCCCTGGCGCTGACCAGGGCGACAACGGTCACAGCGCGGAATTGTCGCCCCGAACCCGTTGCGCACAGCGGGTCCTCCGAGGCGGACGATCGAAACCGGTGCTCAAAGCGGTCTACCACTAGGATGCTCAAAGCACCTACGTTGTGTGAATGGTGCAAACAGATTTGACCACGGCCACCGTGCCCGACGCGGGTTCCCACCGGAGCAAGAGCACACCCGCACGGTCAGGCGCCACACGCACCCCCGGGGTCGCGGCGATGCCAAAGCCGCCCCGGCGAACGCGGCCGGCTCGATCGAGCGCCCAACTTCACGGCGACGAGACGCGGGCCAAGATCATTGCGGCGTGCATCGAGACCCTGAACGTCGAGGGCATCACGGGTTCCAGCGCCCGCGCGATCGCTCGCATGGGTGATTTCAATCAGGCGCTGATCTTCTACCACTTCGGTTCTGTCGAAGGGCTTCTGATCACGGCGTCGGCGGTCGAGGGCCAACAGCGGGCAAACCGCTACCGAGAGGCCTTCGAAACAGTCACCACGCTCCAGGAACTGATCTCGGTCGCTCGACAGGTTCACCACCAGGAGCAATCCGAGGGCAGTGTCAACGTCCTCACCCAGATGCTGGCCGGAGCAGCGTCGGCACCCGAACTCCAGCAAGGCATCCTCGAAGCGACTCGACCATGGATGGCTCTCGTCGAGGCTGCCGTAGCCCGAGTGCTCGAAGGGTCGTCGTTGTTGACGTTGGTGCCTACGACCGACATCGCCTTCGCGATTTCGTCGCTCTTTCTTGGGATCGAGCTCCTCACCGGCGTCGACCCCAACGGGGACAAGGCGACGGCATTGTTCGACTCGATCGAAAAGATCTCCAGCGTTCTCCAGCTGCTCATTTCGTCGACGAAATAGGCGCTGCAGCGAAGGAGTCGTCCCCGAAATTCAGACGCGGTAGCGTCGATTCCATGCCGCTACCTTCGTACGCCTCAGGCCCGTCCGATGCCGAGTTGCTCGGTGAAACCATTGGGGCGAACTTCGAACGCATCGTCTCGAAGTACCCCGACAACGAGGCACTCGTCAGCTGCCACCAGGGGCTTCGCTTCACCTACGCCGAACTGAATGCGGAAATCGATCTGATCGCGCGAGGGCTCATGGCCCGGGGCCTCGAGGTGGGTGACCGTCTGGGCATCTGGTCACCGAACTACGCCGAATGGGCGATCGTGCAGTACGCAACCGCGAAGATCGGCGTCATCCTCGTCAACATCAATCCCGCGTACCGCCTCCACGAACTCGCGTATGTCTTGAATCAGTCGGGTTGTCGTTACGTGATCGCCGCTCCGGACTTCAAGACCAGTAACTACGTGGCGATGGTCGAGGCCGTTCGGCCCGACGTCTCGAAGCTCGAAGAGGCGATCTTCCTGTTCTCGCCCGAATGGGAAGAGCTTCGCAACGACGCCTCCCGGGTATCTCCCGAGCAACTCACCCAGCGGATGCACTCGCTCCAGTTCGACGACCCCATCAACATTCAGTACACGAGCGGCACGACGGGGTTTCCGAAGGGTGCGACGCTCACTCACCACAACATCTTGAACAACGGCTTCTTCGTAGGCGAGGGTCTGAAGTACACCGAGCATGATCGCGTGTGCGTCCCCGTGCCGCTCTATCACTGCTTCGGCATGGTGATGGGCAACCTTGGTGCAACCAGCCATGGGGCGTGCCTGGTCTATCCGGCCGCGGCCTTCGACCCTGCAGCGACACTCCGGGCACTCGAGTCCGAACGTTGCACCAGCCTGTACGGCGTTCCGACCATGTTCATCGCCCAGCTCAACGACCCCACGTTCTCGAGCACCGAATTCAGCAGCCTTCGTACAGGCCTCATGGCCGGTTCGCCCTGCCCGGTCGAGGTCATGAAGCAAGTGACAGCGCAGATGCACATGCCCGAGGTTGGTATTGCGTACGGGATGACGGAGACATCACCGGTGTCCACCCAGACGGCTGTCGACGACACGTTGGATCGTCGCACCGGCACCGTCGGGCGGGTCATGCCCTTCGTTGAGGTGAAGATCGTGGATCCTGAGTCGGGCGCAATTGTTGCGCGGGGCGTTTCCGGCGAGTTCTGTACACGCGGCTACTCGGTCATGAGCGGCTATTGGGAAGAACCCGAAAAGACGGCGCTGGCCATCGACGCGAACGGATGGATGCACAGCGGAGATCTCGCGGTCATGGACGACGAGGGCTACATCAACATCGTCGGACGCATAAAGGACATGATCATCCGCGGCGGCGAGAACGTGTATCCACGAGAGATCGAAGAATTCCTCTACACCCACCCCCTCATCGCCGACGTCCAAGTCATCGGCGTCCCCGACATCAAGTTCGGCGAAGAAATCATGGCGTGGGTGAAGCTGCACGAAACCGCGGACCGCTCGGCGATCGCCGAAGACGACATACGCGATTTCTGTCGCGGCAAGATTGCGCACTACAAGGTTCCTCGATACGTGAAGTTCGTGGAGGACTTTCCGATGACGGTGACGGGCAAGGTCCGCAAAGTCGAGATGCGCGACGTGTCAATCGCCGAACTGGGACTTGAGGCTGCTGCTTCGGTCAAGAACGCGTAACGTTCCCCGACTGCTCGAAGTTTCGCTACGCCGCAACGGGCTCGACTACGAGACCCAGGTGACGCTTGGGCGTCGCGTCGGTCTCGACGACTTGACGTCGCCCATCGGTTCGCCACCAGTGCAATGCGCACAACGGTCCACTCAGGAGCGGCAACACGAAGGTAAGCGCACGGTAGAGCGCAACCGCGGCGACGGCCGCTGCCGACGTCAGTCCAGCACCCTCGAGGGCCGTGACCAGCCCAACGTCGACAATCCCGATGCCGCCCGGTACGGGGACGAATGAGCTGAGAACTCGAAGCATGGCGAAAGTACGGACCAGCGCAACGATGGGCAAGCCGACGTCGGGCGCCAGGGCCCAGGCCGAGGCCACCAACACCAACGAAAGCATGACCTGCGATCCAATGGCGGCGGCAAGGAGAAACAGGCCGTTCTTTCGGACCAGTTTCCGCGCCCGATCTCGAACAACGTGAAGGTTGCGCGTGGCATGCGACGTTCCGCGCTGACCGAACTCTCGAAGCCGTCGGCTTCGAACGCGCCCAACCTTGTTTTCGAGCCGACCGAGCAGGGCCTCCACGAGGCGAACCGCCGACGGGTGGCGAAGCAGGAAGGCCCAGAACAGGACCGGACCGCCAAGAAACGCAATACTCGCCAACCCGACGACCAACTCGTTTCGGTTGGCCCCGCCGGAGAGCACGAGCGGCAGGGTATAGGCACCACCGAGCGTCCACATTGCGAACGACGGGAACACCGACGACGCAACGAGCGAGGTGGTGATCCCGAGGCCATCCACTCCCCACGATCGATACATGGCCACGCGCAGCGCAGTGCCGACTCCAGATCCCCCCGCAAAGCTATGCGACGCCCCGCTGTAGGACTCCGACGCCATCAGCATCCGGCGAAACGACACACCGGGCGTTGCTGCTCGATGGAGAAGCGCGTTCAAACACCTATGTACGCAAACCAACCCGATCAACAAGAAGGCAGCGCTGGCGCGCAGGGAACCCAGTTCGTCGATGACTTCGGCGACCAATGATCGCTTCAGGACCAGACCGACGATGCCACCAACAAGTACAAGAGTGGCAATCCCGCGCTGGGCGCGACTCGCTTTTCGCTTGCATGTTGAGGGAAGCACGGCACAGAACACATTAGGAACATCGCCACGCTATGCAAACTTCTGAAGGAGCTTGCTGAGGTTTTGCTTAGAACCGATCGGAATCACGCCGATCGACCTACCTCGGTTCACCCAGAGTGTTCGATGGTCACCCGACGGAACCCCTCAAATCGTCGCCCATGCCAGTACATGCGCGAGGGCGGAATCTTCGGTGTACATATGGTTGTGGCCGAATCGCTTAGGAGGACTCCTCGGCCAACGCGGGTCGAATCACGGCAGCCATCTTGTCGTCTTCCGTCAGGAACGCGTCGTGCCCAACGATCGATCGAACGATTTGCAGGGACACCGGATTTCCGTTTCGCCGGCGCGCCTCTGCGGCCAGGGCCTTCTGAAGCCGGAGGGGATACAGTCGATCTTCCTCCATACCGACGATCGTGAGTACCGCAGAGATCTGCTTCATGGCGTCGCGCCACCCTCCGCGATCGCGTCCGATGTCGTGGTGGTTCATGGCCTCGTTCAACGCGACGTAGGTGTTCGGATCAAACCGCCGCTCGAGTCGTTTGGCTGCGTGGTCCAGATACGACATGACCGAGTATCGACCGCGACGCGTCGCGTCGAGCACCAACTCCCCTTCCTGGGGGCTGTTACCGAATCGTTGATGCAGTTCCATTTCGCTGCGGTAGGTGACGTGCCCTAACCGGCGGGCCTGTGCCATCCCGCTGACCGGCCCACGCCCCAAGAAGGGCGGCTCTCCGTAGTAGTCCCCTCCCCGATAGTCCGGATCCTCGATGATCGACGCCATTTGAATCGTCTGGAGCGCAATCTGTTCCGCCGTCGCCTGAGGCCCAACCCCGATGACAACGGCTCGCTTCACCCGATCGGGGTAGCCCACCGCCCATTCCAACGCGCGCATACCACCCATCGACGTGCCGACTATTGCGTACCAGCACCTGATCCCCAGCTCATCGGCGAGCCCAACCTCGGTCGACACCATGTCACGGATGGTCGTGACCGGCCACCGTGAACCCCACGGCCGTCCGTCCGGCGCCAGTTGCCCGGGGGATGTCGTCCCTTGGCAACCACCCAGGGCATTGGGCACCACCACGAAGAACGTGTTTGTGTCGATCGCCTTTCCGGGTCCGATGATCCCGTCCCACCAACCCGGTTCCGGATGACCGGGCAGGGCCGGGCCGGCCGCGTGACTGTCGGCCGTGAACCCGTGTTCCACGAGCACGGCATTCGACCGATCGGCGTTCAATGTGCCATAGGTCTGGTAGCACACCACGACATCGGGCAGCACGTCGCCAACCTCGAGCTTGACGTCGCCGACCTGTGCGAACTTCCTCCATCCCGGCTCGTCACCGGGCCGCCAAATCGGCCGCCACGGCCCCACTGCGGGGGACGAAGCGTGACCGGACTCCGGGCGCGTCGCGTCGTCGTCGATCGATTCGGGCGTGCGCCCTTCAAAATCTTCGTTGCCGACCACGACGCGCCCTTCAGTCCACTTAGGCTCGGGCCGCCGCGAACCCGACTTCGAGGTCGGCGATCAGGTCTTCGACCGACTCGAGCCCGATGGACAGGCGGATCAGCCCCGGCGTAACACCGGTTGCTACCTGCTCCGTCGGAGTCAGCTGGCTATGGGTGGTCGTGGCCGGTTGAATGATCAAGCTTCGAAGATCTCCCACATTGGCAAGATGGCTGAAGAGCTTGACCGCCTCGACGAACCTTCTTCCGGCTTCAACGCCACCTTTCACCTCGAAGTTCAAAATCGCTCCAGCGCCCTTCGGCAGGTACGTTTTCACCTTGTCCGCCCACGGAGAACTGGCCAGTCCCGGATAGCGGACGAGCTCGACGTCGGCGTGGGATTCGAGGTAGCTGGCAATTGCCATTGCGTTGGCACAGTGCCGATCCATACGCACGCTTAGGGTCTCCACGCCCTGGATCAGGAGGAACGAGTTGAACGGTGCGATGGCCGCGCCGTAGTCACGCAGAAGTTGTACGCGCGCTTTGATTATGTAGGCAATGTTGCCGACGGCCTCCCAATACTTCAGACCGTGATAGCTGGGATCGGGTTCCGTCATCATGGGGAACTTTCCGCTTGCTCCCCAGTCGAAGGTGCCACCGTCCACGATGATGCCGCCGATCGAGGTTCCGTGCCCGCCAATGAACTTCGTCAGCGAATGCACGACGATGTCGGCACCATGTTCCAGGGGGCGACACAGGTACGGTGTCGCCAACGTGTTGTCCACGATCAGTGGGATGCCGTTCTCGTGAGCCACCGCTGACACGCCCTTGATATCGAGGACGTCGCCCTTGGGGTTGCCGATCACTTCACCGTAGAGCGCCTTCGTGTTTGGTTTGATGAGCTTGCGCCATGCGTCGAGATCGTCGGGATCGTCGACGAAATCAACCGTGATTCCCAGCTTGGGAAGGTTGTAATGGAACAGGTTGTAGGTCCCACCGTAGAGACTCGCGCTCGCGACGATGTGATCGCCCACCTCGGCAAGGTTCAGGATCGACATGGTTTCCGCCGCCTGACCGCTCGCCACGGCGAGGGCTGCGACACCACCCTCGAGTGACGCGATCCGCTGCTCGAGCACGTCCTGGGTCGGGTTCATAATGCGGGTGTAGATGTTTCCCATCTCGGCAAGGCCGAACAGTGCAGCAGCGTGCGCGGTGTCACGGAACTGATAGCTCGTCGTTTGGTAGATCGGCGTCGCACGGGCGCCGGTCGTTGGGTCGGGGGCAGCCCCGGCATGAATTTGACGGGTCTCAAAGCCCCAAGACGGTGTGGTCATGATCGAACTTCTTTCGAATGAGTGTGTGGTTGTTGGTGATTGGTGACCGCGGCGAACACGATCGAAACGGATACGGCTGGAAGCGGCTGGCAAAGCGGAACGAGATCGGTGTCGTCGAACCTTGGCCTGGGTAGCTCCTCTCATCGCACGGGCATTGGCACCCGTCGGGCGCTCCGAGGAGTGCCGTACTGGTTGCCGCGGTGTCGACGGGCCCGTCCCTCAACCGCTCTTGATGAAGAGTCCATCGTGCCTGACCTCACCCCGAGGTGTCAAACGTTTTCTCGTGCTTCACACAGCTGCGGCGGTCCCGAAGTCGCGTTCGTTCGTGTGTCATCGTCGAGGTATGGCATCCCCGAACCCATGGCTCCACCGTCGACCTATCGTCTACGCCCACCAAGGCGGCGCACTGGAGGCGCCTTCGAGCACGCTGTTCTCGTTTGTCCGCGCAGTTGGTCTCGGATGCGAAGCCATCGAAATGGACGTGCATCGCACCCGCGACGGCGTGCTGGTGGTGGCTCACGATGACACGGTCGACGCCACGGCCAATCGGTCTGGTGTCATCGCCGAGATGACGTGGTCGGAGTTACGTGAACTCGACAACGCTTACTGGTTCGTCGACGGCCACGGAGCAACGATCGAGAAAGATCCGTCCGCATACTATCTGCGGGGACGATCCGCGTCGGACCCCGGTTTCGGGTTCGCTCGACTGGAGGACGTGCTCGCACAGTTTCCGACCACGTTCTTGAACTTCGACATCAAGGAATCGGCGCCTCAAGTTGTCCCGTACGAGGAGGACCTGGCCCGCATGCTGCGCAGATTCGATCGCTCGTCGGACGTCATCGTCGCCTCCTTCCTCGATGAATCCCTCGACGTATTTCGTTCGTTTGCACCCGAAATCCACACGTCTCTCGGCCCACGAGACTCTCTCGCCGTCGGGTTGGCGATTCGCGGAGAGGGCCCCGAAGCGGTCCTGCATGAGTCCTCTGTGGCCTTACAACTTCCAACCCACTTCGGGAGAACGGAGATCTTGGACACCGAGTTCATTCAGGGCGCACACGAACGAGGTCTTGCAGTTCATGCCTGGACCATCGACGAGCCCGACGACATGCACCTGCTCTTGCAACGCGGTATCGACGGCATCATTTCTGATCGACCGACCGTCGCCGTAGACGTGGTGCGCACATTTATCGGATCGAGCAATCGCTAAGCGACACCGCACCGACTGCGCTCCGAGCAAAACGCTGCCGCCTGTGCGCCGCTCGGATCGTTCTACGACCCGGCAAACTCGGACCTGATCAGAACCTCGCCGGTCCGGTCATCGATGACGTACAGATAGTTCGACCTCACCCTAAGCGCTTCGGGCGCTTTCGTGGTCGTGGTCTTCGCCCGTCGATCAGGAATCTCGACGACTTGGGCACGGGTGCTTTCCACATTCGCAAACACGGCCACCCATACCGGCCGACGATCAAAAACCGGCACCAGGCGTCCGTCCGTCGTTCGTTGCTTCGGCGAATCGAGACGGAAGATCCCGAAGAACACGTCGGGCGACACGGTTCGCGCCACCTTCGGAGCATTGGCCACCGCGACGCGGGCCGCGTCGCGCTTGCGGCGAGTCGGACGTTGCGCACGGGTGGGCGGCTCGAAGACGAACGCGCCGTCGGCAAACTTCACGATCGAGATGAGGCCGCCGTCGGGTCGCTGCGTGCTCGCAACCGGCGAGCGGACCGGAGCGGTCGTTGACGTCGGCGTTCGGCCGGATGAGGTCGGCGGTACCGAGGCAGTGGTCGTCGACGTAGGACCCGACTGGGCCGGGGCACTCCGGGGAATGGTGGCGGTGGGAGTCGTCGTGGGAAACGCCCTGGTGGAGACGGAGCCGGGCCGAGACGGGGTCGTGCTCGCCGTGGAAGGGAGCGTCGTCAAGGTCGTGGTGGGAGCAGGACCGGTGGTGGTCGCGAGCGACGTGGTGATTGCGATCGTTGTCGTGGTCGCGATCGTGGTGGTGGTCGCGACAGTGGTCGTGGTAGCGGGCGCAGGCGCTACGGCCGAACGACCTTCGACACGCAATCGACGTTGCTCCCGAGCACTCAAGGGCTGTCGCAACACCGGCCCCACGGGGACGGCCCCTCCGGTCCGCGTCGGGTCGGCGACCCGGGTCGTCGGTGGCACCTCCGAACCGGCGCCCATCGCCGCACCGCAAACGATCAGGCTCGATGCCACTGTTAGCGCCAAAGGCAAAACAGCACGCGGTCTCATCGAATGACATCGTAGTTGCCCGAGTCCAACTCGCTCACGATCGCGTCGCCGAATTGCGCAACGCGGATGAACCGAACAAACTGCCGACGTGGCACTCGAACCCCTTCAGACGCAAACGCAGATAACCCGCGAAGTCCGGGGCCGGGTGCTGATTCTGACCCTGAACCGTCCGGACCGCCTCAACGCGTTCACGCTCACCATGGCACGAGAAATCATCGGGGCGATCGACCTGGCCGACGCTGATGACAACATCCGCGCTGTGGTGTTCACCGGAGCGGGCCGCGGGTACTGTGCCGGCGCTGACCTCGAAAGCGGCGGAGCCACATTCGACCATGGCGACGAGCCCGCTCCGGATGACCTCGAACGGATTCGCGACGTCGGCGGTCTGGTCACGTTACGGCTCTTCGAGAGCAACAAGCCGCTCATCGCAGCGATCAACGGCCCGGCAGTCGGGATCGGCATCACGATGACGCTGCCCATGGACATCCGCATTGCGTCGACCCAGGCGCGATTCGGCTTCGTGTTCGCGCGCCGTGGCATCGTGCCCGAAGCCGCCTCCACATGGTTCCTCCCACGTGTCGTCGGCATATCCAAAGCCGCCGAGTGGTGCTTCTCCGGACGAGTGTTCGACGCCCAGGAGGCCCTCGATGGCGGTCTCATCCGATCACTTCACGAACCCCAGGAGCTTCTCGACGCTGCGCTTGGCCTGGCGAACGAGATCGCAACGTCGACGTCGGCAGTTTCGGTCGCCCTGACGCGACACATGCTCTGGAAGCTGCTCGGCGCCGATCACCCAATGGCGGCCCACGAACTCGACAGTCGCGGCGTGGCCGCGCTCGGAAAGAGCCGAGATGCCCGAGAGGGTGTTGTGTCGTTCCTTGAGAAACGGCCTGCGAACTTTGTCGACTCCCCGTCGACAGATATGCCAGCATTCGTTCCATGGTGGAACGAACGCAAGTTCACATAGGGCGATCGGATACAAGGCAAGCGCTTTCTGTCTTTCGACTGGGGATTCAGCCCCATTCCTCACCCCCCGCCGCGACCTTTCGACCGCCGGCTGCGTCGTTGGAGCATGACCTTGGCTGAAGGATTCCACGACGGAGCGACCGTTCTCGAGCAACCTCAGGCCACCAATTTCTCCACGCACGGCCAAACGTCGGACGAGATCCTCCTTGAAATCATCGACGTTCACTCGGCGTCGATGTTTCGAGTCGCCCGGTCAATCGTCCACGACGCGGCGCTCGCCGAAGACGTCGTTCAGGAAAGCATCATGAAAGCGTGGCGTGGACTCTCCGGTTATCGAGGCGATTCGTCGCTGCGTTCGTGGCTACTTCGAATCACGCACAACACGGCCATTTCCACTCTTCGGAGACGACGCGAAGATGTCCGTGATCCGTCGGTACTGCCCGAAAACTCCGCAGGAATCGATTTCGCGAGTCCGGACCGTGCTGTTGCTGGCCGAATGATGGTTGAAGATCTGTGGCGGGCTCTCGACCAACTCGATCCCGTGTCGAGAACGATCGTGGTGCTTCGTGAAATCGAGGCGATGTCCTACGAGGACATCGTCGACACGTTGGACCTCCCGCTCTCGACCATAAAAACGAGGCTCTTTCGGGCCCGTAAACAACTCGCGTCTGCCCTCACGGAGTGGAAATAGCATGGCACTTCCCCGCCCCTCGCAAGAGCGACTCAACAAGTTGCTGATCACCAACCCCGCGAAATTCGAACGATATCTGGTGACGTATCCCGATCTCGCCGATCGATTCGAACTCGAGAATCCCCTTCACGGGGTCACTGATTCGATTCGACGAGCATTCGATCTCGCCGTGGATGTCCCGAACGACCTTGCGGCACGAATGCGGGCGCGCATGGCCGAGTCGAGGGCGGAAACGACACCTTTCGCGCTCCTTCTCGACCTCGCGGGCGTTGGCATTGCGACCCTCGCCATTCTGGCCGACGACACTCATTTGAGTCCCGATCCAGCCGACGAAAGCTAACGGCGTCGGACCTCGTCCGACGAGCGGGCCCAACGAGTCCCGCTGCTATCGTGGCGGCCGTGGGCCACAAGCATTTCTGGGGCAGCGCGTCGCACGGTAGGCGATCCGTTGTAATCCGACTCTCCCGACGGTTCCCACCGTCATGAAGTGGCTGATCGGTATCGGGGTCCTCATTGGAGCCCTCGTCGTCGGAACATTTCTTGCCGGCATCGTTCGCAAGTTCGTCGGTCGTCCGTCGAACAGCGATCAGCTCCGTTCGTTTGCCCTTCCGGCGGGCAATCTCACCTTCTCTCTGGTCAGCTCGGCGGGACTCATGGGTGCGCTCGGCGTCGTCGCCCCCGATGCACTCGCCGACCTCCCGAAGGGCTTGGTGTCCTTTCTCCCCAGAGGTTTGTTGTTTGTTCTTCTCATCGTGATGGGAGGCGCGGTCGCAACGTTGGTGTCTACGGCCGTCGGCACCTCGATGCTGCGGGCGACGGGCAAACCGCAACATCAACTCGTTCGACTCGTCAAAGCCTCGCTCACCGGCGTGTTCGCGATCTTGGCGGTGAGCCAGCTCGGCGTGAACACGCGCATTGTGGACATGCTCGTTGCCGGCTTGATCTTCGGGGCCTCCCTAGCCATTGCGTTGATCACCGCATTCGGGAGCAAAGAGATCGCCGGGGAGATCGCCGCAGGGCGCTACTTGAAGCGGATACTGCAAATTGGGGATGCGCTCGAGACCAACCGCGACACCGTCGGCACCGTACAGGCACTCCACGGTGCGTCGGTCGTTCTCCGGACGGACGAGACAGCTTTTGGCCAAAGCTCGGATACGACAACGTTCGTGCACGTACCAAACACCGAGCTTCTCGGATCGGTGATGAAGGTCACCCGTCGCAACACCCGCAGCTCCGAGTAGCCGTCCTTCACGGACCCTTCGCCAACGGAGTCGATCGAACCTAGGTGGCACCTTGGATCCATCCCGGGCGGAATCCAAGGTGCGCAGAACCTAGAACGGTTCCTCGGAGATTGCCGCCGACGCCCCGAGTGACGCCGGCGAGTCGGGAACGACAACGCGAATCGGTTCCGTGCCGTCGAGTTCGACCGGCGCGACACGCTCGATCCGGTGGAGCGTCGCGGTGGCGAAACGAAATGATGCGCCGATGTCGTCGGCCACCAATTCATATGTCGTGCGACGGCCGCCGCTCTCGCCTTCGACTTCCCAACTCCGCTGATCCAGGCGTCCGACAACAACGATCCGCGCCCCTTTTCGAATCGACTCACACACGTTTTCGGCCAACCCGTTCCAGGCGACCACGTTGAAGAAGGACACGACCTCTGTTGGTGTGTCGGTCTTCGAGAAAACCCGGCGGTTCACGGCCACGCCAAACGTTGTGGTCGGGGTTCCGTTCGACGTGTGCCGTAGTTCAGGGTCGCGTACGACGTTTCCGCAAATAGTGATGGTGTTGCTCTGCATTGTCTCTCCTGGCTCGTGAGGTGAATAGCGCTCGTTATGAGCACGACACCAGTCTCGAAAAGCCCTGTGACAGTTTTCGACCCCGACGAACCGAAAAGCGCAAATCGGCCGTCGCGCCCGACACTTTCCACGCGAAGTGCTAGCAACGGATGCCGTCGTAGTGTGGTGGCCATGGCACGAGTAACAGCATCAGTGATAATCGACCGCACGCCCGCTCAGGTATGGGCAGCGGTCGAAGATATCGGCACCCATGTGAATTGGATGCACGATGCGGTCGCGATCCGATTCGTGTCCGATCAACGAAGCGGCGTCGGAACGCTCTTTGATTGCGATACCAAGGTTGGTCCCTTCAAGCTCGTCGATCGTATGGAGATCACGCAATGGGTGCCCGAGCAGACGATGGGCGTTCGCCACGTCGGACTGGTGACGGGCACTGGAGCATTCCACCTACGCGCACAGGGCGACGCCCGAACCGAGTTCCTGTGGGACGAGGAATTGACGTTTCCCTGGTGGATGGGTGGACCCATCGGCGGGCGCATTGGCGCCGTGGTGCTTGCGCAAATCTGGAAACGGAACCTGCGCGGGCTCAAGCGCCAAATCGAAGGCGTTTAGGCCGGGTCGGCGTAGCGCGCCGGGCGTTTTTCGAAAAAGGCCGTGACCGCCTCAACCTGATTGGGACTCCCGATCAGTGCACCGATCTCCATCCGTTCCGCTCGGAAACCTTCGGCGATCGTTCCCTCGCCAGCCATGTTGAGAAGCCGTTTCCCAGCTCGAACGGCGTGCGGACTTCTGCCCGCAATCTCCTGTGCCATCGCTAGCGCATCGGCCAGCGGATCCGTGCTCACCCGGGTCGCCAATCCAAGTGCGACCGCCTCCTCCCCCGACACCATTCGTCCGGTGAACGTCAACTCCTTGGCAACGTCGAGCCCTACAAGTCGAATCAGCGTTTGGGTTCCGGTCATGTCGGGAATCAGCCCCCACCGAATCTCCAGGACGGAGAACTTGGCGTCGGGAGCAGCGATGCGAATGTCGGCTCCCAGGGCAATCTGACAGCCCCCACCGAGCGCCACACCGTGCACGGCAGCAATTACGGGCACGGGGATCTCCTGCCACACCCAGGCCGCCTGCTGCCCCCTGTGCGTGATCTTTCCGGGAAGGATCGACGGATCGTCGGAGTCGTCGCGAGGAAGCGGCACAACCGATCCCGGCTTTCCCGACGCCATTGCACCGAAGCTGGCGAAGTCGAGCCCGGCGCAAAACGCTCTCCCTTCGCCCGACAGCACAACGGCGCGCAATGAGCGATCGTGCTTCAGTGCTTCACCCGTCTCGGCGAGGGCGGCAAACATTTCACCGTCCAGCGCATTCATCTTGTCGGCGCGGTTCAACCGCACATCGGCGACGCCATCGGTGATTGTGCACGAAACCCGTTCAGTCATGTCGCCAGTGTCGCAACAGAATCGCCTCCACAACAAATGCAGACTTCGCGTTCGACGGCTTTACCGGATCCGTCCCCGGCCGACCGCTGATTCGCCGTCAATGATTCGCTCCCCTTTATCGATCCGAGAAGGCCACAGTGCATGGACCCACGCACAGGCCAATACTGGCGGCGCGACGACGACCAAGACCACTCTCACCGTGAGCAAACCAATACCCAAGAATGCAGCGCCTGCCGACTTTACGCCGCCGTTGGGTGACAGGATCTGAGCGATCAAACCGACCCGGCCGAGGACGGTCGACATCACGACATAGGCGAGCCATCCAATCGGCGTGAAGACCGTCCATCGGATCGCACGTTTGCGGCAGCGTCGTTTGTCCACCCAACACCGATATCGTCCCCAGGACAGAGCGCTCAGTGCCATGAGGTTCATGGCAGGCTCCGAACTCTCGATGGAGCGTCGCCTGCCGTGTCCATAGCCAACAGAATGGCGTCACCGAGCGGACCACCAACGACGAAGCCCTTTCCATGCGCGCTGCGATATGGCATGCCAAACAGCTCCGCCGTTCGATGCAATTGACGGAACGAGCCCAGATCGCCAAAGCGCTTCGCCGAACCGATCGCGAATCCGGTCGCCGACACTGACGCCCCGAGGATCACCGGCCCGGAGTCGATGTCACCGGTTCCCGCGAAGCCGTCCGGATATTCTCGGATCGTTGCCATTGCGAACACTTCCTGCTTCCCGTTTTTGATAAGCGCGCGGAATAGCTTCTCCGACAGCGCGCGGTCAACGAACCCGATGAAGTACGCCGAAAGCGCGGTTCCCGATCCGCGGGGAGTTCCGTAACCAGGAGTGTCCGTGGCCTGCCGGACGAACCCGCTCGTCGGCTCGACATAGCTGCGTTCGAATTCCGCAGTCCATTCCTCAACGAAGGCCGATTGATCAGTGCCCGTGGCGGTTCCCCAGATCGCGATTGCCGCGATACACGCCGCGTTGTCGACGGGGTACGTTTCGCCGGGATAGGTCGCGATGATCGAAGTCGGACTTTGCTCGATCCTGCTCTTCAACGTGGCAATGATCCGGTCGTGTATGGGGCCGTGAGGGAACTCGGGATCCACAAGGCGGTGAAGACCCAATGCCAGAGCGACATATCCGATCCACGCGTCACGGCCTACCGGGTCGTCGAGAGACTGCAGCGCATCAGAGTTCCACGCAGTCGTGGCGAATCTTCGAGTGTCTTCTTCGAGCAGCACCTCGGACGAGCGTCGGATCGCCGGGAGCCACCGGACGTGAAGATCTGCGCGTTTTGGGTTTGCCAGGAGCAGCTGGGTCAGACCTAGCGATGCCATCTGATGCGTTCCGAGAACCCACTCTCCATCGAAGCGATCACTGCCCGTCGAGAAATCCTTCATGCTCACTCCCGACGTAATGGAGTGAGCGACGTTATCTGCACGATCGGACAGAACCGACAGGTCGTTGTGAAAGACCGCCTCGGCGTCTCGGGCGATCACTGTCCGAGGGACAATCGCAAGCGCCACCACCGCGGCAAGAAGCGACACAAACCAACGAAGAACTCGCACGACCCCGACGCTATGCCCCAGATGCGGCGACGCTTCGAAGGGATTGTCAAGATCCGACGGAGATGTTCTGCCGGCAGAGCGGAACGTGGGGTGGGTCGTCGCTCGCGCCACCCCCTCCGGGCTGTTGCCCGGGGCGTGGCGGAGAGTCCGAGACTGGCGAGCGCGAGGACCGGGATATCGCTGCCGAGTTGTTCTGGTGCAGAACTCAGATGCAAACCTCGAGTCGGTTGGGTTCGTGAAGACCGCAGCCAGGACGCCGCCGGACTAGTCCGCGGACACAACCGCCTGTACTCCGACCCGGTCGACGTGAAGGTCAAGGACACGAGCGCCGGGAATGTCGTTGATCGTCGTCGTCAACCGCTCACGGTTCCCCGGATCGGGGCCGCACAACACGGTCATGCTCCCCCCGGAACCGCCAGCGCCGTTGACCTTCCACCCGGCCGCGCCTTGAAGAGCCACCGACGACACGACGTGGTCCGCCAGATCGCTGATCAGGTCGGGGTGCAAGCGCCGCTGACCCTCATGGCACGCCACTAACGCTTGACCATATCCGGCAAAGTTCGCGTCGAGCAACGCCCGGTGTCCGGCCAGCGCCGCCTCTCGAAGGGGCTGCAGATAGGGCTCGCTGTCTTCGGACTCGAGCTTGGAGATGACCATCTCGTGCAACACCGAAGACGAGTGCGGCGCCCCGAGATACACGGCGAGGAGTCGGGCATCGACCAGATCGAGCAGACCATCGTCGGACAACCGCTCGCGAGGAGAAAACTGCGGGTAGTCGACCATCCAGCACGTGACGCCCCCCATTGCTGCCGCAGCATGATCCTGTACCCCCGATTGACGCCCGTCTGCTGTCTCCCGGCGATGCGCGAGGTGTGCGAGGGCCAACTGATCGATCGGGCGGTGACCATAGGTCTCGAGCGCGGCAAGCACAGCAACAGCTACCGATGCCGACGTTCCCAGCCCGCTCCCCGGCGGCACCGCCGACTCGATCGCGATCGACAATTTCCCTGGCGCATCGGACAGCAAGGAGGCCAGGAACGGATCCGTCCATGCACTCGGGTTCGCCAGACGTTCCACTCGTCGGACACCGAGCGCATCGATCATGATCTCGTCTGATCCGAGGGCAGGTTCGTCGGCGAGGGTCACCACCACGCCCGGAGACACCGCAACGTTCGACACCACTCCCGAGCCGGCGAACCAGGTGTCGGACCAGCCCCCCAGATCGGCAATACGAACCGGCGCCCGAGAAATGATCTTCACCGTCTCAGCGTTCCACAAATCTGGCGGCCTACAATGTTTCGATCATGTTCTTCTCCGGATTGAAAACTTCCCGTGCTCGAGTACGTGTTGCCACCGTCGTGTTGCTCGGTGCCACGTTCCTCGGCACCGTTGCGAGCACTGCTGCGTATGCCCAAACCGAGGCCGAGAAAGCGTTCGTGGCCACCGGGGATGCACTGTGCAAGAAGGGCAACGAACGCCTCGCCCAACAGGCACTTGCGTTCGAGCGTCACCGTCTCATCTCCCGCAAGGCGGCAAAGTCGGTCAACCAGCGTGTGGCCAAACCGGCCGATGTCGCCGAGTTCGTCGAGAAGTTTGCGGCGAAGGCGATCGAGATCCAACTCGGTGAGCTGGGTTCGCTCAAGCCACCGCCCTCGCAGGCCGCCGCCTTTGCTGCTGCGCTGAAGGAAGCGAATCGTGCTCTCGCCGACATCAAGGCGAAGCCCAACGAGGCTGCGTACCGCAACTCGTTCCAGAAGTCCGCAAAGATGATGAGCGCATTGGGCTTCAGGAGCTGCGGACAGGCTGAAAGCCGCTCCAGCTCGGTGTAGAACCCGCCGACGAGACTGGTTCGGCGAGGTGCGCTCGGACCTCGCCAAGTAGGTTCATATTCCGCCCGGGCACTAGCGTCGTGCGGATGGAACGCACGATTTTCGACGACGAACATGACATGTTCCGGACGTCATTCCGCAAGTTCATCGACCTCGAGATAACGCCTCACTACGACCGCTGGGAGAACGCCGGGATCGTCGATCGGTCGTTGTTTCGGGCTGCGGGGAACCAGGGCTTTCTCGCACTCCAGGCTCCGACGGAGTACGGCGGCGGGGGTACCTCGGATTTTCGGTTCAATGCCGTTATTGCCGAGGAACTCATGTACTCCGGCTACGGGGGCGCCGGACTCGGACTCACCCTGCACAACGACATCACGCTCCCCTATTTCCTCGAACTCACCAACGATGAGCAAAAGGCTCGATGGCTGCCAGGAATCTGCTCGGGTGAGTTGATCACCGCCGTGGCCATGACCGAACCGGGAATCGGCTCTGACCTCGCGAGCATGTCGACAACAGCCATTCGTGACGGGGACACCTACGTCGTCAACGGTTCGAAGACCTTCATCACGAACGGAATCAATTCCGATCTCGTCATCGTCGCCGTCAAGACCGACCCCACGCTCAAACACAAGGGGATGTCGCTGCTCGTTGTCGAGCGCGGCATGGCCGGCTTCGAGCGAGGACGCAACCTCGAAAAGCTGGGCCAACACAGTCAAGACACCGCGGAGTTGTTCTTCCAGGACGTCCACGTTCCCGTCGAGAACCGCCTCGGGGAGGAAGGACAGGGTTTCGCGCTCCTTGTTCGCAACTTGGCTCAGGAGCGACTCTCCATCGCGATTGCCGGCCTGGCCGCTGCGCGCGCGGCGTTGGGGTGGACCCTCGACTACACGAAGGAACGAACCGCGTTCGGTCAACCCGTTGCGCAGTTCCAGAACTCGAAGTTCAAACTCGCCGAGGTTGCGACCGAAGTCGAGGTCACCCAGTCATTCGTGGATCGCTGTATCACCGAACTCAACGACGGCAACCTCGCGCCGGAGGAAGCGGCCATGGCGAAGTGGTGGTGCACCGAGTTGCAGAAGCGCACCGTCGACACGTGCCTGCAGTTGCACGGTGGGTATGGCTACATGCGGGAGTACCCGATCGCGCGGGCCTATGCCGATGCTCGGATCACCACCATCTACGGCGGGACCACGGAGATCATGAAGGAAATCATCGGTCGCAAACTGGTCGAGTAGTTGCAACGCGAGCCGTGGTTGTTGCTATGTGAACGTACGAAGCTCGAGCAGACGCAACGCCAACTCGACAATGGCATCGGATTCGCTACAGACGAGATCTGCAGTTGTTGCCTCTGGCCATTGGGCTCGATCACCGGCGATTCGGATTGTTTGTTCCCACGGCGTTGCCTCGTCTACACCGAGCAACCACACCAGAAGTGTGCGTACTTCTTGGCGAAGTTCGAGAGGCTGATCCAGGTATAACGCGAGGCGCTCGGCTTGGCGCTTGGTGACCTTACGCACGTGAGGGGTCGGTCGATGTCACCGGTGCGAAAACCGCTATTTGCTGAGCAGCCCCGTCAACTCAGCACCCTCGATGCGACGAAAGGTTCGCCGTTCGGTGCCGCGTTCGAGAATCGCGACCTCGAGTTCGCGTTCGGTCAAGTTTCGATCCGGACCGGCAATGGCTCGGACCGCAACGCCCACCGCATCGCTCCACGGAAGCGTCGCCGAGTAAGCATCTTTGAGTCGCGTCGCAATCGTCTCTGCGTCGCCTCCGAGAACCGTGAACTCTTCCTCGTCCATGACCGTGCCGTCGTAGAGGATGTGAAACAGGCGGTCGGCCGACGGGTCAACGCCCACCTCGGCGACGAGAATCTCGACCTCGAGCGGCTTCATTTCGTGGGTGAACACCTGTCCGAGCATCTGCGCGTAGGAATTCGCAAGACTTCGTGCCTCGACGTCTTCGCGGGAATAGTTGTACCCCTTCATGTCGGCAGCACGCACGCCGGCTATCCGGAGTTGATCGAACTCGTTGTAGCGACCTACGGCGGCAAAGCCGATTCGGTCATAGATCTCCGACACCTTGTGAAGCGTGCGGCTGTGGTTCTCGGCCACGATCAAGATGGCATTGGCGACGACCAGCCCGCACAGCGATCGGCCCCGGGCGATTCCCTTCCGCGCGTAGTCCGCCCGGTCCTTCATGACCTGTTCGGGCGAGACGTAATAGGGCATGCTCATGCCTTCGTCCCCTTGGTCTTGACGGCGGCCGCGCTCGCTGTCGGCGCTGGCGTTTCTTCGCCGTTCAGCCGGCGGACCGTTGCCGCGAAGCGCTGCGCGATCTCGGATTCGGCGACGTCGGTGTACCCGTCGGCGGTGATCGTGGCCACGGTCGGATAGACGCCCCGGACCAGATCGGGTCCGCCCGTGGCAGAGTCCTCGTCGGCCGCTTCGAACAATGACGCCACTGCGATGTCGATGGCCTCCTCTCGAGACAGGTCGGGCCGCCACCGATGCTTGATCAGTGAGCGCGCATAGGTTCCCCCAGAGCCCGTTGCGTGAAACTCGGCTTCCTCATAACGGCCGCCCGTCACGTCGTAGTTGAAGATGCGGCCCGTCTTTCGTCGGAGATCGAACCCGGCGAAGATCGGAATCACGACCATCCCGGACTGCATCGCCGCCGGGAGATTCGATCGAATCATGTTGGCGAGCCGGGTTGCTTTGCCCTCGAGCGACAGTTGCACACCCTCGACCTTTTCGTAGTGTTCCAGTTCCAGCTGGAACAGTTTGACCATCTCCGCGGCGACGCCGGCAACGCCGGAGATCGAAACGCCCGAGTGACGGTCGGCGGGGAACACCTTTTGCATGTTTCGGTTCGCAATGACGTTGCCCGCCGTCGCACGTCGGTCGCCAGCCATCACGACCCCATCGGTGTAGCGAAGCGCAACGATGGTCGTACCGTGCGTCAGGACTGGTCCTGACGCCGATTCCTCAGGGGTTCCTTTTCGAAAGGCAGCGAAAGGCGAGTGTCCAGTCGATTCGATCAACGAGGAGAAACTGGCGTTACGGTCGGTTGGGTTGGGAGTTTGTGCCATTACCTTGAACTCTAGATTTCGACTGTGCTGCGCAGCACAGTGTGTGGATCGGCCTTACTGGCCGCCCTTTTGGACGTAGGACTTTACAAACTCCTCGGCGTTCGTTTCGAGTACCTCGTCGATCTCGTCGAGCAGGTCATCGAGTTCTGCCTTGATCTTCTCGCCTTGCTTCGACGCGGGTGGCGACTCTTGAACTTCTTCGTCTTCGCGTTTCGGTGAGGTCTTGCGGATTTGTTCACGTTCGGGCATGGGGGGGTCCTTTCTTTCCGCTTCGATTTCACGCGCCAAGCAGGCGCAGCAACTCCGAAGCTGATGAACATCGGTCTAGCAGGGAATCGACCATATCTGCGCTCCCCTTCAACGGATCGAGCATAGGAACTCGCCGGAGCGGGTCGGTTCCCAAGTCGAACACGATGGAATCCCAGTTTGCGGCGGCAACCTCGGTGGGAAACTTCTGCAGGCATCGCCCACGAAAGTACGCTCGCGTTTCTCGAGGCGGGTTCTCCGACGCATGCAATACCTCGGCTGATTGGAACAATCGGTCGAGCCCGGCTCGCTGAGCCAACGACTTCTCCGGCCGGATGTCGTGATACTGCAGATCAATCGCTCGGAGCTTTGCGCTCGACCACGCCAGTCCGTGGCGGTCGCGGAAGCCCTCGATAATGCGTCGCTTCGCAACCCAATCCACCATGGCCGCGACACTTTCGGGGTCCTTCTCCAGTCCCGTGAGAACCTCCTCCCAAGTGGCCAATATCTGCGGACCTACTGATTCGCCCACGGACTCGAAACCGAATCGTTCCGACCATTCCTGGGCGAGTTTGAGATATTCCCACTGCAATTCGAGCGCGGTCATCGAGGACCCATCAGCCATCGCCATCGGTGTGCTCAGAGACAGGTCTTGACTTACAACTCGAAGCGTCTCGACCGGATTAGAAATCGAAAAGTTCTTCGCGTCGAACATGTTGTCCTCCACCATCGACAACACGATCGACGTCGTACCGAGCTTCAGAAACGTCGCGACTTCGCTCATGTTGGCGTCACCGATGATCACGTGCAGCCTCCGGTAACGCCCGGAATCCGCGTGAGGTTCATCGCGTGTGTTGATAAGTGGACGTTTTAACGTCGTTTCAAGACCGACCTCTTCCTCGAAGAAGTCTGCGCGCTGGGTAATCTGGTAGTCGACTGCGCCCTGTCCGGGCAGTTCGCAACCGACCTTCCCGGCGCCGGTGAAGACCTGCCTCGAGACGAAAAACGGCATCACGTTCACGATGACCCTGCTGAACGGAACCTGACGATCCATCAAATAGTTTTCGTGGGTGCCGTAGCTGTTTCCCTTGCCGTCTGAGTTGTTCTTGTAGACGACGATCTGTTGGCCGGGCGGCAAGGCCGAACGACTGGCGGCCATCGCCCGCCGCAGCACTTCTTCTCCCGCGACGTCGTAGAGAGTGGCCTGGCGAGCGTCGATGCACTCAGGACTCGAATACTCGGGATGCGCGTGGTCCACGTAGAAACGTGCGCCGTTCGTCAACACGGCATTCACCAAATGCGTTTCGACCTCTGGCGGCAGCGCACCCCCGAGGGTGAATCCGCGAGCGTCGTTCCCCGGCATCTCGTCTTCGAAATCCCAGCTGACCTTGTTATTCAAGGTCCGTCCGAGTGTTGATACGTAGGCGTTCACCAGCTGACTCGACGACTGGATCGGATTCGCGTCGGGTGCTCCGGTCACGACGATCCCGTATTCGGTTTCGATCCCACAGACCTTGTGAATAGCCACGTCTTGACCCTAGCGGTCGCCATGGCCCTACAAAGCTGCCGGATCACATCGAATCACGTGTGCATCTCACGAATTCGGCGTGCGCCGTGCAAAGCTTCTCCGGCGCAACCGCGTCAAAAGCGCGGCGACCGCACTTCCCCATGACATTCAAGAATCGATTATCGAACGCCCGATTTGGGCTTCTCACCGCGTTGCTTCTGGCTGCCGCTTCGTCGTTTGCGCCGGGCGCTTCCCGGTCCGCGGTCGCGTCGGCCGGACGATTTGCGACGGTTGCCGACGCCGTCCAAGCCGGGGTCGTCACGCAGGGACTCGCATCGCAACTGGCGACTGGCCGCCCGCTCGTTGTTCTCGGCCGCACCCGCAACGACACTCTCACCGCAGTCGGCGCGACCGGCCACGCCGCAGAGGGGCAAAGCTCGGCCGCCCAACGTCGTGCCCTCGTGGCCGAAGGGAAGGACGATGTTCGCGAAGCTGTTCGACTCAGCGCCGAACAGTTTCGCGACTACCCGAACCTGCCAGCGTTCTCGACGAACATTCGCACCGAGGAAGAACTCTTGGCCCTCGCGAACAGTGAAAGCGTGGCCAGGCTGACGCAGGACCGGCTCTATCACCAGAGCCTCACCGACAATCTTGCCTGGATCGGCCAACCAGCAGCCGTGAATGCCGGTGCGACGGGCGCCGGAACCTTTGTCGCCCTCATCGACTCAGGCGTCGACATGTCCAGACCGGCCTTCGGCTCGTGCACCGCCGTGAACACACCCGCAACATGTCGGGTGGCCCACCTGCCGCCCGACTTCACAACGAAAAACGGGGTTCCGTACTCCGACGGCCAAAACGACGATGGGTGCGCATCGCTGCACGGAACCCACGTCGCGGGGATCATCGCAGGAACTGCGCCAGCCACCAAACTCGTTGTCGCCGACGTCTTTCAACCTGTCGGGTCCGACTGTCGCGTGCAGGCGGCGTGGGGCTCCGACATTCTGGCCGCGGTCGATTACCTCGTCGGGTTGAAGGTGTCGGGTCTCAACATCGTGACGGCAAACATGAGTTTCGGGGACGACACCAGATCACTCGCCGATACCTGCTTTGATGACGCCGGAATCGGGTATCTCCGCTCGGTCGGAATTCAGCCGGTCGCCGCGGCCGGAAACTTCGCACTGTCGAACGGGATCTACCAGGGTGACGGTATCTCGAGCCCGGCCTGCGTTGCGGGGACCATCCCTGTCGGCGCGGTAGCCCTGGGCGGGCAGCAGGCACCTTTCTCCCAATCGGCACCGTTGCCTTCGATGATCTTCGCACCTGGCGCGAACATCTCATCGGCCGGTCTGGTGAAGTCCGGCACATCTATGGCAACACCTTTCGTCGCCGCAGCGCTTGCGATGGTCAATGAGGCTCGACCCGACTGGACTATGCAACAACGAGCGCAGTTCCTTCGCGATTCGTCGCTCCCTGTTGCGAACCTGTACCAAGATCGCCTCGAACGACGACTCGACCTGTCGCAATGGCCGGCGATGCTTCGTGCGCCTACTAATGACGACCGCTCGTCCGCCGATTCCACGACAACCCAGGCGCGATTGGTGAATGCCTACGCCGCTACAAGCGAGCCCGGCGAGGCGGCGCACGGAGGGGTGCCGGCGCAGCGCACCATTTGGTACCGCCATGTCATGAAGGGGTCGGGACGGCTCAACGTCGAGTCACAAAACGCGATCGGTGTGTATTCGACGCGTGCCGATTCGACGTCGCTCTCCTGCGTTGGGAATACGTTCGCAAACTGCGTCCGCGTCGCCGGTGAGGTCGGAGATGTCATCGACATCGCCATCTCCGGCACCTCTGCGAACGACTGGTACCTCACCTCCAAATTCGCCGAGTCCGCGGAAATGTATCTCCAGCAATTCTTGTCGGCGCCAACGCCGACGGTCCTCACGATACAAACATCGGGCGCGTCGATGCCTCGAGTCACCGTTGTCGATCTCCTCGGAGCGTCGAGCGCAAACCCGTACGCAGCACGGGTTGTTGCGCGAAACGCTCCCGGTTCAAAAACGGTAGGGCCATTCATGGGATCGACACTCGCGGTGTTGATTGGCGACGTCACCGGGCCGGTCCACCTGTCGTCGACCAAAGGTGAGTCATCGGCCAATGACTCACCGTCGACGGCCGTCGACCTGAAGACCAACTCAGGAGAACGCGACGACACCACCGTGTCGGCCACTCCCACGACCGGCGACGCGTTCGACCGCGACCTCTGGTATCGCTGGACGGCGGCGGGCTCGGGACGCCTGATCGTGCGAACAGCGGGTTCGAACATTGATGCCCAACTCTGCCTCTCGTCGTCGACAGCACAGGACTGTGCAACGGGAACCCCCGACAGCGGAGGCGCCAGCACCGTAATCGCCGTGGAACCCGGCGAAGTGGTCCAGGTTCGAGCCGGCATCATGGCCAATGGTGTCGGCCAGGGAACGCTCCGTCTTCGTTGGGAGTTTGTCGACGACACCCGACACGTGGTTTCGCCGGGTTCCGATGGATCGCCGCCCCAGCGCAGGACCGCAACACCGCCAGTTGGGGCACCTGGGCCTACCGGATCACGAACGCCCGCACCTCGCGCCCTTGGATCACTGTAGGCCGAAAGCGGAAGTTCCGAGCGCCTGGACGGGCGGAGTTCTCCCAGCACAACACCGACTCTGTGTCGCGTGGTCTAGTGAGCCGGCGGCGATCGACGACAACTCGCCCGACCAGAGCCCCTCGTCCAGGCTCTGGTCGGACACTCGCTGATCGCTACCGCGGGCCAAGAGTGGTTTCAAACGCTTCTCCCACGCTCCACATTTCCTCTGCCGTGAGCCGCCCCAGCGGTTCAATTCTTCGTTGCAGCGGATACGTCGACGCAGACGATTCCCTGGTTGCCGTCCTGGTCGGCGATCAACGTGAGCGCGGGCCTGTTGCTGTCATCGACAACGGTCCCGCCCGCGGCGACGGCGATGCGTTGCCCGGCCACCTCGGGCGCCACAGACACCTCAACGTGGAACCGCTGACGTGGGGTCTCGTGCTCGTCGGCGTCCCCGAACCACAGGTTCGGTACCCGTCGCGTGGCGTCGCGGATCTCGTCGCTGGGGAACCCGTGGCCCTGGGCCTCGGCGTTCCCGGTCAGCAGGGCATTCCACACGGGTTGTCGCCGAGTGCGCTGTGTCGAGGCCGAGCTCGATGTGGCGACCAAGGCCGGGTCGGCGTCGAGGTTGTGGTCGGCAGCGACCTCGGTGATACGCCGCGCAAGGTCGACGTCTTGCTGGTCACCCATTCGAGGACGTGTTCGTTCCCTCGTCGTCGCGATAGATAGCGTCGGCGCTGATCAGCTTGAGGTCGACATACCCATTGCCGATCGACACGCTCGGGTGGTGTCCGAGCGCGTCCCCCGCCTCGCCAACCGCGGCCACGAACCGTGAGCCGGTGCCAAAGTCGTCGACCAGAAAGCGGGCATGCAGTCCCTGAGCAAGCTTGCGCCAGTCGGTCAGCCTCGCCTGGGCGATTCTTTCGCCCTTCAGCATGTCCATAGCCTGGAACCTGATCAACCCAGGAGGAGATCGCTACTCGTGGTCATCGGAATCGACGTCCGGGTAGCGAAGCGGACACGACGGCGCCAGAGCCTCGCGGGTGCGCTCATCGACCTCCGTAAGGAACGTGGCGTGAAACCGGTTGATCGTGTTGCTCAAACCGACCGTGAAACAGATCTCGATGACTTGTTTCTCGCTGAAGTGTGCTCGTAAGCGTGCGTACAGTTCATTGGTGATCGCCTCGTTGCGGGTCGATACCTGTGCGTATTCGACGATCGCCCAGGATGCGTCGTCGTAGACGTCATCGGGACGAGATGCATCGCCCAGGTGTGCAAGTTGTCCTTCCGAAAGTCCAGCCGCTCGACCGAGCAGCACATGAGTCGGAATTCAATAGTGGCAGCTATTGGTGACGCTCGCAGTGAGATAAGCGAGCTCGCGCTGCCCGGGGGTGAGCGAGTTCTCGAAGTACACCGCGTTGCCGAAGTCGACCAATGCGCGAAGTGCGGCCGGGTGGTTCGCCATCGCTCGGTAGACGTTGGGGTCGACCGTTCGGTTCCGGCGCCGACTGACCGATCTCAGCACCTCAGCCGCCGATGGATCGGTGGCCGGGTCGTTGGAGTCAACGAGTAAGATTCGGGTCATGTGGTTTTCCTCTCGAATGGGGCGGAAGTTCGATCCTTGGCTTGCGGATCGATTCGCGAATCATTGCACGCACGAGGGTGCCATGGCGCGCCATGTTCCTCAGCGCGATAGACCGGAGTGCTCACACGCTGACAGGAGTGACGAAACGTGGTTCTACCTAGCGAGCTGAACGACACCGTGTTGGGAAGGTTTAGTCCCGAACGGTTCCGGGATCGGCGAGTCATCGTGCTCAACTCGGCGACTCACGCCCACCTCCACGTCGCCGACGCCGGACTTTCGGCCCGACGAGAGGTCATCGTCAACGCGTCGTATACGGGTGTGTACTGCGCGAAACTCATCAACGAGATCGATCCGCTCGGGGTAATCGGCATCGACTGCGGAATCGGCAAAGACGGCGCAGGCATCGCCGGACTGTGGTACTTCGAAGCGCTCGGCACACCAGCAGCCGCCGTCGACGTAATGACCGTAGAACTGGGCGACGGTCGCGACCTGTGGACCAACGGCGTGATCTCGCGCACCAACTCGGTCGCAGAGTCGCTGGGGATTCGCGCAGGCATGCTGGCAAGCGAGACAGCCGCGTACATGTTGCGAGCTCCCGACGTCACCGAACCTGCTGATGCGAGAGGACGGCACGTGGTCGCACACGGCACCAACGGTCGCGCTGTCGTGGCGATAAACTCGATCACTGATGCGCTGCCCGCCGACCGTGACACAAACGTGTTGTGCACGGCGGGTCATACCGGCCGAGGTGAGATCGACTACATCATTCGCGCAGCGCCATTCGGGTTCATCAGTTCCGACGGGGGCCGCGGTAAGAACGACTCGGGAATTGGTGCACTCGCCCACGTGAACGAAGCAGGCATCGCAGGTGCCGCCGTTTCAGCGCAGACCGCGCGAATGGGTGACGGCCTCAGCACATATCTCGACGGCATCATCGGTGCCGCGAACGAGCTCGCCGTGGCGGCCGGCGTGCGGATCGGCATGACTGCCAGCGAGGCTGCACATCTGCTCCTCGAGAGATGACCGCCGACTCATGTCCCCGTCCACCGATCATCCTCGCCGGTGCCCACACTGGGCGCCGTCGATAGCGGCGGGTCGGTCACGGTACTCGGTCACAAAGTCGCTTCGGGCCCGACCATGCCCTACCACGCCCGGGCGCTTCAGTCGACGCAACTGACCGCGGCCCGAACGAGCCCTTCGACTGGTGTCCCGTTCGCCGTGACGATGCCCGACGGGGCGAGGCGGTCGAGCACTGCGCCAGGTTCGCTCGACGGGAACGCTCGCTGATCGAGCGGCACTGCCGGACCGGGTTCGGCGCCTGGTGCCAGCGGCCACCACGGCGCAATCTCCTCGACTCCGGAATCGTTGGCAGCACGAACGTTGAACAGCGCCAGTATGTCGTCACGGTTGCGGCCGTGCCACGCCAGCAGTTGCCACGGGTCGGTGTCGAGACGGTCGGCAAACACGTAGAGCACTGCCCCCTGGTGCTTGCACGGGTCACCCCAGTCGGGGCACGAGCATGTGGCCCGCAGATCACGCCACGCCGACGGGAACAGCGACGCACCGGCGTCAGCGAACACCGCTTCGAGATCGGTCGGAACCTCACCCGCCAGCATTGCAGCCGCATACCCGGCCCGCG
>JANOWU010000155.1:0-17859 GCA_031418035.1 Acidimicrobiia bacterium
AACTCATTGGTCGACGTGATGCCCGAGGAGAACTGCTTCCTCATCAACCTCGGTGACCTCACCGCCGAGTGGACCAACGATCGTTGGCGATCCACCTTGCACCGTGTTCTGCCTCCGAAACCGGGAGTCACCCGTCGGTCGGTGGCCTTCTTTCACGATGGCAACCACGATGCGCTCATCGAGTGCCTCCCCACCTGCACATCAGAAGCGAATCCGCCGAAATATCAGCCGGTGGTGGCGGGAGAGCACTTGATGGCCAAACTCCTGGGGCCGCGGACGCTGCAAACCTCGCAAATCACCCTCGACACCTCGGTCGGGCGACGCGAATGATCACCGAACTTCGGGTGCTGCCCTAGCGTGCGGCGGGTTGAGGACCTATCGTGTGGCCCAGCAGGTGCCCCGCTTGGCCCGAGATGGAGATTGCAGATCATGGATTTTTCAAAGCTTACGAAAGCCGACCAGATCATCGGCGGTTCCGGAATACTCCTTTTGATCGCCTCGTTTCTGAGCTGGTTCTCCTTTTCGCTCGCTGGATTCTCGGCCTCCGCCAACGGCTGGGATGTCGGGTTCCTTTGGGGACGCCTACCCGTTCTCGTCGTACTGGCCATGATCGTGTGGATTGGACTGCGCCGCTTCTCGTCGGTGTCGCTTCCGGCCGAGATTGCGCCGTTGTACCTCGCCGGCGGAGCCATCGCGCTCCTGCCGCTCCTCAAGCTGCTCGTCGGTGAAAGCGGACTCTCCCGAAGCTTCGGTTTGATGCTCGCCGCGATCACTGGTGTCGGCGTTGCCTTCGGTACGTATCTCAAGTTCCTCGAGGTCGGCGGCAAGATCGACCAACTGAAGGGTCAGGCCTCCACCTTCGCCGGCTCACTCAGCGACAAGGCGAAAGCGGCAGCCGATAACGCGAAGGATACGACCAAGGATACGGTCAACGACATCACCGACAAGGACAAGCCTTAACGACCTGCACCCGACGTCGGCGCGGCACGACGGGCGAGGAACTTGCGGATCTCTTCGGCCCAGAGGACCGTCGAACCGATGGCGAAACATGCGGCCCATTGTGTGGCCGAGATGGATCGGGTGTCGAACAGATTCTGCATGAATCCGACGTGGGTGACGCCCACCTGGAGGACGAGCACGCAACACAACGACGTCCAGAGCGACCGGTTGGAAATGGTTTCGCGCCGGAACACCGTGAGCCGATCGTTTCGCACGTTCAAGATGTTGAAGAACTGAAACACCACAAAGGTGTTGAAGGCCATGGTGCTGGCAACCGTTGCGACACCGGCCCGCGGGGGAGCTCCCGGGGCAAAGGCAAGGAGGGCGAGGGTGCCCACGGCCATGATCGTCGACGAGAATCCCACCGCAAACCAACGTGATCGGGTCAGGATCTTTTCCGAGACCGGTCGCGGCTTCCTGGTCATGATGTCCTTGTCGGGCCGGTCGAGTCCGAGAGCCATGGCGGGGGGACCGTCCATGATGATGTTCACCCACAAGATCGCGATCGCGGCAAACGGCTTGCCTTCCGCCACATCCAAAATGGCAGCCATCAAGAAGAGAAGGGCGAAGCCAACCGTCGTGCTCAATTGGAAACGAACGAACTTGACGATGTTGTCGTAGATGCCTCGTCCTTCACGCACTGATCGCACGATCGTGGCGAAGTTGTCGTCGGTGAGAACCATCGTGGCGGCCTCCTTCGTCACCTCCGTTCCCGTGATACCCATGGCGACGCCAATGTCGGCGCGCTTGAGGGCGGGTGCGTCATTGACCCCGTCTCCAGTCATGGCGACCACGTTGGACCGACGCTGCAACGCCGTCACGATCCGCAGCTTGTGTTCGGGCGCGACACGGGCGAAGACGGCAATGTCGTCAATTCGCCGGTCGAGCTCAGCCTCATCCATGTGATCGAGCTCGGCGCCGGTTACAGCGATCAGCGCTCGGCCGTCCTCGACGAGTCCGAGTTGGCGACCGATCGCTGAGGCGGTCGTCGCGTGATCTCCGGTGATCATCTTGACGGTGATTCCGGCGGACCGCGCCTGCGCGATTGCGAGGCGAGCCTCGGGCCGGGGTGGGTCGACGATGCCAATCAGCGCCAGGAACGTGAGGTCACCGATGAGTTCGGCAAGATCAATGCCGGACTCGAGCAGTTCGCCCCACTCGTCGACCTCGAAGTGTCGTTGGGCGACGGCCAGCACTCGCTGCCCTTGGTCGGCAAGTGCGTCGTTCTGTTCTTCGAGGGCGCTTCGGTGGTCGGCGATCGAGTCACGGGTACCGTCCGTGTTGATCGCCCACGACGACCGGTTCATGATGACGTCGGGAGCACCCTTCACGTACAGCCGAACCGTGGCGTGGCCGGTGTCATCGGCAATCTGGTGGGCGGTCATCATGTACTTGGCAGTCGAGTCGAACGGAATCTCTGCGATCCGAGGGTGCGATCGACGCAACAGGTCAACGTCGAGTCCGCCCTTTGTTGCCAGCGTGACGAGGGCTCCCTCGGTCGGGTCACCAATGAGATCCCAGCGGCTCTGTCCGTCGTGTCCCTCGACGTTTCGAATCACTGCGTCATTGCACAACGCCATGGGCACCCGTGCGGCGTCGAGTGCGAACGCCAGGTCGCCGTCATTGTCGATCACGCCGTTGGGGGTGTAACCCTGACCGGTTACCGAGTGTGCACGTCCGGCATAGACGAGGGTGGTGGCCGTCATCTGATTGAGGGTCAGCGTTCCGGTCTTGTCGCTGCAGATCACGCTGGTGCATCCCAACGTTTCGACGCTGGCGAGGCGTTTCACGATGGCGTGTTGTTTTGCCATTTTCGATACGCCGATCGCCAGGGTGACCGCTGTGACGGCCGGGAGGCCTTCCGGGATACTTGCAACGGCAAGGGCGACCGACGTGATGAACAGCTCTTCGATGCTGTTGCCGCGAATCAGCCCGATGGCAAAGACAAGACCGACGATGACCCCGGCAAGTTTCGCGAGGCTGTGGGCGAGCCCGTCGAGTTGCGTCTGGAGCGGTGTCTTTTCGAACTCGGTGGTCCGCAGGAGCCCGGCGATGCGGCCGATCTCGGTGTCCATCCCGGTAGCTGTCACCACGAACTCGCCGCGACCGCGCGTCACGGTCGTGTTCATGAAGACCGTGTTCTTGCGATCGCCCACACCAACGTCGACGGTCTCGATCGGTGCAGTCGACTTTTCCGTCGGTTGGCTTTCCCCGGTGAGCGCCGCTTCCTCGACTTCGAGTTGGATTGCGGCGAGAAGACGGCCGTCGGCGGGAACGCGGTCGCCCGCTTCAAACATCACGATGTCGCCGGGTACCAGCTCTTCCGACGGCAACGATCGCAATTCGCCATCGCGTCGAACTCGGGTGGAGGTGACGAGCATCCGGCGAAGGACGTCAAGTGATGCCTCGGCTCGGTTCTCTTGGATGAAGCCGATGATCGCGTTCAGCGCCACGACGGCTATCACGACGGCGGGGGTCTTGAGTTCGCGAGACACAAGGAAGCTCACGAGCGCGGCGCCCAACAAAATGACGATGAGGAGATCTTTGAACTGGAGGACGAAGCGTCGCCAGGCCTGCACCCGTTTGACTTCGGCGAGGCGATTCAACCCGAAATGATCGCGGCGGTTCTCCACCTCCGCTGACGTCAGACCCTGGTCGAACGACGTCTTCAGACGATCGATCGACTCGTCCGCGTCGAGTTGGTGATAGGTCAATCCGTCGCTCGGGGACGGCAAGAGCAGTGGGGTCGAATTCACGGGTCTCCTTCGGATGGGCGGCTGCCCAAAAGTCCGAAGGTCTCTCCCGCCCGAAGGCACCGATGCCGGAGCGGTACACAGTCCGCTCGTAGTGACGTCATCGATCGCGAGGGATACTCCCCTTCGGGATTCACTCTAGTCCCAGCCGCGCAATAGAAGAAATAATATTCATGAATAATTGTGCCATAGTGTGGTGACGATCGTCACACGAGCGGGGCTTGGTTCCCACGAGGGTCGGCGCGAAACTTGACCGCTCGGTCTAGTCCCGTCGGGACCCCGACTTCGCCCGCTTGCAAGGAGCCACCGTGACCCGAAACGCCGTAATCGTTGATGCCGTCCGCACCGCCGGAGGAAAGCGCAACGGAAAACTCAAGGACTGGCATCCCGTTGATCTTTCTGCCGAAACGCTGAAGGCCCTGGCCAGCCGCAACAACCTCGACCCCGCCATGATCGACGACGTCATCATGGGCTGCGTCATGCAGGTCGGGCAACAGGCCCTCAATATCGGACGCAACGCGGTCCTCACCGCCGGGTGGCCCGAATCGGTCCCGTCGACCACCGTCGACCGACAGTGCGGCAGCTCCCAGCAGTCGGCCCACTTCGCCGCACAGGGCGTTATGGCTGGCGCCTACGACATCGTCATTGCCGCCGGCGTCGAGGTCATGACCCGCACGCCGATGGGGGCATCGGTCGCGTCGGCGGAGATGGGATTCCCCTTCACGCAGGCAATGAGCGATCGGTACGCCTCCGTCGGCGGTCTTCAGCCCCAGGGAATCGGCGCCGAAATGATCGCCGACAAGTGGGGCATCTCACGTGACGACCTCGACGCGTTCAGCGTCGAATCACATCGTCGTGCGGCCCGTGCCACCGCCGAGGGACGATTCGACAACGAGATCATCCCCATCACGGTGAAGACCGACGACGGCTTCAAGGAGTTCCGGGTCGACGAAGGTATCCGTCCTGATTCGACCGTGGAATCGCTCGGCAAGCTGAAGCCGGCCTTCAAACCCGACGGAAAGGTGACGGCGGGCAACTCCAGCCAGATTTCCGACGGTGCTGCCGCGGTGCTCATCATGAGCGAAGAAATGGCCAACAAGTTGGGGCTGCGCCCCCGGGCTCGTTTCCACACCTTCGCGTTGGCCGGCGTCGACCCCGTGTCGATGCTCACCGGTCCAATCCCCGCAACGACAAAGGTGCTGGCCAAGGCCGGTCTTCGCATGGAAGACATCGACGTCTTCGAAGTGAACGAGGCGTTCGCATCCGTGGTGCTGGCGTGGGAGAAGGAACACCGCCCCGACATGAGCAAGGTGAACATCAACGGTGGTGCGATCGCCCTCGGCCATCCGCTCGGCTGCTCGGGCGCCAAACTGATGGCGACCATGCTCAACGAACTCGAGCGCACGGGTGGCCGCTACGGCCTGCAGACGATGTGCGAAGGCGGCGGCATGGCCAACGCCACCATCATCGAGCGCATGTAACAACGCCACTGCTTTCCGTCACCGCTCTTGCGACCCATCGATGCATCCGGTGCTCGGTGGGTCGCTTCGCGCCCGTGCTCGGTGGGTCGCTTCGCGTCCCGTGCCATTGCGCAGTCGGTGCCCGAACGTGGTGGCGGGCGGTACCATCGAACCCATGATCGGCACGATCGTTCGAATCATTCTGGCCTTTGCCTTTGGCGTCGGCATTTGGAAGTTCGGCACCCTGATGCTCGGCGGCCTCGCGCGCCCCATTCCTGCGCCTCCCCCCGACGGCGAACTGCGCCGCGTGAACCTTCGGTATCGGTGCCCGTCATGCGGGACCGAGATTCGCATGGTGAAGACCGACGCCGATGATCCCATCCCACCTCGGCATTGCATGGACGAGATGGACCTCATCGCCCGCGACGGCGAGGCGCTCGACGCGTGACCGTGTGACCGCGTGCTCGTGAGCCGGGAGGGTCACGAGGATTGGCACCACAGCGCCAAGATGTGCGCCACAGCGACGTCCGGTGACGCCAACCTGGCACGGTGGCGCCAAGAACGCGCATCCGCCGACCGGGCCGACGTTGTCCCCAACTGTGGATAACTCTGGGGAGAGTTCGAACTATGTAACTTTATGAGTGTGCACTCAGTGTTGATTGCATTCCCAGCAAACATGCGGGAAACGAACGTGTTTGGCTCGCAAACCCGAGCTCAGCGCAGTTGCGTGGCGGTGACGAATCCTCCGGTGATAGCGAGTATTCCCCCCAAGAGGTACCAGTTGGACGGGGAGTTTGGCCACACACCGACGTAGTTCAACACGATCAGCAGACCGCCGATCAGCAACAGCAGGAACATGAGATAGGGGACCCAGGGGCGGGTCATGGCGAGTGCCGCTTCTTCAGCCTTGTGTTCCGAGGGTGCGGTGTAGCGCCCCGACGTTGCGTAGGCCGGGAGTTTGTCCGCAGTTGCCCCATCTCGGACCTTCCCCATCGGCGCGGACTTCTCGGTGGCCGAACCTTTGGGGGTAAACCGGCCGGGGCCCTTCGCCGCACCTGACTTCGCGGCGCGTTTCGCGTTTGATTTCGGGTCGGAGGTATCGGGCTCAGCCATGTCCCTACGTTAACGGAGCAGCGTGAAACACGCCGCCACCCTTGATGACGCCGGGTAGCGTCACAGGGATGGGAGCACGAATCGTCGTCATCGACAACTATGACTCGTTTGTCTACAACCTGGTGCAGTACCTCGGTGAGTTGGGGGCCGACCCGATCGTCGTGCGTAACGACGCCGTGAGTGTCGACGATGTCGCGGCCATGAAGCCCGATGGACTCTTGATTTCGCCCGGTCCGGGACGCCCCGAAGACGCCGGAATCAGCTGCGCAGTCATCGAGGCACTCGGTCCGAGCGTTGCGCTCTTCGGCGTGTGTCTCGGCCATCAGGCCATCGGGCACGTGTTCGGGGGCGCCGTGGTCCGAGCGCCGTCGTTGATGCACGGGAAGACCTCTGTGGTGAACCATGCCGGCACGGGTGTTCTGGCCGGGCTTCCCGACCCGTTCACCGCGACCCGCTACCACTCATTGGTGGTCGATCCGGCGACGATGCCCGCGGCGTTGGAGGTTGTTGCGACCACGGCCGGCGACCACGGCACGGCACCGATCGTGATGGCGATACGTCACCGTGAGTTCCCCATCTACGGCGTGCAATTCCACCCGGAATCGATCCTGACCGAGAACGGGCACCGAATCGTGCAGAACTTCCTGGAGATCGCGCTCCCATCCGTCGTGGCACGCTAGACCGAAGAGGTCTCGTGCGGTGTGTCTGCCCTACGGCACAGGGGCAGGGGCGGGTGCGGGCGCCGGTGGCGCAGCCGTAGCGACGACAACGGGAATCGTGGACGGAACCGTCGTCGCGGCCGCCGCAGGCACGGGGCCGGGGACCGGTGTGGGCGCGGCCGTCGTAGGGGGAGCGGTAGTCGGGGCGGCGGTCGGTACCGGCGTCGCCACGGTCTGGAGGGGCGTCGGACTCGGATCTGGCGCCGGGGCCGGTGCATCGTCGGCTGGTGCTTTCGTCGTCGTGACCACCTCGCCCTCGACCCCGATACGGATCGTGACGGTGGCCCCGACCTCGACGTCGCCGGTGTCGGGCGTCTGGGATACGACCTTGCCGACCTTTGACACGTCGGGCTCGGCGCGTTGCTTGACGACAACGATCAGGCCGAGGGCCTGAAGAGCCTCACGGGCGGAGTTCTCGTCTTTGCCGATCACGCTGGGAACCGTGATTGCCTTTCCTCCCGAGGCGACGATCAGCACCGACGAACCTTTGGCGACGCTCGTTCCGCCGCTCGGCTCGGTCCGAATCACGGTGCCCTTTTCGATGTTGTTGGACGGCTCCGACTGCACCACGATCAAGAACCCGTCACGGGTGAGGTCGACGCGAGCTTCCTCGACCGACTTCCCGTCGACTTTCGGGATCTGCTTCTTGGACGAGCTGACCGCGACGTCGAGAATCACCAGGGCGCCGGGGGTCACGACGGACTCCGCTCGAGGTTCTTGTGAGACCACCGTTCCGGCCTCGGCGACGTCGTCCTTTTTCTCGCGGATCTCCCAGGTTAGGCCGAATTGCGCGAGCTGGCTCTGCGCTTCCGATGCCGAGAGGCCCACGACCGATGGGACGGTTGGTTGGGTAGTGCCGGTCGAAACCTTGAGGGTCACGAGGGAGCCCTCAGCCACCCGAACACCGGCCTCGGGGCTCTGCTCGAGAACGACGTCGGCCTCGAGCGACGGCGACGTCACGCGCTCGGTCTCGACGCGAAGTCCCAGGTCGCTCATGACCCGGCGGGCTTCGTCGATCTTCAGGTCCTTCACGGCGGGAACCTGTACCGTGCCCGTCGACTGGCCGGTCACGCCGAGTTGCTTCGCGAGGAGAAACAACAGGCCGGCAAGGACGCCGAGAAGCACCAGAAGTGTCAGTGCGTACAGGCCACGCCGGGGGCGCTTGCGGTCGAGATCTTCGAATCCGACGTCGGGGCGTGACGGCAGTGGGGCATCGGCGTCGATTGCGCCGGTACCCGCCGCGCCACGTCGGCGTTGGACCCGGGTCGCGTCGAGGTCGTGGCGCGTATCGAGCCGGGTGTCGTCGGTGGCAAACGCGTCGGTGGAGTCGTCGGAGTTGTCGTCGGAGTTGTCGTCGACGTCGACATATGACGACACCTGCACCAACGCCGCATCGGGTCGAGGCGGTGTCGGCGGGATGGACCGGGCGGCGGGTGGGGTCGGTCGAAGCGCCTCCGACGGGGGTCCGGGCACGGCGATCACCGCCGTTGCGTCGGGATCGGGGGTGGTGGGCGGCGCAAGACGGCGGTTGGTCGAGACGGATCCGGTCAGGCGATCGCGCAGTCGCACCACGGCGCCGCGTTGCTCGACGACTGATGAATATCGATCATCGACGGCCTTCGCCATCGAACGGCCGATGAAGGATTCCATGGCCTTTGGAACCAGTGGGCTGGCCTTGGTCGGTGCGACCGGGATGGTCTCCTGGTGGCCGTGGCGTAACTCCTCCACGGTGTTTCCGCTGTATGGGCCCTGCCCCGTACTCAGGTAGTACGCGATAAGGCCGACCTGGTACACGTCGGTTCGTTCGCCGGGGGCCTCGCCACGAAACTGCTCCGGGGCCATCCAGCGTGCCGGTTCAGCGTTCGAGTCGGCCGGGAGCCACCCGGTGCCGAGTGCCCGGAGAAGCCCGAGATCCACGACCTTCACGACGCCGCTGGACGAGACTCGGATCTTGTCGGGGTTGAGCCCGCCGTCGACGATGCCGGCTCGGTGCGCGAACCCGAGTGCGGCGGTGGTTCCGATGATCACATGCGCGACCCGTTCGGGCGGCATGGGGCCGTTCGCAGTCACCAACTCCGTGAGCGAACGCCCGACGACATGTTCGCTGACCATGTAATACGTCGGCCCGGGGCGGATGCTGCCGGTGCCGTCGGGAATGCCGCTCGGGTCTCGTCCCCAGTCCAACACGGCAGCTATGGCGGGATGGTTCAGATTTGCCGTCGCCTGGGCCTGGGAACGGAAGCGGTCGAGGAACCCTCGATCTGCGGCGAGTTCGGGGAGCAGGGCCTTGAAGACAACGGCGCGATCGAGATGCAAGTCATGGGCAAGATACTCATCGGCCAGAACGGTGCGTCCCAACCATGCGGTCAATTGGTAGCGCCCATTGACGGTCGCGTTGATTGGAGAGGGGACGCCTGGCGTTTGGGAAGTCATTGTGCTCATTGCTCGGTCACTGCGTGGATTGAATGCTAAGCGCGCTCGTGATCACCCGGCGTGCAATCGGGGCAGCTATCTTTCCGCCGGTCGCAGTGCTGACCTCGGGTCGGTTCTCGACGATCACGGCGACAGCTACGGACGGGTCGTCGGCAGGGGCGAACGCAATGACCCATGCGTGTGCGGTTCCTCGACCGGTTTGCGCGGTTCCGGTCTTTGCTGCGACCTGTACGCCGTCGATGGCTGCTCGTGTGCCGGTGCCTCGATTCACGACTTCCTTCATCATGGTAGTCATCTGTTCAGCGGTTTCTTCGCTGATGGCGGTGAAGAGTTTGTTGGTGCTTTCCGATTGGATCAGCTCTCCATCGGAGGAACGCACCTCGCGCATGAAGTGAGGTTCCATGACGACGCCCTTGTTGGCGACGCCTGCTGCGACCATGGCCATTTGGAGTGTTGTGGCGCTGACGCTGCCCTGACCGATCGCACTCTGGGCAAGTTGGGGGTCGTTGCGCTTGAAGAAATCCACGGGCGGAAAGAACGACCGCACGGCGCCCGGCGAAACGTCGAGTGGGATGTTGCGATTGAATCCGAAACGCACTGCGCTCTCCAGTAGTCGTTCTGGGCCGAGATCGAGACCGAGCTGCGCGAATGCCGTGTTGCACGACACCCGGAACACGTTCGCGAGGTCGCCACCGCAGCTTGACCCACCGAAGTTTCGTAGTGGTCGAGTCGTAAAACGCAGGGGCAGCGAACGAAGCGTTGGGTAGATCGGCGTGGTCATACCCACCACTTCGGTTTCGAGGCCACCGGAGGCAGTGATGACCTTGAAGGTGGATCCTGGTGAGTATCGTTCGCGATACGCACGAGCCAACATCGGCCGATCGGGATCGGCATTCAGTTCGTTCCACGCCTTGCGGACGTCCGCGAAGTCTGGTCCGGCGAGTTGATTCGGGTCATACGTCGGGTACGACACACTGGCGAGGATCGCACCGGTGCGAGGATCGATCGCCACGACGGACCCTCGACGTTTCTGCAACGACTGCGCAGCGACCAACTGGAGTTGGTGATTCAACGTGAGTTCAACGTTGCCCGTCACGATCTTGGAGCTGAGGAGAGACTTCAGGCCCTTCGCGGTTACGGCGACCTTGCGACCCGCTAGTACGTTCGCATACGAACGCTCTATGCCGCTCGTTCCGTAGTTGTACGAAAAGAATCCCGTCGTATGCGCGTAAAGGCGACCTCGGTTGTAGCGACGAAGGAATTTGTAGGGACTGGACCCGTCGGTGTTGCGGAATGACTCTGCGACCACGACGCCATCGGACGTCGTGATGGAGCCGCGAGGCTCGCCGAAATCACGCACTGCCGATCGGGTGTTGCCCGGGTGGTTCGCCAGCTGATTGGAACGAACCACCTGGAGGTAGTTGAGCTGTCCGACGAGCATGACGAAAAGCGCAATGAACACGACACCCAGCTTGCGAATGTTGCGGTTCACGCGTTGACCGCCTCCTTCGGGTCGCGCTGAGGGTCGCGCTGAAGGTCGATGCGGGTCTCGTCGTCACGGACGGCAGCCTCGGCACGATCGATACGCTTGTTCCGACGCTTCTCGAACCAGGTCAGCGGTATCTGGTCCCCATGGCGGACGTTGGCGTCGTGACTCAACCGGAGAAGTAGAGCGACCACCACGAAGTTCACCACGAGCGAAGACCCGCCGTAGCTCACGAACGGAAGTGTGACGCCGGTGAGCGGGACGAGCCTGGTGACACCTCCGGCGATGATAAAAGTCTGTATGCTTAGGATTGTGGTGAGCCCGATGGCGAGAAGCTTCTCGAACGGATTGTCGGAGCGCAGTGAGATCTTCAGACCCGCGCCGACCATCAGGAAGAAGATGATGATGATGGCGCACGAGCCGAAGAGTCCGAGTTCTTCGCCGATGGCAGCCAGAATGAAGTCGTTGTAGCTCGCCGGAATGCGCGTCGGGGCACCCTGGTTCAGACCAGAGCCGGTGATGCCCCCGGAACCAAAGGCGTAGAGGCTCTGGATGATTTGATAGCCCTTCCCGTCGGATACGGGCCACGGGTTGATCCATGTCGACACACGAACCTGCACATGGTCGAACACCTGGTACGCCACGGCCGCGCCACTTAGAAACATGGCACCGGTGAGTGCGACGTATGACCCCCGTCCGGTGGCCACCCAGAGCATCGCAACGAACAGTGCGAAGAACAGCAGTGATGAGCCGAGGTCTTTCTGCAACACCATGATGCCGATCGACGCGATCCACGCAAGGGCAACCGGTGCGAAGTGTTTCGGTTCGGGCCATGTGACGCCGAGGAAGCGTCGACCGGCGATCGCTAACAGCTCGCGTTTCTCCACCAGATACGAAGCGAAGAACACGCACAGGACCACCTTGGCGATCTCGCCCGGTTGGAACGTCACCGGTCCGAACCGTGCCCAGATCCGTGAGCCGTTTCGGGCGTAGCCAATACCCGGCACAAGTGGAAGGAGAAGCAACCCGATACCGGCCGCGAGAAACGTGTAGCGCAGATATTCGAGTTTGCGGAGATTGCGTGCTGCTACCAGTGTGACGACAAAGGCAAGTACACCTACGGCTGTCCACAGTGCCTGCTTGTCGGCGAACCCGGGCTTCAGGCGGGCGATCATGACGTAGCCAATGCCATTGAGGACCGCAGCGAGAGGGAACAGGGTTGCGTCGGCGTGGCGCGCGTAGCGTCGAAGCGCGAGATGACCTAGTACGAGGAGACCGACGATCACCCCGAGAAACACCCGGATGTTCGCCGGCACGGTCGCGGTCTTGGCCAGGCTTGACAGGGCGTGGGCTCCGACCGTGATCACCGCTGCGACGATCAGTAGGCCGAGCTCGATTCGTCGGCGAGGCACAGTGCCGACGGTGACCTTCATTGCGTTTTCTTCTTTGTATTTGTGGAGGGGGTTGCTTTAATGGTGGTCTCGGTGAATCCGTCGTACGAGGTCGTGGTCGACGACGGAGGAAACGGTGTGGGCGCGGTGGCGACCGTGGGCGCCAACGAGATGCCCTCCGTGCTCGGCGGAGTACTGCTGCTATCGGAAAGGACGATGGTAGACCCGTCTGACGACGAAAGAGGTGCCGTCGTGGACCCGCTGATCACCGTTGAGTCGGTGCCGACCACGATGACCGTGCTGTTCGGGTCCTCGACGTCAGGTGCGGCCCGGATCACGGCGAAGACGATGCCGCCCAGCACCGCAAGAATCGCGAAGAACGCAAGTACTCGAATATTGATCGGGAGCGGCTTGCGGACCTTGGGTGGTATGGGAAGGGGTGCTGAGGCCGTGGCCCCTGTGGCGATCCTGTCGGCCGACGCGGACGATTCGGCCGCGCCGCCAAGCGAGGTACTAGGTGCACGTACTTGTGTGGAATCGAGGTCCCACGACGCAGCCATTGCGGCTTCGTCGTAGCCGGCGTCGTCGACCACATCGACCACTACGACACTGACGTTGTCTCGACCCCCGCTCTCCACGGCAAGTCGAACAAGTTCGCGGGCTGCTTCTGCGGGGTTCGCGAGTCGGCGAAGGATCGATCCGATTCGTTCGTCGGAGAGCTCGTTGGTAAGACCGTCACTGCACATGAGATAGCGCATCCCCGGTGCAGGGAGGATCTCCAACACGTCGATTTCCACGTGGGTATCGACCCCGAGAGCACGTGTCACGACGGAGCGCTGCCGATGGGTCTTCGCCTCTTCCGCCGTGATGCGTCCTGACCTGAGCAGATCTGCGACGACCGAGTGGTCTTCGGTGAGTTGTTGGAGTTCGCCGTTGCGCAAAAGATATGTACGCGAATCACCGATGTTGAATACGGCGACGACGACTTCGGCGCCGTTCGGCGTTTCCGCCGTCGACAGAGCGATTGCGGTGAGGGTGGTACCCATCCCGTAGAGGTCTTCATCTGCGCCGGCTCGCTCGAGGAGCGACTCGTTCAGAGCTGCGATTTCGTCGGTGATGACTTCCGTATGGAGGGTCGGAGCCGCCGGGTCGGTGCTCAGTACACGGGTGACGAACGCGCCGAGGCCATCGGAGACCATCTCCGCGGCGACTTCGCCACCTCGGTGTCCACCCATGCCGTCGGCGACACCGTACAGGCGTCCCTCGGCCATGACGATCCGGTCCTGGTTGTTGGCGCGCACCCTACCGGCGTCGGTCGCGGAGCCGCCGATCAAGCGAATCATTTCGTGAACTCCAGCACCGTGTTTCCGATGTGTATGCGGTCACCTTTGGCGAGCCGGTTGGGGCCGTGCACCGGCTTCTTGTTCAAGAACGTGCCGTTCGTGGATCCGAGGTCTTCGCAGAACACCTCGCCCTCGCGGCGAAACACGCGAGCGTGGAGCTGTGACGCGAAGTCGTCTTTGATCGGAACGGCGCACGCGGGCGCTCGCCCGATGGTCATCTCGTCGGTGATCGGGTACGACGTTCCTCGTTGCTCCGGTGGCTCCACCACTTTGAGCACGTAGTCGGCCTTCGTTCGTTCGGCCCTCTTCACGTTGCGTTTGCTGATCTTCTCCGGGGGAATGATCGGGGAAGCGACGTCGCCGCGACTTCGGGCGCGCGGGGCTTCGGTGGTTCCGGCATGCACGCTCTCGGCAGCCGAGCGTCGTTCGGCGAAGATCTCGACCCAGACGGCGCGAATGACGCGCGCGAGGAAGAGGTACAGCACGGCCAGGAACACCAACTTGAGGACGGCCAGCACGGATTCAGGCATGTGAACCGCCGCCACCGGATTCCGGCTTTCGTTTCGCACCCGGCGTTCGTCGGGTCGTATAGCGAATCGACATCGGCCCGACGGTGATGACATCACCTTCGGCGAGAGGTGTGCCGAACTCGTTGACGGGGATGCCGTGACCGTTGACCTTCGTCCCGTTGAGCGATTTCAGGTCGACGATACAGACCTGTCCGTCGACGACGCGAACTTCCGCGTGGCGTCGAGAAACATTGGAGTCAGGAACGGTGATTTCACACTCGGGAAGCCGACCGATCGATACGACGTCGTGGTCGAGCACGGCCACGGAGGTTCCGTTCGGAGTCTCGAGCCAGCCTTTTGCTGCGGCGACTCGAGGCGCGGCTTTGATCGCGGTCACAACTTTGAACTGCCCGGCACGCTGTTTCGGGCTCACCAACATATCGACCATTGCTGGTCCCATCAGCGTGAGGTTCTCCGACGATGCATGTTCTTCGATTGCGTCGGCCAGCTCTGAAGCAAGTGCGTCGCCGAAGAGGGAGAAGCGCTCGTAGTCCGCTGTGGCCAGCGTGATTGCGACATGGTTGGGTCCCACTCGTTCGCCGCGAATGCCGATCGTGACGTTGGCGTCTATCTCGCGGATCATTCGTCGGCCGAGCTCTACTGGTCGGAGCTGGCTTTTGAAGACGCGTGAAAACGCGCCCTCCACCAGGGCTTCAAGCCGTCGTTCAATCCCGAGAAGTACCATGATGCCGCTGTTCAGTGTAGGGACCGAAGGGTGGGGTTTCCGGTTTTCAGCGATTAACAGGGTGATGAAAATCCTACTTTTCGACGGTTCCGAACGACAGACTGGCTGGTCAGGGCCTGCGTAAAACGTCGAAGAGTAGGTTTTTCAGGACCCTGTTAGTTCACCCTCTCGGCGGGGCGGGCACACAACGGGCACACTCTGACGCCGGTGTTCCTCGCGCTGTTCGTTGATGTTGCGATTAGCGTCACCGCGCACTATGACTGTGCATTTGGTGGTCGTGTCTGGTTGGACCGGGTCGGGAAAGTCGACGCTCGCTGATGCACTTGCGATCGAGTTGGGCGCAACGGTCGTGAGCTTCGATTGGGTGATGTCTGGATTGCGGGTCTTCGATGACGTGTGGTCTCGGGTGGAAATGCCAGTCGAGTTCCAACGACGTGTCGGATGGTCGCTCATGAGCCGCGTCATTGAACAGCAATTGGCGCGCGGTGCGTCGGCCATTGCCGACCTTGTGGCGCGAGACGAGGTGGTAGATGATTGGACGTTTCTCGCCGAACGTTATGGCGCGAGATTCTCGCTCCTGGAGTGCCTTTGCACGGACGTTGCGGTTCATCGGTCCCGTGTCGAGGGACGACAGCGCAACATCCCAGGTTGGTACGAACTCACGTGGGAACGAGTGAAGCAGGGGCGCACGTTGTATCCGCCTCTCAGCGGGCCCAAACTTGTGCTCGACGCCGTCCTCCCTGCAGAGAGGAACGTCGTTGCGGCCAGGGACTATCTTCAGCGATCCGATATCATCGGTGAACATATGAATGGTTCCGGGATCGGCGAGTGAACACGCAGTGAACAAGCTCGATGATGTGCGGGGCCTGCTGTTTGATAAGGACGGCACGATCCTCGACTACTGGCGCACGTGGATTCCGGTGAACCGAGCGGTCGCGAACTACGCCGCCAACGGCGACCCAGCGTTGCGCGATCGGGTGCTGGAGGCTGGAGGCCAGGATCCGATCACGAACCATGTGGCGTCGAGTTCGGTTCTGGCCGCTGGGACGGTGGATCAGATCGTGGCAATGACCTACGAGGTCGCGCCCGATGCGCCGGCCGACTTGTTGGTCGAGGCCGAGCGGCTCTTTCAGCAGGCCGGTGCCGTACATGGCGTGTTGATCGACGGGGCTCGAGAAGCGCTCGTCGAGTTGCGGGCGCGCGGTCTGCGACTCGGGTTGGCCACGAACGACACGCACGCCGGCATGGTTTCATCGCTCGACAGGTTCGATCTGTGGGACCTCTTCGAGTTCACGTGTGGCGCCGACAGCGGCTTCGGTGCCAAACCTGGCCCCGGCATGGTTCATGCGTTCGCCGAAGCGGTCGGGCTCGCGACGACGCAAACAGCTGTGGTCGGTGACTCAACCCACGATCTTGAGATGGCGCGTCGCGCCGGTGCCCACGCAATTGCGGTGCTGTCGGGCACGGGCGATGCCGCTGACCTGCCTCGCTACGCCGACGTCGTGTTGGACAGCGTGGTTGACCTCGTGGCGTTGTTTGAGTTCGACATAGGCAAATGAGCGAGACTTGTCCGCGGCGCTCGAACGCAAATTGCCCGCAACGGAGAGAGGAATCGTGACGTCGAAACATCTCGATATCGCCCGACACCCGATCGGCGACGCGACCTATGTGGCTCGGTGTCGAAGCGAACTCGACGCGGTCGGTGCGCTCGTACTCCCCGGGTTCTTCACGGTCGAGGCGATCGAGCGGGTCGTTGCCGAATCCGCCCCGCATGAGGGCCGGGCCTTCTATGCCAACTCCACCCACAACGTCTACGTCACGTCGCCCGACCCGACGCTCCCCGCCGACCACGCGTTGAACCGACAGGTCGTGAGCAGCAAGGGTTTGATCGCCGACGACGAGATCGCGCCCGACTCGCCGCTGCGCGAGGTCTACAACGACGACGCGTTTCGCACGTTCCTCTGTGGTGTCCTCGGTATCGATGCGCTGTACCCGTATGACGACGCGCTGTCGTCGGTCAACGTGCACTTTGCACCCGTCGGGAAGGAACTCGGTTGGCACTTCGACAACTCGGCCTTCGCCGTCACGATGCTTTTGCAGGCGCCGCTCGGCGGAGCCCACTTCGAATACGTGCCCAACCTTCGCGACGCCGACGCCGGTGACCTCGCCTTCGACGCCGTGTGCGAAGTGCTCGACGGCGACACTCCTGTGAAGCGTCTCGAGTTTCGCCCGGCGACCTCGTGTTGTTCCGGGGCCGCAACGCCCTCCACCGTGTCACGCCCACGCAAGGGCGCCGGACACGTCTGCTCACGGTGTTTGCGTTCAACGAGCGACCCGGGATGCGCCTTTCGGAGTCGTCGATGCGGACGTTCTACGGCCGCACGGCGTAACAATCGCTGGCGAGCACCCCAATCGGTTGCGCTAGAGTTCTTGCTCCACTCGGGCGAGTGGCGAAATGGCAGACGCACTAGCTTCAGGTGCTAGCGAGGGAAACCTCATGGGGGTTCAAGTCCCCCCTCGCCCACCAACGCAACTGTTCTTGGAGCGCAGGTAGCGCCGGGAGCGACTGGCTCTCCAAGTATCCGTGGCCAAATCGGGGCTACGGTCACGCGATGAGAAGTTCGCCACCTCGAACGATGGCTGCGGTACAGCTGACCGGGCACGGAGGACTCGACAAGCTCGTATATCGCGACGACGTGTCGGTGCCGGAGCCTGGCCCGGGTGAGGTCCTCCTTCGTGTCGCGGCTGCCGGTGTGAACAACACCGACATCAACACCCGGATTGGCTGGTACTCGAAATCGGTCTCCGGCTCGACGGGTGGGGCAACCCCGGTCGGTGACGGCGATGACGGTGGTTGGACCGGCACCGCGCTCGTCTTTCCACTCATTCAAGGCGCCGACGCGTGCGG
>JANOWU010000156.1:0-25139 GCA_031418035.1 Acidimicrobiia bacterium
CCGAAGTCGACGAGGTACACGTCCACGTCAGAAGCCCCGCAGTCGGATGCGGTTTTTGCCAGGATCGTTGGCATGGAAGATGGGTTCGCCCCCGCCGCCATTCGAAGGGCCCAGGAGAAGTCGAGCATCGGATTCCGGTCGTACATGTTCTGGTCGTCGTACATAGCACCCCTCGGCGATGGACATGGCACAGACAACGCGTACCCGAACCGCCTGCAGCCGAAACAAGATTTGTGCCGACGAAATCACCAGAGTCGAGGATCACGCCCGTAACGATCTGCGTGATTGGTGATTAACGCGCCGGAGAGTCGGGTAGAGGTCATCCGTACGCATACCACCTACAACGCATGTACGAAGGAGAATCTCGATGGCGTTGAACAAGGAAGAGAAAGAACGGCTTCCCTCGACTCTGAAGCGATCGTCGGCGAAGGCTCAGGCCACGTACATGCACACCTTGGAAGCAGCCGAGGAAACGCACGGTGATGGTGAGGCCGCACACCGCATTGCCTTTGCCTCGTTGAAGCACTCCTTCGAAAAGGTGGGCGACCACTGGGAAGAAAAGGTCGAACGAGGCCCGAGCGACGAACAGGACGCGAAGCGGGGGGTAGAGGCTCTCACCAGTACGACGCCAACGGCAGGGGGAGTCGATGCCAATGCGACGAAGGCGCACCTGCTCGACATCGCGAAACGACTCGATATCGCCGGTCGATCTCGAATGGCCAAATCCGATCTTGTCGCGGCGATCGATCGTGCCAACCGCAAGGCCACCTCGAAAGCAGCTCGCACCTGATTCGTTTCAGCTGCGGTTGTTGCGGGGGAGGGTCTAACGGCGAGTGAAACCAAACACCCCCTTTTCGGTGAGCCGATCGTCGAACTCCGGGGTGTACGCCGATTCGGGGTCAGCCCGTACCATTTCGTCGAGCTTGTGCGCGTCGTCACCCACGAGGATGCGCCACTTGTTGGCCCGAACACCGTCGAGAATGATCGTTGCGGCTTCGCTCGCCGAGGTGGGGGCGTTGTCGCGGAAGGACTCCGCTCTCTGCACAATGATTGCTCGGATGTCTTCGTCGGAGGCACCGGAGGTGTCGATACCCTGCTTGCCGAGCCGGGCGCGCAACTCAACGAGGTGTCCTTCGTTGAGCTCCTTGGGGTTTCGGCCGAAGGCCTGACCGGAATTGAACACGATCGATGTGCCGATATGACCGGGCATCACCACCGAGACCTGGAGGTGGGGTGCGTTGACTCGGAAGTCGGCGATGAGCGCCTCGCTGAACCCCTTAACCGCGAACTTCGCCGCGCTGTACGCCGTGTGAGGCGAACGTGCCCCGAGACTCGCCCAGAAGCCGTTGACGCTGCTGGTGTTGACGACGTGGCCTTCCGTGGAGTTCAGCAGTAGGGGAAGGAAGGCCCGGGTGCCGTGGTACACACCTCCCCAACACACGTTGAACACCTTCTCCCACTCCTCCGGGGCGTCGACGATCATGCTGCCGCCACCGCCGATGCCGGCGTTGTTGAACAGCAGGTTGATGTGCTCGGTGCGATGCGACGACGCCGTGTCATCACGAAACGCTGCCAGCTTGGCCGGATCGGACACATCGGCGATGAAGCTCGTGACCCGAGTCCCCGCCGGGGCGTGGAGAAGCGCAAGTCCCGTTGTTTCCGCCATAGCGTCGCTCGAGACGTCGCACATCGCAACGTGACAGCCGCTGGTGGCGAGCTGAATGACCAGTTCTCGACCCATTCCCGTACCGCCACCCGTGACAACGGCAATCTTTCCCGTGAAATCTTTCATCGCACCATCTCGTTCGTATCGATCGACGGAACTCACCGCGCGTGTTGCGCCTGAGCGCTCCATGCCGCAAACTCCGGATCCATTGTGCCTGGCGTTCACGGGGCGCAACCAATTCACGGGGGCGGCGGCTCGTTCTCCAGTGCGCGCCAGCCCACGATTTTTGCGGTTGAATCGTTGGCGATGATCCCCAATGCCGCCGACGCCACGCCCGCCTCGCACGCCCAGACTCGATTTCAGGTCCCCGACGGATCGACCGTGTTCCTGCTGGTCCGACACGGCGCGTCGCAAAGCTATGTGGAGGGCGAGCCGTTTCCCCTGGTGCACGGACATGGTGACCCGGCGCTTTCGCCGCTCGGTCTCGAGCAGGCTCAACGCCTGGTGCCGAGGCTCGAGCGAGAGCAGATCGACGCGCTTTACGTCACGCCCCTACGACGAACGCAGGAGACGATTGCTCCCTTTCTCGCCCACTCCGGGCGCGTCGCTGAAGAAGTGTTCGATCTCCGGGAGGTGTTCCTCGGCGACTGGGAAGGGGGCGCGAGCCGGGCCATGTTCGCGTCGGGACATCCCCTCGCCGTGGAGTCGATTCAAACAGGGGAGTGGGGCATCATTCCCGGCGCCGAATCCACACAGCAGCTCCAGGACCGCTGTGTCCGTGCGCTTCACGAGCTTCACGAGCGTCATCGCAACCAACAGGTGGTGTGCGTCGTGCACGGTGGTGTCATCAGCGTGATTGCGCAATGGGCGACCGGTGCGCCGCCGACGTATCACTGGGGCGCGGAGAACGCTTCAGTGCACAAGTTGATCGTCAACGATGAATTCTGCAGACTCCACCTGTTCAACGACACAGCTCATCTCGACGTGTAGGTCACCGTGGCGTCTCGTCGACGACATTCCATCGTCGGATGTCGCGCAGGTTTCGCCACCGCTGGTCCGTGTCGAGGCCATAGCCGACTACCCAATCGTCGGGAATCGTAAGGCCCAAGTAGCGCAACGACGTCAGATCGACGTGGGGAACGGTTTCTCGAACCAAAAGCGCGCATACTTCGAGGCTGGCGGGCCCACGGGCCAGAAGTAGATCGCGTACGTAGTTCATCGTGAGGCCACTATCGACGATGTCTTCCACGAGAATCACGTGCCGGTTCGAGATGTCGGCATCGAGATCCTTCACGATTCTTACGACCCCGCTCGATGTCGTCGATGCGCCGTAGGAGGACACCGCCATGAAGTCGACCTCGACGCTGAATGGGATCGCCCGGGCCAGGTCGGCCATGAAGACGAAGGCGCCCTTCAGGACACAGACCAGAAGGGGGCGTCGGTCGGTGTAATCGTTGGCGATGCGGCGGCCCAGCGACTGCACGGTCTGGTGCAAGACGTCCTTGGACACCAACACCTCGCCGAGTTCGGGAAACTGAGAGTAATCAATGTCGTCCATAGCAAGGGCTGACCTTTTTGTTCGCGTGGATCGTGGAGTCTCCGTGTTTAGCAGGGTGATGAAATCCTACGTTTCGACTGTTTGTCAAGCACATATTGGCTGGTAAACGAAGTGTGCTGAGGTCGGAGGGGAGGTTTTCGAAAACCCTGTTAGCAAGCGCCGTGGCCGCATGCGTGGAGTTCTTCGCTGGTGTGGTCGCCATGCCTAGCGCGTCCGGGGGTTGCTCGTTGGCCCAACGTGCGTGTCGAGCCACGACACGAGACCCCCCGCTGCCTTCCAGAAGGCAAGAATACGTTCTCGAATCACCACCGAGGTTACGACCGATTCGTCCGTGATATCCGTGGAGGCGATGAGGCCCTTCCACCGCAGCAACTCGATGCGAGGGTGATCGGCAGGGTAACCCTTCGGTGTCGTCTTCAAGGGTTCGTTCATCCCGGGCCCAACTCGATAGCCCTTCTTCTCGAGGGCTTTGATGATCTTGGCGATCTCGGGTCCGGACTTGTCGTCGGCAATAGCGGCTCGCAAGCGAGCGATCTGATCAGTTTCGAGCGAGTACATTCCGGCAGCGACGAACACCCCAGCGGCGGAGAGGTGGGTGTAATAGATCGATCCGCCCTCCGATTCGCTGGAGGCGCCGTGCACCGTTTTGTATGGCGACTTATCTTTGGAGAAGCGGACGTCGCGGTTCGGCCGAAAGACACGGAACGGCTGGTATGGCGCTGGCATCGACTCGAGGAGCGTCACCATGCTGGCCTTCACTTCGACATCGAAAATGGCCTTGTGGTCGCTCCAGTAGGCCTTCGAGTTGTCGGCTTCCAAACCCTCGTAGAAGTCCAGCGCCGCGTGGGTGAATCCTTTGAACATTTCCACAGTGTGCCAGGTTCGCGGTTCTACGTTTGGCCCCGACTTGGCTTCGGCTTTGCGTGGTCCTACCCGCTCACCTACGGTGCGGAGTGACCTTCGCATCAGAACGCCTGTCGGGCACTTCATGTCGACGGCGAATCTGACGCAAACGATCGAAACCAGGACCGCTATGACATCGTCGACAAATCCGTACCCGCCTCCGGCCGAACTGTTCAGTCTGCGTGGCGAGGTTGCCGTCGTCACAGGAGGGGGCCGAGGGATCGGGGAGGGCATCGCTCGGACTCTGGCCAGTGCCGGAGCGAAGGTCGTTGTTGCGGCACGACGAGGTCAGGAAGTGGAGGCCGTCGCTGCGCAGATCCGGGCCGACGGTGGCGAGGCGATCGGCGTTGCCACTGATGTCACCGACGACGCCGCCGTCGAAGCGCTCGCCCAAACCGCGGTCGGGGAGTTCGGAAGGCTGTCGATCTGGGTCAACAACGCAGGCGGATCACCAGCGCGCTTACCGATGACAGAGCTGAGCAGGGCCGACTGGGATGCATGTCTTTCGCTCAACCTCACTGCGGTGTGGATCGGGATCGTTACGGCTGCGAAGCACATGCAGACGGGGTCCATCATCAACGTCTCGTCGGGCGCTGGGTCGGGTCCTGTCCCGGGAAGCGGTCATTACGGTGCGGCCAAGGCGGGCGTGAACTCCCTGACGCAGACGGCCTCGGCTGAACTCGCCCCCCGTATTCGTGTGAACGGCATCGCGCCGGGCGCCGTTCCGACCGAAATTTTCAAGCGTGCGATGTCCATCGAATCCGACGACGACCTGGCCGCCGCCGAAGCAAAGTGGAACATCCCCATGGGACGCTTCGGCACGCCGCTCGACATGGGGTCGGCGGTTCTGTTCCTTTGTTCGCCCGCAGCAAGTTGGATTACCGGCGAAATGCTGCGTGTCGGTGGCGGTGCGAAACCCCGATGATCGAGACACGTACGACGTTTTGCCGCTTCTGCCACGCCGCGTGCCCGCTCGAGGTCGACGTCGACGTGCACGATGACGGCAAGGAGACCGCAGTGGCGGTGCGCGGCGTCCTCGACGATCCGCTCTTCGAGGGGTACACATGCATCAAGGGTCGCCAACTTCCGTCGCAGCATCACGCACCCGATCGCCTTCGCACACCATTGCGACGAGAGCCCGACGGGACATTCACTCCAGTTTCGTCGGCCGAGGCGCTCGACGACATCGCCGCGAAGATCCGGGGAATCATCGACCGTTGCGGACCGCGTGCGGTCGCGAGTTACACCGGTACCGGAGCATTTCAAAATGCGATCTCCATGCCGGCTGCGTTGGCCTTTCACAAAGGTATCGACTCGCCGTCGTTCTATACGTCGGTGACCATCGACCAGCCGGCTCACCTTTCCTCGCGTCTGCGCATGGGAAGTTGGGAAGCGGGTTGGCAGAACTTCCGCGACGCCGATGTCCTCATGGCGATCGGCTACAACCCACTCGTGTCGTCGTACGCCCCGTCGGGTGGACTGCAGGGTACGAATCCGTTCGTCATGTTGCGCCGTGCGAAGGCGCGCGGGATGAAGCTCATCGTCATCGACCCGCGTCGCAGTGAGTTGGCGACCGCGGCCGACGTGTGGCTCGCCGTCAAACCCGGTGAGGATCCGACATTGCTCGCTGGTCTCGTGAACGTCATCCTCACCGAGGATCGCCACGATGCAGCGTTCTGCGCCGAATGGGTCGATCAGATCGACGAGCTTCGTCGCGCGGTTGCGCCGTTCACTCCGACCTATGTCGCACACCGATGCGAAGTTGATGCCGACGCTGTGGTCGACGCCGCACGTCTGTTTGCGGCCGGGCCGCGAGGCACCGCCGGAACTGGAACGGGTCCGAACATGGCTCCCCACAGCACCCTCACGGAGCACCTTGCGCTGACCCTCAACGCCATATGCGGACGGGTCAATCGCGAAGGCGATCGGCTCGAGAGTGGGAACTTTCTCGTCCCCGGCGACACCCGTCGTGCACGAGTGATCGCGCCCGGAGACCCGGCGCCGGGTACTCCGCATCGCGTTCGCGGTCTGAAGGGCGCGCCGGGAGAGATGCTGACGAATGCGTTGAGCGACGAAATCCTCGAACCCGGCGAAGGACAGGTACGTGCGCTTATCGTGTGTGGAGGAAATCCGGTAGTTGCATTTCCGGATCAGCACAAGACGATCGCGGCACTGATGGACCTCGAATTGCTCGTGGTGATCGACCACCGCATGACCGCGTCGGCGGAGCTTGCGGACTACGTCATTCCTCCGCGGCTCGAACTTGAACGAGCCGATGTTCCCGCTGTCATGGACCGGCGCTTCTCTGCGCCCTATGTGAGCTACACGCCGGCGGTCCTGGCCCCCGACGGCGACATGATGTCGGAGTGGGAAGTGTTCGCAGGCATCGCCGCTCGAATCGGTTCGACGCTTCCGCTTCCGGGAGGTGAGCTTCCACTCGATGGCTCGGCCGACGACGACCTTATGCTCGACCTGGCCTTCGCGACGGGCCGACTCCCGATGAGCGAGATCCGCGAGCGACGCGGCACCATTCTCGAAGACCGTGAGGTCGTCGTGGTGGGACCGGGCGAGGGACCGCACGCGAAGTTCGCTGTTGCTCCGTCCGATGTGGTGGCGGAGCTGGGGGTGGTCCTTCAGGAGCAGACGTCGGCGGAAGTGCTTGCCGGGTTCGATCCCGAAGTACACACGTTCCGGTTGGTGAGCCGTCGCCTCAAGCACGTCCTGAACTCCCTCGGACGCGAGATACCCGGTCTCGCTCGCGTCGGCACCACAAACTCTGCGTACATACATCCCGACGACATGTCGATGCTCGGTCTGGAGTCGGGCGACCTCGTGGAGATCTCGTCGCCGACGTCGTCACTCCTCGCCGTCGCGGAGTCGAGCCCACAGGTGAAGCGATCCGTGGTGTCGATGTCGCATTCCTGGGGTGGATCGGTGACCGATGAGGACGTCCGGACGCAAGGGGCACCAACGAATCGGTTGTGCACGACAGACAGCGGGTATGACCCGATCAACGGGATGGCGATCCAGAGCGCCATCCCCGTGTCGCTTCGCCGGGCATGACCGGCCGACACAGCGCAGACTGAGAAGCGGGCCGCGCACGAGGTCGCCTACGTCGCACCAAGGGGACGTGCGTCGACGGCACCCTCCACGATCGGCGGTCCGGGAAGGTATCGATTGCCATCCACCGCGACCCCTCGAACGGCCGGGTCCGCGGTGACATGGGCGAGCCTGTACCAGGTGCACTCGATCTTGCACACGTTGTTGGCCGATTGCTCGAACGTATTTGCACGTATGATCACGTCGCGAGTGAGCGCGCCGCCACCGACGTAAAGGCCGGCGTTCCCGTTCTGGACGAACGAATTGCCGGTAAACGTCACGTTCCGGACTTTCGGTCCGATGACGGCGCCTAGTTGGTCGTTGCCCGAGAAGGTGTTGCTGCGTACGTCGACCCCGTCGATCACGTTGCCCCTGTTTCCTTCATCACCCATGGCGAGAATCAATCCGGCGCGGCGAGTCGAACCGGTCAACGTGTTGCCCTCGATCAGCAGGTTCGAGATCACCCGCCGAAAGTCGTTCGTCGCTCGCTGCTGATCGAACACGTGGACGCCGTATCCCGGAGCGCCACTCCCGACGTTGTAGCGAACCTGCACGTTGTTGCCGAACGAATTGTAGTAGCAGTGGCCCTGGGTGCCGACCGTGCTCGACGCGACCACGCAGTCGTTGCCGGCGAGAACATGATCGTCACCGTGGCTTCCCGTGGCGTCGTAGCTGATGATTCCTCGGAACGTGTTCCCGATCAGCCAGTTGCCTCGTTGGCCGGCTTCGTTCGATCCGTTGGTCACGCTCTTGCCGTTCTCGAACCTCAATCCCGACACCGTGATGTAGTCCGCATTTACGATCATCGGGCGTGCGGCGTTCGCGAACGTGACGACTTCGTTCGGGTGAGCCTTGACGGTGATGCGGCTCGTGGCGGTGCCCGACTTTCCCTGGTCACCGCGAATCCAAATCTCGGACTCGTCGTACGTGCCACCGCGGATGAGGACGGTGTCTCCGGCCTTCACCTTCGTGGAGACCACATGTTGCACAGTGGCGCACGGCGCGGCTTCGGTGCACGCATTGGCGTCGGACCCGTTGCCCCCGATCCAGTGAAAAGCGCCTGCCCCTCTTCGGAAGGGAAGCGGGTTCGACGCAACCCCGTCGGCCCACACGACCAGGTCTCCGTCGCGGACGTTGGGGCCGGGCTGGACGGTCACCGTGTCGAGCGCGGGGTTCGCCGCGTTGCCCGATCCCCAGGTGAGATACGACGCGACTTCGACACCCCCGATGGTCACCTTCGATGTCGCGCGGACAGATCCGAACCCTCGGCCGAACAACGAGATCGGCACACCCAGGCCACCCGGTCCGCCGGATGTCGGCCCACTCTCGACGTCGGCGAAGAGCAGTTCCGGCCCGGGGCGTGCCGCGTGGCGGGTGGTCTTGACCTTCACCCGTTTTGTCGTCTTGGCCACATCGGGCGTTCGAGGACGGCGGCCAGCGGCGCGCGAACTCTGCGGGTCGACGAGGAAGAGGGTCCCAAGGAGGAGGGCCACCATGCTCGCCACGGCAGCGATCGCTCGGGTCACGTTGACGGGATGCGTTGGTTCGATCTCGGATGGTTCGCGCACGTTCCCTCCACGGCAGCACTCGATCACGCCGTCGCCACGATTGTTGCAGGTGCCACGTGAAGCCTCGATGAAGTCGCGCCCCGTTGTCACGGCCGCACCACCTGGGTCTGAATCGGGCCGCACTGCTATGGTTCGGCCGATGTCTCCACCGGCACAACGCTTGCTCCCTGAGCGAGTCTTTTATGGCTGGTACATCGCAATCGGGTGCCTGCTGATGCAGTTCGTGACGGTCGGCGTGGGCTACTACGGACTCCAGGTGTTTCTACGACCGCTGCGAGACGAGCACGGCTGGTCGGCCTCGATCGTCAGCTCGGCGAGCGCGACGTTCTTCGCCGTTGCCGGAATCTCGAGCTTCATCGTTGGTCGCTACATCGATCGTTACGGGCCGGTTCCTTTCATGTATGTCGGGATCGCATTGATAAGTGCAGGTACCATTGGCCTCGGTTTCGTCCATGCGAAGTGGCAGCTCTTTGCGTGCTACACCGTGATGGCAATTGCGTTTGGCGGCGGTGGTGGCGTCGCCGTGAGTTCCCTACTGACGAAGTGGTTCATCGGACAACGCGCCAAGGCGCTGTCGATCTCCTCGACCGGCGTCTCGTTGGGCGGTGCTGTGCTGGTGCCGCTCGGAACTGCCCTCATCGCCAGCGGTGGATTGCGGAAGGGCGCGCCGATCCTGGGGATCCTCGTGGCGGTCATCGCGTTGCCGGTGTTGTGGGCGGTCATTGCTGCCACTCCTGAGTCGATGGGTCTCTACCCCGATGGTGTCGACGCCGAAACTGCCGCAACTCGAAAACGTGATTCGGCCGTCGGGCAGTACAAGGTCTGGTCGCGCGCGCAGGCGGCGCGGACCGTGCCCTTCTGGGCAATCCTGATCGGTTTCGCCCTGGCTCTCGCTGCGCAGACGGGCGTGTTGATCCATCAGCTGGCATTTCTTCAGGGCAGTGGTCAGTTGGGGTCACGCTCTGCCGCCGCATTTGCGGTGACGACCACGACCGTCGGTTCGATCGTGGCCCGACTCATCGTCGGAAGCATCGCCGACCGCGCCAACAAGGTGTATCTTGCGGTGGCGTTCGTAACACTGCAAGCCCTCACCGCATTCAGCTACACGGTCCTCGACACCCGGGCGGGCCTTTACGTCGCGGCGTTGGTGTTCGGCATCACCGTCGGCAACGTGTACATGCTCCAGGCTCTGGTAACGGGGGAGGTCTTCGGTCTGGTGAGCTACGGGACGGTCTACGGCGTTGTTTCACTTGCCGGTTCGATGGGTTCCGCGGCCGGCCTCCTCTTCACCGGCTGGGCGTTGGATCGTTCGGGCACATACATTCTCCCGTTTCGGGTGCTCGCCGGGGTCAACCTTGTTGCGGCGGTGGCGGTCTCGTTCGCACGCGTTCCCCTGCCGACGCCCGAGGAAGAGTGACGGGATTGAGAAGCGCGCGACCGAACGGAAGAATTCCGGCCTGGCCGGCCGCGGCGAGTGCCATACTCGGGCATGGACCTCGAAGCACTGTGGCCGCTCTTGGGCTTGCGACTGCGCACGCCCGAGCTGGAGCTCCGACTACCGAACGACGTTGACATCGCTGCCCTTGCGACGCTCGCCGCTCGTGGCATCCATCCGCCGGAGTTCATGCCCTTCGCGATCCCGTGGACGGACGCCGAGTCACCGCTGCTCGAACGCCGCACGATGCAGTACCACTGGAAGTGCCGGGCGGAGCTTTCGCCGAACGACTGGAACCTGGGCTTCGTGGTCGTTGCGAACGGGGGGGTCGTGGGGTCGCAGAGCCTTCACGCGCAGAACTTCCCGACGCTGCGCACGGCCGAGACGGGATCCTGGCTGGGTAAGGACTTTCAAGGCCGGGGGATCGGAAAACATATGCGCGCTGCAGTTGTGCGCTTTGCCTTCGACTACCTCGGAGCCGAAACGATCACCAGCGGCGCATACGTTGACAACTTCGCCTCACACCAGGTGTCGCTAGCGACGGGGTATGAGCCCAACGGTGTGCTGACGGTGTTGCGGCGCGGCCAGCCTGCTGAGCAAACCCGCTATCGCCTCACTCGTGCTCGGTGGGAGGCGACTCGCCCGGACAGCTCGCTCGTTGTGGACGGCTTCGACGCATGTCGATCAACGTTGGGTCTCGACTGAAACACCGGCGTCGTGTCCGACGCTGAACACGTCAGGCCCAGGATATGCGGGCGAATGACAGGGTGGAGCAGTAGTAGATGTCGCGGCGGCCGCCGGCGGCGAGAAACATGCCGTTGGCGATCCGCGAGCCGGTGGCCACGCGATCGAGGATCGCGCCCGTTGCAATGTCCAGTACGACGAGATCGTCGGAGCCGTCGGCCGTGAAGTCGTTGATCACCAATTCGCCGGACTCAGGGAACACCACGGGCTGCATGGAGGCCCGAACGTTGATGTGCCACGCAACCTCGAGCTCACCTGCGGTCGATACGCCGGCGACCCCGCCGTTGATCGAATCCCAAGCAATCGCCATTGAGTATTCGGGAACATGGACCGGGGGCGCGATGATTCCACCACCACCGACGCCGAACGGTTCGATTGATTCGACGTCGTCCGGATTATTAATATCGAACCTTCCGGCAAGACCACTGGCGCGTCGATGAGGTCGAGGCGCTCCGGCTCGAAGCGCGAGATCGTCGTGCCGCCTTGACCTTCGAGGCGCAAGTCCTTTGTTATGAGCGTTCCGTCGCTGAGGACCAAAAGGCCATTGTGGGCGCGATCGACGGGGAGTCGTCGTTCGGCGAGGACCGACAGGTCGACGGGGTCGAGCCGGTGGAGATAGCTCCCGTTGACCGAATAGATGGAACCGTTCGCGTGGGCAACGATCGCACCACACCAGACGTGGTCTCCGCACGGGAGTTCGGGCGAACTCACGATGGGCTCCAGCGTTTCGGTGTCGAAGCATTGTACCCAGCCAAACGGGGGTGGACCGTTGAACGCGGGCATCGTCCCTCCAACGAACCACTCGCCGGGGTCTCGTTCGATCGTCATGACGTTCCAGCGGTCGTTTCGGTTCGTCACGACCTGCGCGGTGCCGCGTGCCGCATCGAGGCGACCCACTGCCGCTTTCTGCCGTCGGTTTCCACCGCACTCGACCGGCCAGGACGAATTGGCCCAGTAGCCCGGCTGAGGGCTCATGCGGTCGAGTGGTGAGAGCGAAGACATGTTGGCCAGCATGGCAGCTGATGTTTCAAACGTGAAACTGTGAGTCGACTCTCCTATGCTGCGGCGATGTCTTCGGTATCCACGGTGCTCGATCTATTTCGTCTTGATGGTCACGTCGCAGTCGTCACCGGAGGTGGGACCGGTATAGGGCGGGCGATGGCGCTGGGCCTCGCGGAGGCCGGTGCCGATGTCGTCATCGCCGGGCGACGTCTTGAGCCATTGCAAGCTGTGGCTGCCGAGATCGAGACACGCGGTCGTCGTGCCCTCGCGGTGTCGACGGACGTGACGATCGCCGCGGAACTCGACAACCTCGCTCGCCGTGCCGTCGATGAGTTCGGCAAGGTGACGACATGGATCAACAACGCTGGTGGTTTGCAGGGCGACCCGATGGGCACTGTTGCGCAGGTCGGCGAAGACGTGTGGCACTCGATCATCGATCGCAACTTCACCTCGGTGTTCTTGGCCAGCAAGGCGGCGCAAGGTGTGCTCGTCGACGGTGGGACGATCATCAACGTGTCGTCGATCGGCGGTCTGCGCGACGGCACACCGGGCCACGGTGTGTACTGTGCCGCAAAGGCCGCCGTGAATCACCTCACCCAGACGCTTGCCCTGGAATGCGCCCCTCGACGCATTCGTGTCAACGCCATCGCTCCGGGCCCCGTCGCCACCGAGGACTACTACGAGTCCTCCGGGTTCACCGATGCCCAGTTCCAGAAGATGGCCTCGAAGCAGCCGCTGGGGCGACTCGGCAACGATGATGACTTCAAGGCTGCCGCAGTGTTTCTCTCGTCGCCGGCGTCGTCGTGGATCACGGGGCAGATCGTGGTTGTGAGCGGCGCGCCATAGCCGCGTCGCGCGCGCATCATCCAAACCTAAGTGAGCGTCCACGTTCGGGCGACGTCGGTCCGAATCACCCGCCCCATCGACAGGCCCGGAAAGTGGGCTCCGGCCACCGTGTCGCCATCGAACTCGCGCGCCAAGTTTCTACGTGTACGTACGGCAAGTTCCGGGTCGACGTCGCCGAGGACAGCCCATTCCTCGTCGACGAGTTGCACGGGACAGTGAACGACGTCGCCAAGAAACACGACGCGCGAGGTGGCGTCGCTCGCGACGAATACGGTGCTGCCCGGCGTGTGGCCCGGGGCTGGGATGGCGGTGATCCCCGGTGCGAGCGATGTCGTGGCATCAAAGGGTCGGAGGTGCGAGTCGACGGCTCGAAGACGCGCCGGTGTGACCTCGGCGCTCAGCCCCTCGGAGTGCGGATTCGTGAAGTGTTCGATGTCAGCGTTCGCAACATGAATCGTTGCGTTCGGGAAGACCGGCTCTCCGTCGACGGCGAGCCACCCCGTATGGTCGTAGTGCAAATGGGTGAGCATGATGTCGGTCACGTCTGACACGCCGACGCCTTTCGCCCGAAGATCTGTGAGCATATGACCGGGTGGGATGAAGTCATCGCCGCTCGGGCCGTTGCCGCAGTCGATCAACACGATACGTCCCTGAAGGGGACCCCCTCGCAGGAGATAGCCGCCAAAGCTGAAGCGAAGTTTTGACCCGACGAGAAGTTCCGGGTGGAGCGCCCAGTCGTCCGGAGCGCTTCCCCGACCGCCCTCCCACTCAAACCACGGGTGATTCGGTGTCGACGTCACTTCGCAATCAACAACGCCCTCGATCTGCATGGTGGAACTGTAGTCACGGGGGATCACCGTTGAGCCGACGCCGGTTCGACAGAATCGCTGCGTGGACAACGCGCTCGACTTTCTCGCCGTCGTTTCGCGGCCGACCTTTCCCACCGGGACGGGACCGGCCGGTGACTACTACAACCTTCGTGCACTGCTCGAGAAGCGGCCCGATTGGAACGCCGCCGTGATCGAACTCAACCACGCACCGACGACGATTCGGTGGGACGGCACCCAACTGTTCGTCGCGTCTCAGAGGGAGTTCGCCATCGACGACGTTCGCGTGGCGCTCTTTCTGCCGATCTGCCTCGAACCCGAGGAAACGCTGCTTCGGCCGATCGACGCCGGTGGGAGGTTTCCCGGTTTCGAAGCCGAGCAATGGCGGCCGATCACGACCCTGTTCGAGGATCACCTGTCGCGGCTGACGCCGGGCATCTGTCTGAACAAACCTGACCGGGTCCGACGCACCAACAACAAGATGATCCAGTTCGAGTTGCTCCGCGCCGCAGGGTTCGCGATACCGCCCATGCGAGTGTGCGCCGATTTCCCGAGCGGCGAGACGCACGAGTCGGGGAGCCTCGTCGCCAAGAACATTTCCGAAGGTGGCTGGAAATCACCGACCGAGTTCAGCCCTGCCCGACTCGTTCGACCCGACGATGAACGCGAACCTTGGCCGGTCATCTGGCAACACCCGATTTCGAGCGCACGTGAGGTCCGGATCTATGTCATGGGCGAGGAGGTGTCATTCGTCGAGCTCGCCCGTGAACCCGACGTGCTCGATGTGCGGTCGACGAACGGGGGGAAGCCGAGGGCGCGAATCGTGGACGCACCCCGGGCATGGAGCGAGTCGGCGCGGAACATGACGAGGTTGCTGGGGTTGGACTATGCCGTCATCGACGCGATCCCGGTGGACGACGAACTGCACGTGTTGGAAGTGAACGCCAACGGTGTGTGGTGGTTCCTGCCCGACGTGGCGGCAGAGTTGGAGCAGCGCTTTCACGCGTGGATCGAGGGCGTGGTGGACTCGAAACGATCGACCCCACGGAAAAACGACGGTGATTGAGGATGATGGTGTTTGACGATTAACGAAGTGCGCGTAGGAAATCGCGCACGATGTCGTCGGTGTCCTCGAGGCCGCAGGACACGCGCATCGTCCCCTCGGTTATTCCGGCTTCAGCGAGTTCTTCCGTCGACAACCCCGCGTGGCTCGTGGTCGCCGGATGGGTCACCAGCGTTTCGGGTCCGCCGAGCGACGTGGCGACCATCGCGACCTCGAGCCGATCCATGACACGCGCTGCGGCATCTCGGCCGCCGGCCAGATCAAAGGTGAGTAGCCCACCGACCGTGGACATCTGCTTGATAGCCAACCCATGCTGCGGATGCGACAGCAGGCCGGGGTGGCGTACCCACCGTACGTGCTCGTCGGCTTCCAGTGCTGAGGCCAGGCGAAGTGACGTTTCGGACTGTTGACGCAAACGCACGTGCAGCGTTCGTAGGCCGCGAAGCGCATTGGTGGCGTCGTACGGCGAAGGCGTCGACCCGAGGAGGACGGAGTAGCCCCAAAGCCAGTTGATCAGGTCCGATTCTGCACTGATGACGCCGAGGCACGAATCGTTATGCCCACCTATGGCTTTGGTTGCCGAGTGCATCACCATATCGATACCGTCGCGCAACGTCGTTTGCCCGATCGGCGTCGCAAAGGTCGCGTCGACGAGTTTGATCGGGCCCACGATCGACGCGATCTCGTCGAGGTCGACGAGATCGAGGTTCGGATTCGCCGGGGTCTCGGCAAGGAGGAGCGCGGTGCCGGGCGTGGCGCAGGCCGCCGCAAACGAACCGGGTTCGTTCACGTCGACGAGGGTGTGGGTGATACCCAGGCGGGCGGCAACCACCTGCAGGTACTGAAGCGTGCCCCCGTACATCTGCTTCTGCGCCACGATGTGTGAACCGGTGGGGCATAGCGCCAAGATGGCACAACTCAGCGCGCCCATCCCCGAGCCGAACGCCAGGCTGGCCTCGGCACCCTCGACCTCGGCGATGGCGTCTTCGAATGCTCGAACGCTCGGGTTCCCGTGACGCGCGTAGAACTTCGACACGCGTGGGGTCTTGGCGATCTTGGCCGTTTCGAGTGGCGATCCGATCTCGTACGTTGTTGACGGCCATATGGTGGGCGCCAGCGCCCCCTCGGCAAGGCGTCGGCCGCCGGTGATGAGCCGAGTTGCGGAAGCAAGAGGCGGATTCGAAGCAGTCGATCCCAAGTCAGTCATGCGAGCTACGAGGGTACTCCAACGCCTCGATGGCAAGATTTCGCGATTTCCACATGGTGTTCGAGGGGTGAGCGGAGGTGTCAGGATACGAGAGTGCGACTTGTTTTGCTCCACGGCCACGGAAGCGGCCCTCATGAACTCGATGCGGTAGCTGAGGTGCTTCGCAGCACCGGCGATGAGGTGATTTGTCCCGCCGGAACAGTGGTTCTGCGCAATGGCACCCGAGCGTGGTTCGACGATCCCTTTGCCGACCCTGAAGGCTGGAACGGTCGCTCGGCGGAGTCTGCGCTGGTTGAGCTGGACGAACAGGTGAATCTTGCCGGCAGTGTGGTGTGCGGCTTTTCCCAAGGGGGTGCGATGGCAGTCGCCGCCGGTTTTCTCCGTGCCGACCTCCGCGGCGTCGTAAGCGTGTGCGGGTTCCTGCCCGAGGGCGTCAACGTCACCGGATCGTCGAGCCCGATGCTGCTCGTGGCCGGCGACGCCGATGTGGTCGTTGACCCGTTCTACTCCGAATCGTTGGCTCGTCTTTCGAAAAAGGCGGGCTGCGATGTCTCGCTGTCGACGGTTTCCACGGGTCATCAATGGACGTCGGAGGTCAGTGCCGTCGTGACGAAATGGCTGAGTCGACTGAGCTGAGTGTCCGTTTCCACGCGATCGCAGCCCATCGAGCCACCCACCGAGTCACCGTCGGGCCACCCATCAACAACACGCATCCCGAGAGGAACAAGACTCTGCACCACAATGGTGTCGAAGCACATTCGAGGTGAGTAGTACATGGCGACCAAATTCGAAGAGACCGAGGTCATCGTTGTCGGCGCTGGGATCTCCGGTCTGGCCGCAGCGAACCAGCTGATAGCTGCTGGACGTGAGGTGATCGTCCTCGACGCCGACGACCGGGTCGGGGGCCGACTTCTTTCCAAGACCCTTCCCGACGGCTGTGTGTTCGATCTCGGCGGTCAGTGGATTGCTGGGCCCGACGACATGCCTCGGGTCAACAAGCTCATCACCGATCTCGGTCTCACGATCTTCGAGCAACTTGATTCGGCTCGGTTCGATTTGTCGGCGCACTCGATGACCAAGATGACCCGTTTGGCGCAAGCCGAATGGGAGTGGTTCGTCGCAAAACTCGACTCCTTGGCGGCAACGGTCAACGTCGCCCATCCCTCCCAAACCGCCGACGCAGTGTCGCTCGACGCCGTGAGCCTGGAGGAGTGGAAACGACAGAACCTCGATTCGGTCTACCTCCAACATGTGTTCGATCAGATGATTCGCACCGAGTACACCCTCGAACCAAAAGACGTTTCGATGCTGTATTTCCTCCTGGCGATGAAGACGAGTGGGGGCCTCGAGGCGATGTTCGATCCCAAAGGCGGATCGCACAACTATCGAGTGGCCGAAGGACTTGCGGCGCTGACGGATCGACTGGCCGAACGGTTGGGCGACCGCGTTCTCCTCGAACGACAGGTCTACGACATCATCCACCGCGGTGACGGAGTTCGAGTCATCGCCGAGAACGCCATCATCGAGGCCGACCGGGTGATCATGGCCGTGCCCCCGAACCAGGCGATCAAGATCGACTTCGATCCCGTGCTCCCGCGTCGTCGACGATGGATTCTCGAGCGTCTCGAGATGGCGTCGGTCATCAAATGCTTTGCGCTCTACAAGACGCCGTTCTGGGAAGGTCGCGAACCCAAGCAACTCGACCCGGAAGTTGTGGTGATCGATCATTCGATGGATGCGAGCTCCTACGGCGGGACTCATCCCGCGTTGGTCGCCTTCATCGGAGGTGACGATGCCATCGACTGGTCGGACCGCTCGTTCGAAGAGCGACGTTCCGTGGTGCTTCGTGAACTCGGCCGAGTCTTCGGCCCGGAAGCACTCGATGCAGTCGACTACTTCGACCACGACTGGTTGACCGAGCCCTTCATCGGGGGTGGCTACTCGTGTTACGCACCGCCAGGGGTCATGACGGCCGGTTACGAGGAGATAAGTACGCCTATTGGTCCGATTCACTGGGCCGGCACCGAGACCGCAACGAGCTACCAGGGCTACGTGGAAGGTGCTCTGCAGGCAGCTGACCGAGCCGTCCAAGAGGTGCTCGCATTTTACGAAAGCGAACCGCATGATTGGATTCAATGAGCAGCAGCGACGAACCAAGATCGTCGCCACGATGGGTCCGGCCTCGTCGAGCCCGGACGAACTTCGCAGCATGCTCTCGGCGGGTGTCGACGTCATCCGCTTGAATTTGTCTCACGGCACGGTCGAAGATCATCTGGCGCGGCTGGCTCTCGTTCGCTTGATTGCCGGTGAGTTGAACAAGGTCGTCGCAATCGTCGCTGACCTACCCGGTCCCAAGATCCGTGCCGGCGCCTTCCCGACCGACGGCGTGTTGCTCAAAGAGGGCTCCATGGTGGCGTTCGTGACGGGCAACACCGCTTCGACGGCCGAACGAGTGGAAGTGGACTATCCGACGCTGATACAAGACCTTGGGGCCGGCGATCGAATCGTTGTCGGCGACGGAGCAATAAGTGCACGGATCATCGAGGTGAGCGGCCATTCGGCGACGGCACTGATCATGACCGGCGGGCGCGTGGCGGGTCGACCCGGAGTGCACTTGCCGTCGACGAGAACCCGGCTCGCGACACCTACGCCTCGTGACCTCGAATTGGCGGTCACGATGGCCGGTGCCGGCGTGGACTTTCTTGCGGTGTCCTTCGTGAGCGAGGGAAGCGACATGAAGGAGGTTCGCGCAGCGGTGAGTGCGTTCACAACACCACCCCGACTCATCGCGAAGATCGAAACATCGCAGGCGATGGAGAACCTTGCGGGGATCCTCCGGGAGTCCGACGCGGTCATGGTTGCGCGCGGTGATCTCGGGATCGATTGTGATCTCGCCGATGTCCCGCACATTCAGAAGCGTCTGATCCGGACATGCGTCGAGGAAGGCATCCCGGTCATCACTGCGACGCAGATGCTCGAAACGATGATTACGGCCCCGACGCCGACGCGCGCCGAGGTGAGCGACGTTGCCAACGCCGTGTTCGACGGAACCGATGCCGTGATGCTCTCCGCCGAAACAGCGGTGGGCCACGACCCGTCGCTCGTGGTCCGGACGATGGGCGAGATCTGTCTGCGTGCCGAGGCTCAGGCGTCGTATCGCCAGTGGGCAAATCGGCTTGGCCGTATGCAGCGGGCCAGCCAGAGCGCGAGCCGATCCGTGAAGATAACCGAGGCCCTTACCCATGCGGCCTGGCAGGCCGCCGAAGACGCAAGCGCCGATGCCATCATCTGCTGTACGCGCTCCGGGGCCACGGCCAGAGCGATGGCGCGGTTTCGACCCTTGGCTCGGCTCATTGCCGCTTCGCCGAGCATCGAGTCGGTGCGCGCACTCGCCCTTTCGTGGGGCGTCATTCCCATTCGCATCGACGAGCAGAAAACTGCCGACGACATGATTTGGGTGGCCGTGGAGCGAGCCACCAATCTGCGCCTTGTCGCAGTGGGGGAGTTGGTCGTGGCCCTCGCCGGCACACGGCACGAGTTGGGATCACCGATCGATCTAGCTCGCATCATCGAGATTCACTGACAGAAATGTCATATGTGGTCGTTTGTTTCGGCCCCATCCCAAGTACGGTAAAGGGGTGGCCACCTCTTCGAAACGTCCACCCGCCAAGCGGGCCAGTTCGCCAACGAAAGCTCGTGAAGTCCCGGTGAACTGGGCCGATCACGGGATCGTGCGCGTGGCGGCGATCGCACCGATCGTGCACGTCGCTCAACCGGACCGCAACTGTGCCGAGATCGCAACGTGGGCGGCAAAGGCTGCGGCTGAGGATGCGTCGATCGCCGTGTTTCCGGAGCTGGCAATCACCGGATACACCTGCGAGGACTTGTTTCTCGGTGACGACCTGCTCTCCCGAACGGAGGCGGCGCTGGCGAAGTTGGCCGCGGCAACGGCAAACCTGTCGCTGGTCATCGTCGTCGGTGCCCCACTGCGGACTCGCAGTGGGCGACGGTACAACTCGGCGGTGGTGATGCAGGAGGGTCGCATCGTGGGGGCGATTCCCAAACAGCACCTTCCCAACTACGGCGAGTTCTACGAACGGCGATGGTTCACTCCGGGGACCGGCGTCTATGAAACCATCGAGATCGGCGGTACCTCTTCGGTGCCCGCGCACACCTTCGATCTCACCGCAAATGCGATTTTCGACTTTGGGCGACTCCGTCTCGGCGTCGAGATCTGTGAAGACCTCTGGGCACCGAATCCGCCGTCGACGGCCCTCGCCCTGGGAGGCGCGAACGTCATCGTGAATCCTTCGGGTTCCAACGAGCTCGTGGCGAAGGCGGACTACCGTCGCCAGCTCGTCGCGAGTCAGTCAGCGCGCATACAAGTTGCCTATGTTTACGCCGGGTCGGGTCCGACCGAATCGACGAAGGACATTGTCTTCGGCGGACATACCCTCGTTGCGGAGAACGGATTGTTGCTTGCGGAAGGCCCTCGCTTCGAATTCGGCGGGGCGTGGTGTCTTACCGATATCGACGTGGAACGCATTGCGACGGAACGGGCGCAAAACATCACCTGGTCCACCGCCGAGATCCCCTCGGGAATTGTGGAGGTCCTGGGCGAAGCGATAGAGCCCAGGATCACCGACCTGCGCCGGGTGGTGATGAGGAATCCGTTCGTACCGAGCGATCCCGCTACCCGAAGCGAGCGTGCCCGCGAGATCATGGCGATTCAGGCGACCGGTCTTGCGCGTCGGCTCATGGCTGCAGGCGCACAGCGGGCGGTCATCGGGGTTTCCGGTGGTTTGGATTCCACGTTGGCCCTGTTGGTGGCCGTCGAGGCCACCCGCAAACTCGGTTGGGGGCCCTCTTCGGTCCTGGGGATCACCATGCCGGGGTTCGGCACGACCAAACGGACCCGCAACGCTGCCGACGATCTCATGAACAAGCTTGGTGTCGAAGCTCGCACCATTTCGATCGCCAAGGCCACCACCCAACACTTCATCGACATCGGCCATGACCCCAACGATCATTCGGTCACGTACGAAAATGCTCAGGCTCGAGAGCGCACGCAAATCCTTTTCGACATCGCGAACAAGGTGGGTGGAATTGTTGTCGGCACAGGCGATCTGAGCGAGCTTGCGCTCGGGTGGTGCACATTCAACGCTGACCACATGGCGAATTACGGGGTGAACGCGGGCGTCCCCAAGACACTCGTACGTCATCTCGTGAGTTGGTATGCCGACAACCACGCTGACGCGGCGACTGCGAAGTTGCTTCGCTCCATCGTGGCTACACCGGTGTCGCCGGAGCTGTTGCCTCCCGACGCGGCGGGCAACATTACCCAGCACACGGAGGATGTCGTCGGGCCCTACGAGCTTCACGATTTCTTCCTGTTTCATTTTCTGCGAAACGGCTCGCGTCCGCAGAAGATTCGTGCACTCGCCGTTCACGTCTTCGCTGATACGTACCAGTCGGCGGAGATCGACCGCTGGCTTCGCGTCTTCCTCACGCGATTTCACCGTCAGCAATTTAAGCGCACCACGTTGCCTCCTGCTCCGAAGGTCGGCTCGGTCAGCGTCTCGCCGCGCGGTGATTTGCGTATGCCCGACGAGGTCGATCCGACAGAGATCGCGTCGTGGCTACCGTAGAAACCTGATCAGAAGATGCGCTCGTAGACCCACGGGCTGTTGGTGAGTTCGAGTCGATGCCGCGGACCGTCGGCGTCGAGCAGCTCTCCGTCGTGATACGCGATATCGCCCGCGAATACCGTGAACGTACGATTCTCCTTCTTTCGTAAGTTCACTTCATACACGGATGGCTCAACCGATCGGGCTCGGTCGAGAGCTTCGTCAACCGTCGACGACTGAGCGATCACCGACAGTGTCACGAACGTCGGTGGTGCCAGTTCGATCTCGCCACGGTTTCGACGTTCGAGGGCTTCGCTGACGAGGAGCCATTCGTGGTGGACGATCTCGCCCTGGTCGATGGTCACCGTCTGATGATGCTCGTGAGGAGCCTGGGCGAGAAAGAACCACGTCGAGAACCGTCGCATCTCCGCCGCCGGGGGCGTCCAGTGCGAGAACCGAACAAACCCGGCCGGATCGAGATCGAGGTCGCTCTCTTCCTTGGCCTCACGCACCGCAGCCGCGAGTTCATCGGCGTCGGTCGAATCGACACGACCTCCGGGGAAGACCCAGAATCCCCCGAAGGCGCCCCCGCCGGTGCGCTTGAGCATCAGGACTCGCATGCCTTCGTCGGAATCGCGTAGCAAGACGACTGTCGCGGCAGGCACCGCGGGGGGTGGGGTATCGGTTACCCGGACGCCGCCGATATCGGCACCCGTGGTTGGCGTGGTCGCAGGTCGTTCAGACATGGTCTCCATCGTTGCAGGTCACCGGGTCCAGCATGCAATGCAGGTGGCCTGAGTGGGTCCGAAGCAACGAGCGCGCCTCGTGATTGCGGTCGACGCCCGTGATCAGTCGGCAGGGATCAGCAGGGTAGGGTCACGAGATTGCCGGAGGTTTCCGTGACATCGTCAACCGGTGTGTTTGTGGCAACAAATCGGAGGCGCGTCGTAGACGCAGATTGCGCCTTCCACGCGACGGGCAGGGACTCATTGGCTGGCCGGAGCAGCTGCTCTGCACGGTCGGGTGACCCAACGAAGCGACCGCCACCAACATGACGCTCGATCGCTGGCGATCCGAGTCCGCTCATAGTCGTAGCCGCCGTCGACGACATCGCGAGAAAACCCGCAAACACAGCCAAGACGATGCCGAGCCCGCACCGAGAAGGCCTGAAACACTGCCGGAGATTGCGCCTTGCGTTCGTGCCCGCCGACGTTGCTTCGAAACAGCGCCAGCGCGCGATGGCGCCGGTTCGCAATCGACGTACGAGCCGAGCCAGAGAGAAGAGTAAGCACAGGAGGCGAATCACGGAATCTCGTCGCGCTCTTCTGTCAGTTTCAAACCTTCCAACAGGACCCGATCACGCGTCACGAAGTTCATTCCGTACCCGTCCCCGATACCGCCGACGAGCGGGGAGCCTTCAAGCCAAGCGAATTCGTCGCACGACCCCGATTCATCAAGCCGCCGTGGGGCGACCAAGTAGTCGGGGGCGGCCGGCCGACTCGACGGGGTGGTCTCACATAACCAGAGCTCATCGAAGCCGAAGAGAAGCTCTTCTTGACCGATGATCTCAACGACAACCTGTCCCGGAAGCAACAGCGCCCCGTCAACGTTACGCACGACGTCGAAGAACTTCTTCCGAACCTCTGATGCCCAGCGCATAGACGCGACATCTGGTTCGCTGTCCACTGATGTGAAGAGAACCCACGGCCAGCTCGCGACAAATCCAGCGCAACGCTGAAGCGTTTCCGCGACAGCGCGATCCCCATTCCATCCGCAGTGCAGCGTGCTCATCGCCGAGCCCCCTCTCCCGGACGAATCGGTCGACCAGGCTGCCCCGGAGGAGTCTTCGTCCAATCCCACTCGTGAGCGTGGGGATCGCCGGCCCCATGGTCATGGCCGAAGTCGTAGTCCGTCTCAGGCTTTCCATCGGTGCCGTAGTCACGGATCTGACCCTTGCCGTTCCCATTGTCCCGAACACCCGAGCTGTTCGGCGCCCCCTTCGCTCCTGTTCCAGCTTCCCCTGCTCCGGTTTCTGTGGCAACACATCGGGCGAGAGTCGTAGACATGGACCGGTTGCCGTACCGGTAGTTGTCTCGGGCCGAATCGACTCGCCGTCGAGGGGCCGACACATTGAAGTGGGTCTTCGGTCCTGCGGCCGCCTCTTGGACCGCGGAACCGGTCGACGAGCCCAACGCTGCACTGCCATGGCCGAAGGGTACGTGTTCGACGTCGGATGCGAAAGCCGTGCCGGAACGTCCCGTGCCGAGGATCACCAGAACGAACAGGAACCGACCAAGCAAACGAAGCGACCTCGCCGTCGAAGAACCATCGAACGTTCCCGCAACACCACGTTGTTTCGCTTCACAGCCCCTCCCTCCGACAGCCAAACAGTACCCGTTCACTGCACAAACCCGCGGACCGGTTGCGCTTCGCGGAACGAAGCGATACCGGCCCGAACTACCAGGTTCAGCGGGCAAACAAGATCTGTGGTGGCGGTGGGCTGTTCGCCGTGCGACCGTTCGGCCACTCAAAGATCAGACTCGTATGATCACGATCCCAACGAATCGTGAGACGATGCTTATGCACGTAGCGGTGATGAAACTTAGAAAGCGCACATAAGTTCGCAAGCTCATGCGTGCCGAGATTGACGCGTTCCTTGATGTGATGAACATCAGTCCACCGTGCCGGACGGTCACATCCCGGAAACCGGCACCAATGATCTCGCGCCATCACCGCACGACGATTCCGAGCTGGCACCTCCGATGTCGGCGTACCAACATCGAACGGAGTGCCATTGGCACTCAACCACACGCTCGTCGTCACGCAATCACACAACAACATGTCACGCGTGAACGACGACAACCTCACCATTTGTGACGTATGCGCAATACCCGACTTGGCATCAACGATCACCGTGACGTGAGGACGCTCGCCACCAACCGTAAGCCGACCATCATTGGCCAACGACTCGTGTGCAATATCGACGAGTGCGTCGTGTCGACGTTGCGCCGGAGTCCGATTGTCACCCTCGCACGGTTTCGGCATCGCCGCCTCAAGCGCTTTCGATAACGCTTCACCACCAAGAGCGTCGAGCAGACCGTTCAGGATCCACATCCCACCCGACGTCGGCGACAACTGCACCCGACGCGCCTCTTCATGTTCCTTCTCCGACGTCGGGTCACCGAGCGCATCGTCACAATGCGAAACCCACAACGCGACCGCCTGCCGAAACTTCGAGAACGACAGTGATTCCGCCCACCCCAGCATGTCCGCGGCGGCTAGAACCAGAAACGGCAAACGCGCTTTCGTGACCACCCTCGCAACAACACTCACATGTGACACACCGATCGTGCCCGCATCAACGGCGTCGGACCAACCGGGCAATTTCTCGTACACCTGAGCATGCGCAACACGCTGCTCACCCTCAGTAGGCCGAGCATGAGTGTTGAACGCCAACCACTCCGAAACGTTGGGGTACCCGTCCTCACGAATCGTCGGCGACTCAGAAAACAACGCGACGATACGTGTACACATGGTATCGAAACGGTCAACCAAAGCGCGTGCGGCCGCTACGTTCGCCACTGTTACCACCGC
>JANOWU010000157.1:0-14695 GCA_031418035.1 Acidimicrobiia bacterium
CGCGGATCCCGAGTACACCGAGCAGGGCGACGCGACCGCCGTCATCAACGCGCTCCTCACCGCGGGTGGCGACCTCCATGCGCTGGTGAGCGACCTCGGAAAGTTTCGACGCGAGAACCCGACCGACGACCTCACCTCAGCTCTGGTGAACGCGACCGTCGACGGCGAGAGCCTCACCGACGCTGAGCTTGGTTCGTTCTTCATCCTTCTTGTGGTCGCAGGCAACGAAACCACACGAAACGCCATTTCGCATGCTCTCCATCTCCTGACCGAGAATCCGGACCAGCGATCCATTCTCGTCAACGACATCAATGGCGTCATGCCTGGGGCGGTCGAGGAAATCGTCCGAGTGGCGTCGCCGGTGATCTTCATGCGCCGAACCGCGGTGGTCGACACCCAACTTCGCGGACAGGAGATCAAGGCCGGCGACAAGCTCGTGCTGTACTACTGGTCCGCGAATCGCGATGCCGATCAGTTCGACAACCCCTTTGCCTTCGACGTCCGCCGGACACCGAATGACCATGTCGGATTCGGTGGACCCGGTCCTCACTTCTGTCTCGGTGCGCACCTGGCGCGACGCGAAATCAGCGTGATGTTGCGCGAGCTCTACACCCGGCTACCGAACGTTGCCTCCACCGGCGAACCCGATCGTCTGCGTTCCAGCTTCATCAACGGGATCAAGCATCTCCCGTTCTCGTTCTAAAGAACGTCCACGTACTAGTTGGCGAGCTCGGCTTTCACGGCCGGCACTACCTCGTTCAGGTACAGGTTGAACGCCTCATCGTCCCATGGTGCGCGCAACGCAATGTTCACGTCGGTGGCCCCGGCTCGAACGTAGGCGAGAACTCGTTCGACCACGGTGTCGGGTGTTCCAAGCAGCGAGCCGCCCGCAATCCGGTCGAAGCCGCTCCCCCACTTTGCTCGTAACGATTCTCGTTCCTCGGCCGCAGCCTTGGCCGTCGTCTTCACGTTGAAGGAGAGGTTCACGCCGCGGCGGATCCTGGCCGGGTCCGTCCCTTCGGTCTCGCACCAGCCCGTCAGGATTCCGTTGAGTCGAGCGAATTCCTCGACGGTGACATAGGCGCTGTTCCAACCGTCGGCGTGCCGGGCGACGAGGCGGAGGATCTTTCGCTCGCCCACGCCACCGATCCAGATCGGAAGGCGCTCCTGAACAGGCGACGGCAACGCGCTGCACTCCTCGACCTGGAAGTGCTTGCCGTGGAAGGTCGTGCGATCCTGGGTCAAGAGGCCACGCACGATCGTGGTCGCCTCATCGAGCATGTCGATACGAACGCCCGCCGACGGAAAGTCGTAGCCGAACGCCTTGCATTCCTCGGAGTGCCAACCTGCGCCGAGCCCGAGTTCGAATCGCCCGTCGCTGAGATGATCGATCGTCGAGGCGGACTTCGCAATCACACCGGGAGTGCGATAGCCCACGTACATCACGAGCACACCGAGCGCGGCGCGTTCGGTCGTGGTCGCGAGGGCCGCGAGCGTCGCTACCGTTTCGAAGTGATCAAGGGTTCCTCCCTGGGGTGGTGCCTCGTAGAGGTGGTCCCAGGCGCTGATCCAATCGACATGTTCATCAAGCTGTCGCCACGTCTGGCGCATCGTCTTCATGGTCATGTTCTGCTGCCCCACGTGAGCCCCGAGGCGGACCTTCAACGCTGTTTCGGTCATGATGTTCCCTCTCGTACTTCCGCGTTGGTGACCCCGACGAGCACCTGATGGGCATCAACTTGATCGCCAACCGCGCAGAAGAGTTCGGCAACGACCCCGTCGTGAGGTGCCTCGATGCGATGTTCCATCTTCATGGCCTCCATCACGACCAGCGTGTCACCAGCCCGGACCGCCTGCCCGACCACTACGTTCACCGCGACGACGCGGCCCGGAACGGGCGCAATCGGCCCATGTGCTCCCCCGCCTTGGGTGGTTAGCGGGAACCTACTGTGTTCCACGAACTCACTCTGACCCGACGCACCATTGACCCACGTGCGCGTTTCCAACACTCGAACCGTACGTGTACTTGTTATCCCGTCGACGTCGGCCGTGACCACGTCGGTATCGATCATGTCGACGTTCACGTCTCGCCTTGCATGGCTCAGTATGCGGATGTCATAGCCTCGACCGTCGACGTCGACTCGACACCGAGTCGGGTCGAACGTGTCCCACCGGTACAGGACCCTATGGTCACCTCGGGTCGATTCGCAAAGAAGCAGCAGTGGCTGGCTCGGCACGTTTCGAAAGCCCGCCGCCACGAAGCCCCAGTTGGTATCACATCGTCGACGCCGAAGTGAGCCGACCACCGTTGCGAACACCAGGTCGATATCGTGCTCGACCTGGGTCCTCGCGCCACCGAGCAATTCGGGATGCTCTTCGACAAACGCGGTCGTCGTGTCTCCGCTTCGGTACGCGGGCGAGTCGACAATTGCCGCAAGGTAGTCACGATTCGTCATGGGCCCGTGAAGTATCAACCCTCGGAGGGCGTTACCGAGTCGCGACGCCGCCTCGTGACGGGTCGGCGCATGACTGATGATCTTGGCAATCATGGGATCGAAGAACGTCGTGATCTCGCGGCCGGAGGCGATGCCGTCGTCGTAACGAATTCCCGGCGTGGCCGCGTGCTCATATGCGTACATATGACCGAACGTGGGAAGGAAGTCCTTCGAGGGATCCTCGGCATAGAGGCGAACCTCGATTGCTGCGCCCCGACGCTCCACCTGTTCCTGTGTGAGTGGAAGCGGGCGACCGTTCGCCACGTCGAGCTGCCAGGCCACCAGATCGGTCCCGGTGAGACACTCGGTCACCGGATGTTCCACCTGGAGACGGGTGTTCATCTCCAGAAAGAAGAACAATTCCTCACCGTTGTCGAGGCGGTCGTAGAGAAACTCCACGGTCCCCGCGCCGACGTAGTCGATCGCTTTCGCCAAGCCCACCGCGGCTTCACACATCCGCGCTCGCATTGCGTCGGAGAGCGTCGGCGACGGTGACTCCTCAACGATCTTTTGATGGCGACGCTGGATCGAGCACTCGCGCTCGTGGAGATGGATGACGTTTCCCGCGGTGTCGCCGAACACCTGCACCTCGATGTGGCGCGGCGCAGGGAGATAGCGCTCCATGAACACGGTCGGGTCACCGAAGGACGATGCGGCCTCCCGGCGCGCCGACCGAACGGCCTCGGATAGTTCGGTCGCTGAGGCAACGATGCGCATACCCTTGCCGCCACCACCCGACGACGCCTTCACCAGGATCGGGAACCCCACCTCGGTCGCAGCGCTCGCCCACGAATTCTCATCGTCTCCGACGGCCACGGCCGACGGGAGAATCGGGACCCCCGCTGCTGCAGCGAGAGCCTTCGCTTCGACCTTCGTCCCCATTGCCTTGATGTTGGCCGGCGTCGGCCCCACCCAGATCAAGCCGGCATCGAGCACGGCCTGCGCGAACGCCGCGTTCTCCGAGAGAAACCCGAACCCGGGATGAACGGCGTCGGCCTGCGTGCGGCGGGCCGCGTCGAGGATCTTGTCGATCACGAGGTACGACTCCGTCGCACTCGACCCACCGAGAGCAACGGCGGCGTCGGCCTCCGCGACAAAGGGCAGCGTTGCGTCGGGATCGGCGTACACCGCAACCGTCGCAATGCCCATCCGGCGACACGTTCGAAAGATTCGAGACGCGATCTCGCCACGGTTCGCGACGAGAAGTTTCGTGATCGTTTTCGATGTCATATGCGCGCCTACATCCGAAAGACGCCAAAGGCTTTCGTGCCTTCGACCACTTGATTGTGAACAACGGACAGCGCCACCCCAAGCATGCTGCGGGAGTGTCGCGGATCGATGACCCCGTCATCCCACATGTGCCCGCTGGCAAACAGCGCCGTCGACTCACGTTCTACCTGCGCCTCCAGCGCCGCCACGGCATCGGGGTCACGGCCCTTGGTGATGATGTTCATGACGCCGGCCAGCTGCTTCGGTCCCATGACGGCAATGCGATGGTTCGGCCACGTGAAGATGAAGCGCGGATCATACGCTCGGCCGCTCATGCCATAGTTTCCGGCCCCGTACGACGCACCCACCATGAGGGTCAGGTGCGGCACGGTGGAGTTCGAAACAGCGTTGATGAGCTTGGCACCGTCTTTGATGATGCCACCCTGCTCGTAGCGTGTACCCACCATGAACCCGGTGATGTTCTGAATGAAGAGCAACGGCACGTCGGTGCGGTTGCAGAGCTGGATGAACTGGGCACCCTTCTGTGATTCCTCACTGAACAAGATGCCGTTGTTGGCGAGGATCCCGATCGGGTAGCCGCAAAGGCTTGCCCATCCGGTCACGAGCTGTGAGCCGTAGAGCGGCTTGAACTCTTCGAAACGCGAACCGTCGACGATCCGGGCGATGATCTCGCGAACGTCGAACGGGATTCGCACGTCGGCGCTGGCGATACCGAGCAACTCGTCAGGATTATGCACCGGAGGGTCTGCGGGCATGCTCGGGCGTGGCCCGTACTTGCGCCAGTTGAGATGGCCGACGATGTCTCGTCCGATCCGAAGCGCATCCAACTCGTCGACCGCCAAGTAGTCGCTGAGTCCACTCGTTCGCGAATGCATCTCCGCTCCGCCCAACGACTCTTCATCGGCGTCTTCGTCTATCGCCATCTTCACCAGCGGAGGCCCGCCGAGAAAGACCTGGGCGCGTTCCTTCACCATGACCACGTAGTCGCTCATGCCCGGCGTGTACGCGCCACCGGCTGTCGAGGGTCCAAACACCAGCGAGATAGTCGGTATCCCCGCGGCAGAAAGCTGCGTGATGTGTTTGAAACCGGCGCCGCCGGGAACGAAGATCTCGCTCTGCCGGGGGAGGTCAGCGCCGGCTGATTCCGTCAACGTGATGTACGGCAGGCGGTTCAGGCGAGCGATCTCCATCCCGCGAGCGGTCTTGGCGAGTGTCGTGGGGTTCGACGCGCCGCCTTTCACCGTCATGTCGGTGCCGTTGATCATGCACTCCGCACCGTTGATCTGACCAATGGCGTTTACGACGCCAGCACCGATCGGATCGCTCGTGCCATAGGCCGCGAGGGCGTGCAGTTCGATGAGTGGCGTGTCGGCGTCGATCAGCAATTCGATACGTTCACGTACGAGCATCTTGCCCCGCTCGCGGTGACGTTCGATATAGCGCTCGCCACCCGCCGTCAGGGCCTGCGCCTGGACCTCCAGGAACTCATCGAGCAGCGTCTGCATCGCGGCCCGATTCGCGAGGTACTCCGCGGAGCGAACGTTGATGCGCGTACCAAGAACACTCACGATCGCAAACCTACGGGTCGGCGCCCAACCCACGCAACTCCCACCCGGGCTCCCACCCGAGCTTGTGGTGCGTTCGGGCACCTTGTGGTGCGTTCAGGCTGGCCGAACGCACCACAAGGGTGGCAAACGCACCACAAGCCGAAAGGACGGAGTGCGGGAGACCGAGGTGTTAAGAGTCGGTCTCCACTTGACGACCTCGCTGGACCGCATGATCGAGGGCCTTCTCGAGATCGTCGGTGGTCACGATGTCGGACAGCGCAATTCGAATCGACGCCAACTCACGAGCCAGGAACTCGGTATCGGCCTGCGTCCGCAGTGCCGTGTCGCGGTCATGCTCACCGACGACGCGGTCACGGTCGGTTTGTCGGTTCTGCGCCAGAAGGATCAGCGGTGCCGCGTAGGCAGCCTGCAACGACAGCACCAAGGTGAGACCGATGAACGGTGACTCGTCAAAGCGGAGATCCTTCGGAAGCGCGACGTTCCAGACGATCCAGATGATGACGACGACGGTCTGAAAGACCAGAAAACGGGCCGTGCCGATGAACCGGGCGATCGTCTCGGAGAATCGTCCGAAGGCTTCCGGGTCATAGTGGGCACTGAAGCGAAGAACACCTTTGCGACGCGGCGAAGAAAGGTCCGTCGATGACGCCGGGCGGTTGAGGCGATTGCGCGGGTTGAACGACTTCATGGCCGTCGCCTCCACCCGGCAGGAAGCAGATGGTCCAACACGTCGTCGACGCTCACCGCGCCGAGCAGACGCTGCTGCTCGTCGATGACCGGCACTGCAACAACGTCGTACGACGCAAGCCGACGAGCAATCTCCGCAGTTGGCATGTACACGTTCACACCCTCGGGTTGCGGATCGAGACACTGGCCGAGTTGTGTGGACGGTGGCTCACGCAAAAGCCGTTGGTAGCCGACGGGTCCGAGGTAGCGACCGGTTGGGGTCTCGAAGGGCGCTTCGGTGACGAACACATGCGCCGCTTCCGCGGCCGGCAGGTCGGGGTCGCGGATGTGCGCCAGGGCCTCGGCAACCGTCGACGAAGGACCCAGAATCAACGGATCCGGGTTCATAAGACCACCTGCGGTATCGGGGAGATACTGCAGGAGGCGACGCACCGCTTCGGATTCCTCCGAATGCATCGCCGCCAACACCTCCTCGCGTTCCGTCGGCGGCATCTCGGCCAACAAGTCGGCAGCGTCGTCGGCATCCATTTCCTCGAGAACGTCTGCGGCGCGCTCGGTGTCGAGGCCTTCGATCAGGGCCGCGGCCTCGTCTTCGGGTAGCTCCACCAACATGTCGGCGAGCTCCTCGTCGTCGAGGGCATCGGCCAGCGCCTGGCGCTCGGCCTCCGGCAACGCCGCCATCTGTGTTGCGGCGTCGGCCGGATGGAGGTCACGCAACTCCACGGTCTTCTGGGTGACGGCACTGATGCCCGGAAACATTGGTATAAGTACTTCCCAACCCGCAAGGGTCTCGCCGCGCCGACGACGCAGAACGCCCGTCGACACGAGCGAGACGCCACCGACCTCCCAGCTTCGGGCGCCACCGCGAGTTGGCTTCAGCGCGATGTCGTTGACGATGTCTCGCCCGACCCGACGGTCGAACAGGTCGCGTCGGGCCAACATCTCCCCCTCGCGCAGCTTGAAGCGACGCAGGTCCACAGCTCCCGACACCAGACGTGCCCCGGTTCCGTTGAGCTCATGAATCCGGTTTGCGTTGATAAAGATCTGTCGACGCTGGACCTCACACACAAAACCAAGGACCGGTGGCGCCGCATCGGGCGATGGGTAGCCGAGAACTGCATCGGCTACGCGCCCCACTGCCGCGCCATCGCTGGCGAGGAGATCGAGCCCGACAAGACGGGAGACGAAGACGGTGGCGCCGCTCACCCTTTGACCCTACCGCCGCCGACGCGCTCTTGGAACGCAAAAAGGGGTCAGACCAGCGACTCGACGGCGTGCAGGGCGCGGTCGACGAGCAGATGCACGCCCTCGTCCATCGTCACAAAGTCGATGCCTTCCGTGACGTCGCCCATGACACCGGCCTTGTACCGGGCGAGAACACCCTCCCCAATGCAGGCCAGTCGCCAGCAGGAGAAGGCCTCGTAGTACGCCACGGCGCTCACATCACGCCCTGATTTCGCGGCGTAGCGGTCCAGCAGCTCGCGTCGGGTGGGGAATCCACCGGCGCTCGATGGATCGTTGGCCCGCGCCCAGCTCTGGGTGGCGTCGGTGTGATACACGAGGAGATATCCCACATCAGCCATGAGATCCCCCAACGTGCAGAGCTCCCAGTCGAGGACGCCGATGATCGCACCGGTATCGCGAGACACCATGCAATTGCCGAGGCGATAGTCGCCGTGGACGATGCCCGTATGAAGCTGCTCGGGCTTGTTCTCACGAAGCAACTCGACCACCCGGTCGATCGCGGGAAGCTCGCGTGTCTTCGAGTTGTCCCACTGTGTTGTCCACCGACGAAGTTGGCGGTCGAGATAGCCATCGCGTTTGCCGAGCTCCCCCAAACCGATCGCAGCAGGATCGATGGAATGAAGGTCGACCATCACATCGATGAGGCTGTTCGCGGCCGTGGTTCGCTGTTGAACCGTGAATGTTTCCGCCGCTTCGGGCGAATCGAGGACGACCCCGTCGATGTGGCTCATCACATAGAACGGCGCACCGTTCACCGTTTCATCTGCACACATACCAAGAGCGCGAGCCACCGGCACGTTCGTTTGCCCGACACCGGTGATGATGCGATGCTCGCGGCCCATGTCATGTGCTGTCGCCAACACGTGACCGAGTGGCGGTCGACGCAACACGCGGCGCACGCCGTTGGCGTCGGTCACGAGGTACGTGAGGTTCGATCGACCTCCGGCGATGAGTGAGAACTCGAACGGGGCGACAGCATCGGCCACATTGGCGACGAGCCACGCGCTCACGTGTTCGCGGTGAATCCCTGGAATTTCGCTCATCGTCAAGTATCGATTCGTCAGTGCGCTGAGTAGTTGGTGGCTGGTCGTTCTCGGCTGGTCGATTTCGGCTCAGCGACGGTTCAGCTCTTCGGTGGCATACGGATGCCGCCGTCGACGCGAATCGTTTCGCCGTTCATGTAACTGTTCGCCAACAACTCGACGCACATGGACGCGAACTCACTCGCATGACCGAGTCGTGGCGGGAACAGAACGGACTTGCCGAGCGCTGCTTTGAATTGCTCACTCGCCTCGCCCGTTCCATAGATCGGCGTGTCGATGAGGCCCGGAGCAATGCAATTCACACGAATGCCGGCGGCACTGAGATCGCGAGCGGTCACCAGCGTCATCGAAACAACACCGCCCTTGGAGGATGCATACGCCGCCTGACCGATCTGCCCGTCAAAGGCAGCCACGGACGCAACGTTGACGACCGCGCCACGGCCCCCATCAGCGTCGGGCGTGTTCTTGTTCATGGCCGACGCGGCAAGTCGCAGACAGTTGAACGAGCCGATCAGGTTGACGTTGATGATGCGGCTGTACCACTCGAGGTCAGCAGGGTTTCCGTTCTTGTCGATCGTGCGAGCGGCGAATCCCATGCCCGCACAGTTCGCCAGCGACCACAGCGGAGCCATCTCGACTGCGGCATCAACGGCAGCCTGAACCTGCTCGGTGTTCGTGACGTCGCAGGGCACGAACGCGCCACCGATCTTCTTGGCAAGCGCGTCGCCCTTCTCAGCCTGACGTTCGAGGTCGGCCAGCACGACCTTCACGCCCCGCTCGGCCAACAAGATGGCGGTTGCCTCGCCAAGGCCTGATGCTCCGCCCGTTACGACTGCTGATGTTCCTTTGAGTTCCATGTTCTCAACGCTAGGGGCTGGGATCGGAATCGTGGAAATCGGGTCGCGTCAGCCCTCGGTACAGCACAGACCCGGGTCCCGTCTCCCGACGGGTAGGAGCGTCGGTTCTGGGGTGAGGCAAACCCCACCACGAAGACACGGGTTCACCGTATGGGAACGGTGTTCAGGGAGCCGTACGGTATACGGCATGCGCAACCTCGGTGCCAAGATCGGCAAAACGCTGATCCACCTCGCCCTCGATCTCTGGGTGGCGATCGTATGCATCATCGTGTGGTCGGTTGGTTTGGCGTTGACCGTCGGGTTGGCCGTCACCGTCGTCGGGGGCGCGGTGGCCCTCGCGGCCACACTCGCCGTCTGTATGGCGATCGGTAGCCTCGAGCGAGCCCGGGCTGCCGCGTTCCTCGGCGTCGAGATACCGTCACCGAGACTCGTCCCGGTCGGCGCGAAGCCCCGCTATGGCGTCCTCGGTCGCTATGTCAGCTCGCAGAGCGCGTGGAATGCACTTGGGTACGTGTTCATAAAGTCGATCACGGGCATAGTTTCATTTGCCGCCGCAATCACCGTCTGGTCTCTCGGGTTCGCGTTTCTTCTCTGGCCCCTCGTTCGTCCGCTTGTGCCGTCGCAACGTTCCGCTGGCTACCTTGAAGTCGCGACCACGGGGCGAGCCCTCGGTGTGCTCCTGCTCGGCGCAGTTCTCCTGGTCGTCGTGGCACCCGCAGTCACCCTCCTGCTCGGGGCCCTCAATGCACAACTTGTCGCTGCGTTGCTCGGAGCGGGCCGCGAAGATGAACTCAAAGCCAAGGTCGCCGAGGAAACAACGCGACGAAACGCAGCGGTCGAAGGCGCCGAGGCGGAACGTCGCCGCATCGAACGCGACCTCCATGACGGAGCGCAACAGCGTCTCGTCGCACTCGGCATGACGCTCGGCCTGGCAAAAGAAAAGCTGGACTCCGATCCGGAACAGGCTCGCCAACTCATGAACGAGGCACACACCGAGGCCAAAGCAGCCATGACGGAACTTCGCTCCATCGCCCGAGGAATTCATCCTGCCGTGTTGGAAGACCGCGGCCTCGACGCTGCCCTCTCGTCGATCGCGGCACTCGCCCCGATCCCGGTTCGCATCCGCGTGCAACTTCCCGAACGCCTCGGCCCGACGATCGAAGGGGCGGCGTACTACGTCGTGTCCGAAGCGCTCACCAACATCGCCAAACATGCCCACGCCACCGAGGCAACCGTGACGATCGAGGTGCGGCCTCGGAACAACCGGCCCTACGTCGTCGTAACCGTCGTCGACGACGGGTCCGGAGGAGCGGGCATCGTGGCGAACGGCGGACTCAGCGGCCTCCAAGATCGAGTCGCGGCGCTCAGCGGGACCCTTTCGATCGACAGCCCGAACTATGGGCCGACAACCCTCATTGCGGAGATACCCCGATGGACGTAAACGAACATGTCATAGCATCCGGCGCACGTCGGGTGATTATTGCCGAGGACAGCGTGTTACTGCGAGCCGGTATCACTCGGCTGTTGGTCGACGCCGGTGACACCGTCGTCGCCGCCGTCGACACCGGAGACGCGCTCATCAGCGCGGTTGCGGCCCATCAACCAGACGTGTGCGTCGTCGACGTGCGCATGCCACCGACATTCACCGACGAAGGCATCCGTGCCGCAGTACACATACGATCGCAGTTCCCGAAAGTTGGCGTGCTGGTGCTGAGCCAATACGTCGAGGAGCGCTACGCCACCGAACTTCTCGCGGTCGGGGAAACGCGTGGCGTCGGATACCTGCTCAAAGATCGGGTGGCCGACGTTCGAGAGTTCGTCGACGCATTGCATCGCGTTGCCGATGGCGGTACGGCCCTCGACCCCGAAGTAGTGGCTCAGCTGTTCGCTCGGCGTCGTTCTCGCGAACCGGAGCTGACACCGCGCGAGTCAGAGGTGCTGCGCCTTATGGCCGAGGGACGCTCCAACGCAGGAATCGCCGCCGCGCTGGTCGTGTCAGCAGGAGCGGTTGAGAAGCACGTGAACAACATCATGACGAAGCTCGACCTGACCCAAACCGCCGGCGACCATCGACGAGTCTTAGCTGTGTTGGCCTACCTGCAACGGGGACCGCAATGAAACGCTTTGCGATCATCTTCGGCGGATTCATAACTGTACTTACGTTAGCCGCAGCTACGTTCCTCATTCTCGCCAACTCGGCAAAGTCGACCCGTCGCGACGATCTGCGGTTCGAAGGCGTCAAGGCCATCAGACTCGACTCGGGCGCCGGGGACATCACCCTGCGAGGCACCACTGCTTCGAGCGTGTCGGGTTCACGACGTGTCCAACGTTCGTTCACCAGTCCGTCCTATCGAGAGACGCTCGAGGCCGATGGCACACTCGTCATTCGGAGTCGATGCAACGGGTTCCTCGTCGTGAACTGTGGCGTGACCTACGACCTGTTCGTACCCGAAGGCGTTTCGGTGCAGGGCGTGGCCTCCGGTGGCGACATAGCGCTCTCGAACATCATGAAAGACATCGACGTACGCAGCAGCGCTGGTGATGTGACCGCCCGCGATATGGGCGGAAACCTGATCCTTCAATCATCGGCCGGTGACGTACGCGTCACTGAGTCCAACGGGACGCTCCAACTCGTGAGCAGCGCCGGCGATGTCGTCGTCACCGGTGCGAACGCCTCGTCGGTCGAGGCGACCTCGTCGGCCGGTGACGTGCGCCTCTCGTTTCGCAACGCTCCCCGCTCCATCACGGCGTCGTCGTCCGCCGGCGACGTCGCAGTCGGGGTGGCGCGCAGTTCGACCGGATACCGCGTCGACGCGAGCACCTCGGCCGGGGACACCACGGTACAGATCAAATCCGACCCGGAGTCGCCAATGCGCATGAAGCTTCGCTCCTCAGCGGGCGACGTCAGCGTGAAGTACTCGAACAACCTTCGCTGATCCTGTCCTCCCTGCGGAGGTGCAGAAGCGCAGTACAACATCCCCTGCGAAGGCAGGCGGATGAACCATTCCATCCCGTTCGCCTGTTCGAACGCGTCCCACGGAGGCTTTACATGTTACGGACCCTTGCTGATTTTTCCTATCGACGACGATGGATCGTCGTGGCCTTCTGGGTTCTCGCCCTGGGTGCCACCACGGTTGCCAACTCGTCTTTCGGAGGTGAATGGCGCAGCGGAGCTCGGCTCGACGGAACCGATTCTCAGCGCGCATATGATCTGGTTGAGAAATACATCCCGGAGAAGTCGGGCTCCAGCGCCAGCATCGTGTTCGAGGTAGCGAATGGTGTCGGTACGAAACGCGCAGCAATAGAAAAGTACCTCGCGGAAATCCGCGCAGAGAAGGGGGTCCAGGACGTCGGTTCGCCTTTCGCGGCGGACGGCCAGATCTCGGAGAGCGGCACCATCGCGTTTGCCACGGTGGACTTCGAACAAGACGCTGAGTTCAGCGTCGTCGACACGTTGCAGGAAAAGGCTGCAGCCCTGAAGCGAGACGGCGTCATCACCGAGTTCTCCGGCTTTCAGTTCACCGGCGGTGAACTTCCGGCGTCGGAGATCTTCGGCCTCATCGCAGCCGCAGTCATCCTCCTCATTGCGTTCGGTTCGGTCGTGGCCGCCGGACTCCCGATCATCACGGCGATCATCGGGATCGGTATCGGGCTCGGCTCCGTCGGCCTGTGGGCGGCGGTGGTCGACACACCCGACTTCACCGTGCAGGTCGCGTCCATGATCGGTATCGGCGTGGGCATCGACTATGCGCTCTTCATCGTGACGCGCTTTCGCGAATCGAAAGGACGAGGCAACGACGTTCGCTCGGCAATCCTCGAAGCGTCAACCACGGCCGGGCGAGCGGTGGTGTTCGCCGGTCTCACCGTCGTGGTGTCACTCCTGGGCATGATTCTCATGCGTCTGAAGTTCCTCAACGGGCTCGCCATCGGTTCGTCGACCGCGGTTGCGGTCGCGGTGCTCGCAGCCATGACGCTCCTCCCCGCCCTCCTCGCCATTGTGGGCAAGCGGATCAAACCCGTATTTGCACATACGGATTCGAAGCGATCGGTGTGGGAAGGCTGGAGTCGGCTGCTCCAACGACGGGCCGTACCTGCTGCCGCACTCGGGATGATTGCGTTGGTGGCCCTCTCGATTCCGACGCTGTTCATCCGACTCGGCGAGGCCGATGCCGGCAGCAGTCCGAAAACCGAAACCGTACGTCGTGCTCACGACCTGCTCGCCGAAGGATTCACCCCCGGCTTCGAGAGCCCATTTCTCGTTGTCGTCGAGACTCCCGACAACGCGTCGCAGGCCACTCCTGCCATGTTGGCTTCGGAGATTCGAAAGACGCCGGGAATCGCATTCGTCACGGAGCCTCAACCGACTGAAGACGGACGAGCTGCGCTGCTCACAGCGATCGCAACGACCTCACCGCAGGATCGCAAAACCGATTCCCTGCTCCATCATCTTCGCAACGACGTCATACCGAAGGCCCTCGAAGGCAGCAATGCCAAGGCGTTTGTCGGTGGGGCCGCGGCGTCGAACACCGATTTCGCGACCTTCATCGGTCAGCGGCTCCCATACTTCATCGGCGCCGTGCTGGTCATCAGCTTCTTGCTGCTGCTCGCCATGTTCCGTTCGGTGCTGGTTCCGCTGAAGGCCGTGATCATGAACCTCCTGTCGATCGGCGCTGCCTACGGTGTCATGGTCGCGGTGTTCCAATGGGGCTGGTTCGGCTCGCTCTTCGGTGTCTCTCAAGGTGCCCCCATCGCACCGTGGGCCCCCATGATGCTCTTTGCGATCGTGTTCGGGCTGTCCATGGATTACGAGGTGTTCCTGCTTTCGAAGATCCGCGAACGCTACGACGAAACCGGTGACAACTCGATGGCCGTCGCGCAAGGAGTTGCCGCCACCGCCCGCGTTATCACTGCTGCGGCCGCCATCATGGTGTTCGTCTTCGGCTTCTTCGTGTTCGGTTCACAGCGCGAGATCAAACTCATCGGACTCGGCCTGGCGACCGCCGTGTTCATCGACGCCACGATCGTTCGTCTCGTCCTCGTTCCCGCCACAATGGAGCTCCTCGGCGACAAGAACTGGTGGCTGCCGCGTTGGCTCGATCGCATCGTGCCCCACCTCGAGGTGGAACCGACGCACCGCACCGCGCCGGGTGTCGCGCCCCTCGTGGCGGTTTCGTCGGCGGAATAGGTCCCCCCCATTCCACTCAGCGGCGGGAACGCTGGAGCTGACGCTCGCTCATGCGGCATGCGGCATGCGGCATGCGGAGCGGAGCGCTACCCGATGCGCACGGAGAAGCGACCTTCGCGAGACTCGATGGTCACGCGAAGGTCGAAGGTGCTCGACACGTTGGTGCTCGTGAGGACGTCGGCGATGGGGCCCTGCGCAACGACCCGACCTGCTCGCAACAGGAGTGCGTGGGTCATGCCGGGAGGAATCTCTTCTACGTGATGGGTCACGAGCACCATCGCCGCGATCGTGGGGTCCGCCGCCACGGCCGCCATCCGAGCGACGAGCCGCTCCCTGGCCCCGAGATCGAGGCCAGCTGCGGGTTCATCGAGGACGAGCAACTCGG
>JANOWU010000158.1:0-35367 GCA_031418035.1 Acidimicrobiia bacterium
CCTTGTTAGCCGTGCTGACCGACTCGGTGTCGGCCCGGACATCAGCGAGCGTCGCGGTAGCGGGTGATCAGCGCGTTCGTCGATGAGTCGTGAGTCAGACCGTGCACGTCAAACGATGGATCCAGCTCCTTGCCGATGGCCGTGGCCAGCGCCTTGCCGAGTTCGACACCCCATTGGTCGAAGGAGTTCACGTTCCAAATGACCCCCTGAACAAACACCTTGTGCTCGTACAGTGCGATCAGCTCGCCGAGGACGCGTGGGGTGAGCCGTGGCGCAGTGATGCTCGACGTCGGCCGGTTGCCCTCGAAGGTGCGGTGAGGAATCAGCTCATCGGGGCAGTTCTCCGCTCGAAGTTGTTCTGCGCTCTTGCCGAAGGCGAGTGCTTCGGTTTGGGCGAAGAAGTTCGACATCAACAAGTTGTGGTGATGAGCAAGGGGATGGTTCGGTGTGAGAAAACCAATGAAGTCCGACGGGATCAGCGTTGTTCCCTGATGCAGCAACTGGTAGTACGCGTGCTGACCATTTGTGCCAGGGGTACCCCAGATGATCGGTCCCGAATCGGCGCGCAACGTGTTTCCGTCGCGATCCACCGACTTGCCGTTCGACTCCATGTCGAGCTGCTGGAGGTACGCGGAGAAGCGTGACAGTTCGTTCGCGTAGGGAAGGATCGCATACGTCTGGGCATCGAAGAAGTTTCGGTACCAGACACCTATCAGGGCCAGGAGCACCGGAACGTTGGCGGCAAACGGTGTGGTTCGAAAGTGCTCGTCGATGGTCCGAAATCCGGCAAGAAACTCCGAGAACTGCTCCGGCCCGATCGCAATCATCAGTGACAGTCCGATCGCCGAGTCAACCGAATAGCGTCCACCCACCCAGTCCCAGAACCCGAACATGTTGGCTTCGTCGATTCCGAATTCACGTACTTTGGTGGCGTTCGTCGAGACGGCAACGAAGTGTTTCCCGACGGCGTCTGCTCCCAGTGCGTCGGTCAACCATGTACGAGCCGACGTCGCATTCGTGATGGTTTCGATGGTGGTGAAGGTTTTGGAGCTCACGACAAAGAGCGTCTCGGCAGGGTCGAGGTCAATCGTTGCCTCATAGAGGTCAGCGCCGTCGACGTTCGATACGAAGCGGCAGCGAAGCCCTCGGTCGCTGTAGCTCTTGAGCGCTTCGTAGGCCATCGCCGGCCCGAGGTCCGAGCCGCCGATGCCGATGTTGACCACGTTGCGAATACGTTGGCCCGTGGCACCGACCCATGCTCCGGATCGAACCCGGTTCGCGAATTCGGCCATGTGGTCCAGGACTTCGTGGACGTCGTGGACGACGTTGTGTCCGTCGACGAGGATCGATTGGTCCCTCGTCGCGCGAAGCGCAGTGTGGAGGACCGCTCGCCCCTCGGTCGTGTTGAAGGTCTGGCCCGTGAACATCGCCGTTATGGCCTCAGCGAGTTTGGATTGTTCGACGAGCCCGAGGAGCGATTCCATGCCCTCGTCGGTCACCCGGTGCTTGGAGAGATCGCACGTGAGCGACCCAGCAGAGAAGGTGTACTTTTGCGCACGGTTCGGGTCGGCGGCGAACAATTCCCTCAGATGAACATCCCGAGTGGTCGCCGCGGCCTCCGACAAGCGGATCCAGGCCGGCGATCCAACAGTGGGGGTCGAGAAGTTGCTCATCGGCCCATTCTGGTCGTCGGTCGGCGGTAGTGGTGGCACCGCTTCCAGGCCGAGGGGTTCCTCAGACGGCTGCTCGCCGCCCGCCGATGGTGCTCAGCAGTTCTGTTTCGCGGTTACGGACCAGTCGCATGGCGAGGCGGACACCGAGGTGCCAGCACAGCAAGGAGTACGGGACGGTGAGGACGATGGCCAGGAGCAGGAACAGGTTGTTCCCGGCGATCCACGCGACAGCGAGACCAACGAATGGCGGCACTGCTCCGACGATGACGCTGGCGATGCCGACGATGGCGAAAAGACTCACGAGTCCGCCGTTGCCTCGGTTCGCTCGCTTGTTGGAGTGCGGATTCGTGGAGTCAGGCTGGTTGAAGGGAGCGAGGACTGAGATGACCGAGCCGACGCCGAGTGGAAGTCCGATGAGCGCGAACGACGCAGCGACAAGGACGACGAACTGACGCCAGCCGCCGGAAAGCGTCGCCAACACCACTGCGGCGAGAACGACCGGAATGAACAGGTTCGGGCTCGCAGCAGCAGATCGAGCGATGAGTTGATCCTTCAGGCGAACCCCGGCGGTCTGCTCCATCCAGAGCGATGCTGCGTCGGCGCCGAGCACGTTGTTCGTCGCATGAACCCCGAAGAGTGACGCAACGACGGCTCCGAAGACGGCGTTCGGGTTGCCGGTGACGTAGCGCATCGACTGCAACAGTGCGAATACCGTTCCGATAACCACGGAGATGATCAGGGAACTCCGTCGTTGCGGTGAGCGCGACAGGTAACGGAGCTCTTTCGAAGCCAGGACCACCGTCGGATGTGACACCCATCTCCGTAGTGCTTTCGGGACCAGGGAATGTACGTGTGTGCTTCGTGTCGCTGCCGTGTGTCGAATCGAATCGGGATCTACGAGAAGCCTGTCGATGCCCCTCAACCAGATCGAGAAACAAAGTACACATATTAAACTGATCGCGATCAATCGTATCGATGGTTGCAGGATCAGGCCTCGCCGAAGTTCGAGGATCGCCTGAGCGATCTGACCGGAAGGCAACCATCGAAGCGAACGCAGGATCTGAGCCTTGGCCGAATCGCTCAAGAAGCGCAGCGATTGTGTCCCAAGAAAGATGGCGGCCGCACCCAACGACGCGAGGAGTATCGAAAGGTCCTTGCCTCGACGCGAACGGCCAGCGAACGCGAGGGACACCGACAGTGCTCGTGATGCGGCGAGGTTGGCGAGCAGCGCAAGGATCGCCGCCACCACCGTGAAGATAAGTACCTTCATCTCGGGATGAAATCCGATGACGACGCCGACCAGCGCAATCACCGTACCGAGGGGTAGCGGGCCGAGCAGCGCGCCGATGACCAATCCCTTTCGCAGATCTGATCGCCGGAGAGGAAGAAGGGCGAGCCGTGTGGGGTCGAGAGAATCATCGACGCCACCAACGAGGAGCGGACCGAAGACCCACAGCCCGAACAGGCTGGTAAGCAGCAGCGTCAGGCGTTCGGCCGCAACGACGGGCGGGTGATTCGCGGGCGTCGTCGCAATGGAGATCGCGGTATAGAGCGAGCCGCCAAGCGTGACTGTCATGGCCAGTATCGACCACCACGATCGCGCTTTGGCCCCAAAGATCGAGTTGCGAAGAATCGTCAACTTCAGTGCAGCCATGGTCCGCGCCAAGGACGCGGGCTTGGAGGAAGGCGCTGGAGCGTGGGCCTCGGAAGGATTCACAAACGTCATGTCGGGCCGGCTATGCGATGGAAGGCTCGCGGTCGAGCCACGCGAGCGACGCACTGTCGCGGTCCCCTCCGACGGCTTTGATGAATACGTCTTCGAGGCGGTCGCCGTTGCGGACCTCATCGACGGTACCGCTCAGGAGCACCTCGCCACGATCGAGCACGGCAATGTGGGAACACAGCTCCTGCACCGTGTCCATGACGTGGCTCGACAGGACCACGGTACCGCCGGCGCTTTGATACGCGCGCAGAACATCGACCAGAACCCGGACCGAAACCGGATCGACCGACTCGAACGGCTCGTCGAGAAACAGGATTCGTGGGGTGTGGATGAGCGCGGCGGCTAATCCGATCTTCTTGCGCATCCCGGTCGAATAGTCAGCGACGAGTTCGTCGGAACTTGCCGCGAACCCAAGCACCTGAAGGAGTTCGTCGGTGCGAATCTGGAGTTCAGCGGGAGGAATACGTCGAAGCAGGCCGATGTAGGAAATCAACTCCCGACCCGAGAGCCGTTCGAGGAGGTGCAGGTCGTCGGGCAGCACGCCGATGAGGTCGCGTATGGCGTCCGGTCGGGGCCACACGGGAATCGACGCGATGTGGACCTCACCGGTGTCGGGCGCCTGAAGGCCGGTAAGTGCACGTAGCAACGTGGTTTTGCCCGCGCCGTTCGGTCCAACGAGCCCAAAGAACACGCCCTGGGGGATCGTGATCGAAACGTCGTTCAACGCGTGAATCGTTGAGGATTTGCCTACGAAAGACTTGCCTACACCTGTGCACTCGACCGCTGGTCTACCGAAATCACTCACACTTCGGTATCGGCAGCTTCGATGGGGGAGTTGAGCGGGTCCCCCACCCTCGTCAGACGGTCACGTGAACTATGGGTTGGCGGCCCGACACGTCTCGATGGCTGCTCGGGTCTTCTCGTCGAAGTTCGGGCGTCCACCGCCACCGCCACCGCCACCACGACCGGCGTCGGACCCGGACCCAGAACCGTCAGACCCCCCGGCACCGCCACCGTTGCCTGGTGTGGGGAGGGTGATCCCCTGGGCGGCGACGCACTCACGCACCTTGTCGCTCATTCCTCGGCCACCGCCGCGTCCGCCGGGTCCACCGAATCCGCATTCCTGGGCCGCGGCGAGCACCTTGGGATCGTCGAAGTTGGGGCGGGCGCCGTCGGCGTCGGGCTCGGGCAGGGGGACACCGGCCTTTTCGAGGCATGCGCGAAGCTCGGCCATACGGGCAGGATCGCCGCCACGACCGCCGTCACCATCGGGCGGGCGCTTCGCACAGTTGCTCGTGACGAACGTCGTGATCTTCTTCGATTGCGTGGCGATACCGGCGAGCGTCTTCTTTCCCGTGGCTTCGTCGCCCGCGGCCGCCTTGGTGAACGCCGTCTTGACCGCTTTCACGTCGGACTTCACTGCCGATGGTGCTTTGATCTCGATCTTCTGCCACTCGGCGGCAATTTGTTGCCACTTTTGCTTCTGGGTCCCGGTCGCGGAAGCGATGCTCGCCTGGGACGCCGTCAGTTGGTTACAGAAGGCGGCGCTCGGGTTCGGTGTGGCCGTCTTTGCCGTGGTCTTGGTGCTCGGCTTTGCCGGGGTCTTGGTGCTCGCTTTTGTCGTGGTCTTTGTGGCAGCGCCAACGGGACCCGAAATCACGAGAACCGCGCTGATGCTCATCGCAACAACTGCACAACGGTGACTGAAACAACGCATGATGCCTCCAAAAGGACCATTCGGGAAAGTACTTGCGAGTCAACAACTCCTAGGTGTGGGTTTGGTTAGAAGGAGACTGAGTCACACCGGAAACTCTTTTGCTGCGACCAGGTCGACGAAGCGTTGAACGGCACCGTTTTCGAGGGCGTTTCGGCGTCGGACCAGAGCGATCTCGCGAGAGGTCAACGGTTGCACTTCGGCTCGTTGCAGCGGGTTGGGTCCCGATTCGGCGACGCTCGCCGGAAGCGCACACCAGCCAACTCCGAGGCGCACCATCTGACGCAGCACGTCGGGGTTGCTCGATTCCGCCTCGACGTGGAATTCGATGCCGCGAGCCGAGAGGGCGTGCTCGATCAGGCCGCGCGTCTGCGAGCCGGCGGGGTAGCCCACCCACGGCCCCCAGTGTTTTGGCGCGGTAGCGCTGAGTTTCGGGGGTCCGTACACGTAGATCGACTCCGTGTACACACGAGAGATTTCGAAGCTGGCCTCGTCGGCGGACAGGGAAGGGTTCGGGACCACGACCGCGGCCAGATCGAGCTCGCCGCTGCGTACCCGATTGGTCAGGGGCATGGATGGTTCGACGAGCAGCGTCGTGTGTACCAGTGGATTCTCCGCCCGGAACGTGCGCAGCGGTTCGGCCAGCAGTCCCAACGCCGCGGTGTCGATCATGCCGATGCGCAGCACGCCGCGGGTGCCCGATTCGATCTCGACGAGCCGCCCGGCCAGGTCGTCTACTGCGGCGAGAACGGTGCCGGCGACCGAGCCGACGACATTGCCGGCTGCCGTCGGCACCCGAGAACGTCCCCGGCGATCAAAGAGTGGCACACCGAGACGTCGCTCGACTTCGGCAATGGCCTGGCTCATCGCCGACTGGGTGACGCCGAGCTCGGCCGCCGCTTCGGTCCACGTTGCGGCACGTAGGGCGGCCTGCACGTAGACGAGCTGATGAACCGTGAGGTTGGGCAGACGATGAAACATTAGATAATCTTATTCGATGCCCGTTTGTCTTACGACTTTCTCATTGGAAGTGTAGAAGCCATGACTGCTCGAACCATTGCACCCGCATCCGGCCGCCTCGGCATTTTGACTCCGGGGATGGGCGCCGTGGCAACGACGCTGTATGCCGGCGTCATCGCCGCTCGCCAGGGACTCAATCTGCCCATCGGGTCACTCACCCAGATGGCGCATATACGTCTCGGAAAGCGCGAAGACGGCCGCAATCCGATGATCAAAGAGTTCGTGCCGCTCGCCGATCTGAACGACATCGTGTTCGGCGGGTGGGACCCCATCTCGTCGAACGCGCTCGAGGCCGCTCGTACCGCCGGCGTGTTGAGCAATGAGCACCTTGCGCCTCTCTCGCGGGAGCTCGAAGGCATCGTGGCAATGGACGCGGTCTTCGATCAGCGCTGGGTGTCGCGTCTCGACGGCAAACGGGTGAAGACCGGTGCGACCAAGTTCGATCTGGCGATGCAGGTGATGGCCGACATCGAGCGGTTCAAGTCGGAGAACGATCTCGAGCGTGTCGTGATCGTGTGGTGTGGCTCCACGGAGGCGTACCAGGAACCGTCGGCAGTACACGCCGACATTGCGTCGTTCGAGGCCGGGCTCAGGTCGAATGACCTGAACATTTCGCCGTCGCAAATCTATGCGTACGCAGCATTGATGTCGGGTGTGCCCTACGCCAACGGCGCGCCGAATCTCACGGTGGACTTGCCGTGCATCATCGAATTGTCGGAGCGCCAGGGCGTCCCGATCTGCGGCAAGGACTTCAAGACCGGCCAGACACTGATGAAGACGATCTTGGCGCCAGGGTTCAAAGCTCGCATGCTCGGTCTGCGGGGCTGGTACTCCACGAACATCCTGGGAAACCGTGACGGCGAGGTCCTCGACGACCCGGAGAACTTCAAATCCAAGGAAGTCTCAAAACTCGGCGTGCTCGACACGATCTTTCAGCCCGAGGTGAACCCCGACCTGTACGGAAACGTCGATCACGTCGTCCGGATCAACTACTACCCACCTCGTGGTGACAACAAAGAGGGTTGGGATGCCATCGACATCTTCGGGTGGATGGGTTACGAGATGCAGATCAAGGTCAACTTCTTGTGCCGCGACTCGATCCTTGCGGCGCCGATCGTCCTCGACCTTGCGCTCTTCATGGACCTCGCAATGCGGGCGGGCGAAGGTGGCTTGCAGGAGTGGTTGAGCTTCTATTTCAAAGCGCCCCAGTCAGCAAATCCCGCAGGCCCTGAACACGACATCTTCATTCAGCAGATCAAGCTGAAGAACACGTTGCGCGAGTGGATGGGCGAGGCACTCGTCACCCACACCGAGGGGTAATCTCTGTACGCTTAGTTTCTGTTTGCGCGCAGCAAACGTGGGGGCGCTCAGAGAGCAGGGGGCAACGACGGAACCTGCTGTGTCGTGCAGTGGGGCCCACCGCCGCCGTACGCGATGATGTCGCCCGGGACACCCACGACCTCGCGCCCGGGATAGCAGGACCCGATGATGTCGAGCATGTCTTGGTCGGCGGCGTGTCCTGTGACGGGAACGATGACCGCTCCATTGCAGATGTACAGGTTGCAGTACGGCACCGGGAACCGTTCGCCCGCGACTTCACAATACGGAAGGACGGGGAGCTCCACGAGTTCCAGCGGACGACCGAGGGCGTCTTCGGTGCCGATCAAACATCGTCGCGAGATGGCGAGTCGTTCGTATTCGGGATCGTCGCGGTCGCTGCAGTTCTGCCACAGCACCTTTCCGCCTTCGATGAACATGGCGACGAGATCGATGTGGCTGTCCGTGTCACGGTCGTCGATCGAATACGGGATCCAGATGATCTTCTCGACGCCGAGGGATGCAGACAGCACCGACTCGATCTGACGTCGACTCATCTCGGGGTTGCGATTCATGTTGAGGAGACACTGTTCCGTGGTGAGGAGCGTCCCTTCACCGTCGACGGTGATCGACCCACCCTCGAGGATCATCGGTACCCGCACGGTGTCGTGATCGGCCACCTCCGTCCATCGCCGCGGAATGTCATCGTCGGTGTCGAACGGGACGAACTTTTCCCCCCAGCCGTTGAAACCAAAATCGACCGCCACCCGTCGTGGCCTCTTATCGGCGTCGTAGCCCGTCACATAGATGGGCGCCGTGTCGCGCAACCACGCGTCGTCGAGCGGCATCTCCACGACATCAAGGTTGGCGTGCGAACAGAGATCAGCCGCCACTTCGGCGTCCTGCGGACGCGCGAACACGGTGACCGGTTCATAGTTGGCGATCGTACGAGCAACATGTGACCAGGCGAGTTGCCCCTCTCGCAGACGATCGCGCCAGAAGTCCTCACGAGACGGAAACGCAATCAGTGTGCGCTCATGGTTCGCCGTCTCTGCCGGCATTCGAAGGCCTCGAAGATCCGCCAGGTTCGAGCTCACGAGTCGTGGTGACATGACGCCGAGCCTACCGGTGTGTCGCCGAAGTGCATTGGCGGAGACGATTCCGGTTGGACGGTTTCCGACCGACGTCGCGAGGCGCTAGCGGATCTCGAGCAGTGTCGATCCGGAGATCTCGGTGAATTCGTCGAGGGAGACCTGCACCTCGAAGCGCCAGTTTCCGGGAACCGCAAGATCGGCCCGGGTGGCCTCGAAGTGATTGGAACCGGCTCGGCGAACGGTCACGGGGAGGCGTTCGACCTGCTTGTCCGGAAGCGACGCGAAAAGGCGCATTGATTCGACGGGAGAAGGCAACCCATCCGGTTTCAATGAGTACAGGTGGATCTCGTAGGTGCCCCGACGCTTCGACGGCTCAACGGTGATGTCGACGAGAACCTGTGCGGTCTCGATGGTCGCCGAAACCGGCACGCGAACCGCGTCGCGCGCCGGTTGCGCTGCGCCGAGCAGCACTGTGGCGACAACGATGGTCATGGAGAACGACGCTTCGCGGATCACCCCTCGACGAAACCCAACGCTCGCCTCACCGGTCGGCGTGCTCATCGACGGCAGACGGCGTCGGTTTCGCAGTCCGAAAAGGATCGTGACGGCGACCAGGACGAGCTTCACGATGAGGATGCGGCCGAACGTCGTCGACGTCAGAGCTCGCAGGCTTCCGACTTGGCGGGCGGTCGAAAAGGCACCGGTGGCGAGCACGACGACCAGCGATACGGTGGCCACGCGCGAATATGACCGGGCCGTGGCGATCCGATCGATGCGAGTGCTGTGAAGTACGGCGACGCCCAGCACACCAAGACCACCGATCCAGATCCCGGCCGCAACCACATGAAGGAACGTCGAGACCGTCGACACGCGAGACCACATGCCGACCGTGGCATGTCCCGGGATCAGTTGCGTCGCTGCCATGGCCGCCGCGACAGCTGAGGCGAACAAGACGTGGAGCCGCCCCGTCGCAGTGGACCGCGTCGCCCAAACCGTGGCGAGCGCAAGGAAGCACACCAGCCGAACCGCCGCTACTCGTCCGAGCGGATCGTGAAGCGTGTCGTCCAGCAAAGTGCCGTCGGTGACGGCCGAGATCGTCCGCCCACTTACGAACGGGCCATACAAGACCAGGATCGCCAACTCCGAAAGGATTCCGACCACAATGCTCAGCCGCAGAAGTGCAACGAATCGACGGCTACGAAAGACTTTTCCGCGAAGGATGAGAAACATGGCGGCGAGCCCGATGATCGAAAACGTGGCCACCAGGCGAAACATTCGTGCCGCGTTGTACACGCCGCCGGTCACGGTGTCGCGCGATTCACCCGCGAGCAACGTCCGCGCCAGTGATGCGGCAATGTCCTGATCCCCGACACTTCCGATGCGAAACGTAAACGCGCCCCGCATGGGATGGCCATCGTCGGATACCACTCGCCAGCCGAATACATACGCCCCGGGTTCCAGCTTCGGTACGGAGATCTCGAAGCCGTTGGAAACGGAACGAGCCGCGGGCATCGATATCTGGACACCATCCTCGCGGACAAGCCGGAGTCCGCCGCGCACGGGACGTACCCCTTCATTGAAGACGACACGGACCAGCGGGGGCGAGGTCGTAAGGTCGGCGCCGGGCGATGGTGTGGTGGTCAGAAGTTCAGCGTGGGCGCTCGAACGCGTGGATGGGAGCACGATGAGCGCGATCAGGCACACAAGACCGAAGAGGGCACGGCTGATTCGTGCTCGGTGCCCTTCCCCACGCGAAATCATCACACTCAGGATGGCACTTCCGGCAGCGCTACGACGCTCATGTGAGACACTCGGACGGTGACCGCGTTCATCGACCACCTTCCGGCGATTGGCTCGGACCCACTCGACGTCATCGACTCCTTTGCGTCGTGGGCACAGTCACAGGGCCGCCCGATGTACCCGCACCAAGAAGAAGCGGCACTGGCGCTGGCCGAAGGGCAGCACGTGGTTCTTGCTACACCGACGGGAAGTGGGAAGTCGACGGTGGCGATGCTCGGCATCGCGTTGGCGCGAAATCGTGGAGAGCGTTCGGTGTGGACTGCGCCGATAAAGGCGCTGGTAGCAGAGAAGTTCTTTGACCTCGTCGACCTGTTCGGAGCCTCCGAAGTCGGGCTGGCAATCGGAGACGCGTCGATCAACAGGGAAGGTTCGATACTGGTCTGTACCGCCGAGGTGCTCGCCAACCAGGCACTCGCGGTTGGCAACGCCAGCGGGTTCGGTTTCGCCTGTCTCGATGAGTTCCACTACTACGCCGAAGCCGACCGAGGGTGGGCATGGCAGGTACCGCTGCTGTGCCTCACGGAGACCCAGTTTCTCCTGGCTTCGGCGACACTCGGTGACATCACGCCGATCATCGATGATCTGGAATCACGTACCGGGCGAGAGGTCGCAAACGTGACCAGCGTGAAACGGCCTACGCCCCTGTATCACCAGTGGCGCCAGACGACCGTCGCGGAGAGTGTGACCGAGGCAGTGGAAAAAGGGCTCTCTCCGGTCTATCTCGTCCACGGTTCACAGGCCGACGCCATCGAACGGGCGCAGTCGCTCACCAGTCTTCCCCTTACGACTCGACCCCAGCGCGAAGCGATCGCCGAGGCGTTGAAAGGGGAGCGCTTGAACACCGGTTTCGGGCAGACGTTGGGAAGATTTCTACGCAACGGCGTTGGTGTGCACCACGCCGGCATGCTGCCGCGGTATCGCCGACTTGTCGAGAAACTTGCCGGTGAAGGCTTGTTGCCGGTCATCTGCGGAACAGACACGCTGGGCGTAGGGGTGAACATCCCGATCCGAACGGTACTACTCAGTGCGCTTACGAAGTACGACGGAAACAAGGTCCGTACGCTGCGCGCCCGGGAATTTCATCAGCTCTCCGGCCGGGCCGGACGACCGGGATTCGACCCGGATGGTCACGTCTGGGCTCAGGCACCCGACCACGTCATCGACAACGAACGCGCATTGGCCAAGGCCGGCGACGATCCGAAGGCCCGCAGAAAGGTGAAGCGCGCCGAACCCCCGAAGGGTTTTGTGCACTTCGACGAAGCGACGTTCAATCGGCTGATTGCCGCTCCACCCGAACCGCTCGTGAGTCGGTTTCGGGTGACCCCGAACCTCGTGGCAAGCGTGCTTGCTCGTCCTGACGGCGTCGATGTCCTCAAGGAGCTGCTGGCCACGAACCATGACTCGGCCGACCGTAAGCGCGCCCACAAACTGCGCGCCATCGAGGTGTACCGGAGCCTCGAAGCTGCGGGTGTTGCGCAACGCCAACGCGGCGCCGACGGAACCTGTCGAGGCGTCCAGATCGGATCCCTCATCGAAGGTGGCGCCGATGACGAGCGAATGGAGCTCCGCTTCACCGGTCCGCTGGGTCCGTTCGCCATCGAGGTCATTTCGACCCTCGATCGCGATGATCCGGTGTATGTGCTCGACGTGGTGAGCGTCATAGAGTCCGTCGTCGAAAATCCCATGGCCTTGCTGATCGCACAGGAAAAGGCCGCCCGGGCGACCGAGATCGGTCGGCTCAAGTCCGAAGGCGTCGGCTACGAGGAACGGCTCGAACTTCTCGATGGAATCACCTGGCCCAAGCCCCTGGCCGAACTCCTGAACTCGTGCTTCGAGACGTATCAGGCCAACCATCCGTGGTTACATGAACGGCCCGAGCCGAAAAGCATCTTGCGCGAGATGCTCGAATCGGGGGAAACCTTCGCTGGGTTCGTGAATCGGTACAAGGTGGAACGATCCGAAGGTCTGCTGCTTCGTTATCTCTCCGACGTCTGGCGATCACTTGACCGTTCCCTTTCCAGCGACGCATACACCGACGCCCTCGAAGACGTCATCGAATGGTTGGCGGGTCTCCTCCGTGCCGTCGACGCCAGTCTTCTCGAGGAATGGGAACGACTGTCCGGCGTCGACCCCGTCCAGCGCGAACAGACGTCTGGTCCCGTCGTGTCGGGACCACCGAAGGCATGGAAGACGACCATGCGAACCGCAGCATTTGGCTGGGTCGACGTGTTGGCGCGCAAGGGCTTTGCCGTACTCGCGGATCGAACCGGCTGGTCGCAGTTGCAGTTGATCGACATCATGCGCCCGTACTGGGCGACCTACGGAACCATTGCCACCGACTCCGATGCGAGGAGCGCCAAGTACTTCTCCATTACCGAAGAAGCTGACCGCTGGGTGCTGCACCAACGATTCGTTGATCCCGAGGGCGACGCCGCCTGGGGCTTTACGGCCTACATCGTCCTCGCCGATGCGCTCGAAGCCGGGGCTCCGACGTTGGTCTTGGAATCCATCGGACCGTTCGGTGAGGAAGTAACCAAGCAGGAGACGACCAGGTAGTCAGGCAAATCCAAGGGCCCCGCACCGCGGGTGACTGGGAGCGTCGCACAACGACCGTCGTGCTTACGTGGGATCGTCCATCGCCCCGAGTTGCAGGTTCAGAGCTTTGGTCGAGAGTTGAATCTCGTACAGCGAAATCGAAAGCGAGATCACGAGCGAGACCATCGCCAAGATGAACAGTGGACGCGCAATCGCCTCCCAGTCCTCGAAGAGCGCCATGATGCACACCACGTTGCAGAGCATCGCCAGAACGACAAACGTCGTCATCCACCGGATGAGATGTACACGACGACGAAGAACCTGAATCTGGGCCAGATGGCGCGGATGCATTTCGGCTTCCCATTGCTGTTGCAGGCTGCGGATCAGGTTCGCCAGCGTCAGATAGCGATTGGTATAGGGAAGCAACAGAAACGAAATTGCTGGAAACAGCAGGCCAGGCGTGTTGAGTTCCAGTTTCACCGCTCTATTCTGGCCGCCAATCGTGCACCGGAGTAGGCACAGCCGTCGCTAACGTACCAAGCGATGGAACTCACACTTGTTCGCCATGCTCAACCCCAGTGGTACGTCGATGAGGTGCATCAGGGGAACGACCCCGGACTCAGCGAATTGGGATTTCATCAGGCCGAACTTTTGGCTGATGCGTTGATTCTGGAGCATTTCGACGAGATCTACGTGTCGCCGATGCTGCGGGCTCGACAGACCGTGGCCCCGTTGCTACGCCGACTGGATCGCGAGGAGGTGGTCGCACCATGGCTTCACGAGATCAAGGACCCGCCGTGGCACGGATGGCCGCGCGCCGACGTCACCCAGCTCTACGCCGAGGAAGATCTGCTCCCCCTTGAGCAACGCTGGAGCGGCCTCCCGGGTGGTGAACGGATCGATGAGTTCCACGATCGAATCAACCGCGATCTGGAAACATTCCTCGCGAGGTACGGCATCGTCGAGAACAATCATGCGATTCCGACATGGTCGGCGCTTCATGGCACCGCGATCGAGCGAACGAACGGCCCGAAGGTTTTGCTCGTTGCCCACGGAGGAACGAACGCGGTGATCACGGCGCGGCTGCTCGGTGCGAATCGAACCCCGTTCGAGTGGTTCCGGTTCTGGTATTCCCACACAACGATCGGACGCCATATCGCTCGGGCCGCCAGTGGGTCTGTCTTCTTCGCCCTCCGAGGTTTGGATACGGCGCATCTGCCGCTCGACCAACACACCCATTAGTTCGTTTCGTTCTTGCACTGACGTTCGTGCACTGATGAGTCAGCGTCGCTGAGTCGCCCTACGGCTCTTTTAACTCACCGGCGTTGGCGAGGGAGAGAACGCAAGCCCGTCGAAGCGGCCCGAGTTTCTCCATTCCTCGATGTACTGGAAATAGGCGACCGGGCCGTCTGGATATCCGACGCTGTTCAGGAGTCCGCGGCGGCCGGAGTCCTTCCCTTCGAAGTTGTAATAGCCCGGCGTGCAATCGGGCTGATTCCCGAATCGACGACCGCCCGATTCGAGTTTGGCCACCCAGTTCCGTTCGGCGTCCTCGGTGACCTCCACCGTGGCGTTGTCCAGGTCGATGGCATGACGAACGATTCGGGCGATGGTGGTTCCCGCTTCGGTGAGGTTGTGGGGGACGTTCGAGATGAGGTTCGCGCCCTGTGTCGGGCCCACCACGAAGAGGTTTGGAAAACCATGCACGTGGATCCCGTGAAGGCTCATCATTCCTTCGGACCAGTGGTCCGAGAGCTTTGCGCCGTTACGGCCGACAGTGTCGAAGCCTGAGCGACGGGCGAAGTCGGTGCCCACCTCGAAGCCAGACGCATAGATGATGCAGTCCAGCGGGTAGTGCGTTCCGTTGACGAAGAGACCGGTCTCGTCGATTCTCTCGACGCCCTTGCCGTCGGTGTTTATGAGGTGTGTGTTCGCGCTGTTGTACGCGTCGAGATAATCGTCATGAAAACATGGGCGCTTACAAAGTTGGCGATACCACGGTTTGAGCGCTTCAGCTTTTGTTTCATCGAGCACGATCTGATCAACTCGCGCCCTGATCTCGGTCATCTTCTCGTCGTCGCTCTCGTGATAGGCCCGCTCAAGCGTTTCCGGACTCAGATCGAAGTTCTCGAACGTGAACAGTTTTTCGCGAATGCGTTTGGTGATGTCCGTCCAGCCGTCTTTGACGAGGTCTTCATCCACCAGCCCCCCGGTCTGCAGCGTCGTGAAGTTCATGAGCCACTTGCTCTGCCACCCGGGCTCGAGCGTCTTGAACCACTCTGGATCGATCGGATGGTTGTTGCGGATGTCGATCGACGACGGGGTGCGCTGGAACACGAACAGTTCGCATCCGCTTCGTGCAAGGTGGGGAATGCATTGGACCGCAGTGGCACCGGTCCCGATGATTCCAACGCGCTTCCCGACGAGACCATCGAGCGGTGCGCCAGCGGGGTTCCCGCCCGTGTACTCGTAGTCCCACCGACTCGTGTGGAAGCTCTTCCCCGTAAAGGACTTCAGGCCCGGGATGCCCGGAAGCTTCGGGCGATGAAGCGGCCCCGTCCCCATTGCGACATACTTCGCGCGCATAGCATCGCCGCGATTGGTCTTGATGATCCATCGGTCGATGGAGTCGTCCCACTCCAGCGACGTGACCTCCGTCGAGAAGCATGCGTTGTCGTAGAGTCCGAAATGACGCCCGATGCGTCGACAGTGCTCGAGAATCTCCGGAGCGTGGGTGTACTTCTCGGTGGGCATATGCCCGGTTTCCTCGAGCAGCGGAAGGTAGACGAAGGCGGCCGTGTCGCATTGTGCACCGGGATACCTGTTCCAGTACCACGTGCCGCCGAAGTCGCCGCCCTTTTCGATGATGCGAACGTCGTCGACGCCCTCCTGTTTCATCCGCGCCGCGGTGAGGAGACCAGCGAACCCGCCACCGATGAAGGCGAACGTCACGTCGTCGAACAACGGCTCTCGGGGGGTGACGGGCGTGTGCGGGTCCTCGAGGTACTTCGCAAAGTCGCCGGTGAGCTCGACGTATTGATCGTTGCCGTCGGATCGCAGTCTCTTGTCGCGTTCGGCAAGGTATTTCGCTCGGAGTTGGGGACGGTCGATCGTTGAAGACATGGCTCTTGTTCCTAGCCCGCTCGCGACCGGCATGCCAAGTTGACCACCGCGTCCCTGGCCGCGCTCCGCACGCGAAGCGAGTTGGTGGTGACTAGCGAGCGACGCCGGCGAGGGCGTCGATCCCCGCGAGCAGCTGCGGCGCGTTGATACCCATCGAGAGGACGATCTCCGTGACACCCGCGCTGGTTGCCGTTTCGATGTAGCGAGCGAGCTCATCAGGCGAGCCACCGAAAACCATGCCGAGCTTGCGACCCATCGTCGCCGGGTCGCGATCGGCTTTCTCGCATGCGGCGTCGAGATCAGCCATCGTCGACGCGATCTCGTCGACGCCGATGTTCCAGCCGTACCAACCGGCGCCGTGGACGGCAGCCCGACGCATCGATGCTGCGCCTCCTCCAACCCAAATCGGCACGTATGGCGTCTGTATCGGCTTGGGCTCGGCGATCACGCCATCGAAGTTGACGTAGTCACCGTGGAAGGTCACCAACTCATCGGTCCACAGCGCCTTCATCGTGGCGAGGTATTCATCGGTACGCTTCCCGCGGTTCGGCCAGGGCACGTCGAGTGCGTCGAACTCCTCGCTGCTCCACCCGATGCCGATGCCGAAATCGAAGCGGCCGTTGCTGGCGTGGTCGACGGCCACGATCTCTTGGGCGAGGACAACAGGGTTACGTTGCGGCACGATCAAGATCGCCGTGCCGACGCGCAGTTTCTGGGTTGCGCACGCCGCCACCGTGCAGGCGAAGAGCGGATCGTAGATACCCTGCCGTTTCCCGAAACCGGGATCGCCGTCGGGCGAATAGGGGTACTTCGACGTGTACTGCGGAAAGAAGACGACGTGTTCGGGGAACCATATCGAGTCGATCCCTGCGCCCTCGGCGTGGATGGCCACCGTACGGAGATCTTCCATGGTGCGTTGCGGGCGGCCGTTGAACGGTACGACTAGTCCTATCTTCATCATGTGCTGACCCTAACGAACCAACGGGCCGCGAGCCATTCACCCTCCTAGGAAAGCGCCTGGGCCCGCGACATCTCGGGCACGGCAACACCCGCTCGCTCAGCCGATTCACGCACCGCTGCTTCGAAAATTCCCTTGGCCATGAGCGACGATGCGTCGCGTCGTCGGCGGGCGTAGATCTCGACGCGCGCCCGGTTGACGGCGGGATCGTTGGGCGACGCTTGCACTGCGAACTCGATGAGTTCGCAGGCGGTGCGTAGGTCGCCGGCCTCCGCCAACGCCGTCGCGCGATCGATCACTGGGGTGAGCCCACCGGCCAACGACACGACTTCCGCAGCGAGCACCGCTTCGCGCGTTGGAAGGAGCTTCGCTGGGTTGCCTCCCCACCATCCGCCGTAGGTTCGCCAGATGTTGTGCACGACAAACTCGGGCTCGTCGTAGAAGGGCCGCAACCACGGAAGGGCAAGGAGTTCGGCGGGAACCTTGACCGTGTGGATGGCCTCGTCGAGGGTGGCGTCGTTGTTGAGGAGATCAATCACTGCACTGACGAGCCCTTCGAGCGCGTCGGCAATCGAGGTCAGCACACGGTGAGCACGCGGTGACGTCTGCACGGGAAGGCCATGTGCCGGTGCGACGAGTTCAGGGGAACGGTCATTCATGGCGCGAAGCGCTCTTGCCCACTCCGCCGGGTAGCGCAGCACCTTTTGCGGGTTCCAGCAGTTCGGAAAATTCCAGATCAAGAAGTCGCCCACGAAAAGGGTGTCGTGACCAACCCATTCGGTCCAGGCATGGTCGTCGGTCTCACCCTTGTCGTGGCGAAGCACGAACTCGTCATCGCCAACGCGCAAGGTCATGGTTTCGCGAAAGCTCAGATCAGGGTCGGGGGTGCCTTCGGGAACGAACGAACGCACCCCATCGCCGAGGCCCATCTTGCGGCTCGGGGCGAACTGTCGGTCGTTGATGGCGACGTTGTACCCGTTCGTGCGCCGGTAGCGGGCCAGTCGCGGTGCGACATTTTCATGGGCGACGAATTGGGGACGCCGATACTCTCGCTGCTCGGCGTCGGCCAGCCACGCGTTTGCGCCGCCGACGTGGTCCATGTGGCCGTGTGTGTAGACGATTGTGTGTACGGGATCGCTCTTCCAACGCCGCAGGGATTCGACGACACGAGCACCGGATGCCGCCCCGGATGCGTCGAACAACACCAAGCCCTCGCCGGTGGCGACGGCCCACACATGGGAGAACGACTCGACGACGGCCAGGTTGTCGGCCACCTCGGTCAGCTGATGGGTCACTCGATTCACGGGGCCGAGCAACTCCTCGCGGTCAATGGTCTTGTTGGCGAATTCGAGAAGCTCCATGTATTCCTTTTGCGGTGTTGCGTTGCGGGTGGCTGCGACCGTGGTCCGGCTGATGTAGTCCGAGTGGTGTAGCCGAGTGGTGTGGTCCGAGTGGTGTGGTCCGAGTGGTGTAGCCGAGTGGTGTGGTCCGAGTGTGTAGTCCGAGTGGTGTTTATCGTGCCACGTCGGAGTCCGGTTTTCTCGGTAGGGTCGAACTATGTCCTACGACAGCGTGGAGGGCGCCGCTCCTCGGATACGAAGTCTGGCCATCGAGCGGTCCATCCTTCGCGGTCTTGCGGTGTTGCGCTGGGTCTCGATGGTGTGGGTGATTGGCGTTGCGATCTACTCCGCCCGGGGTTCACGGCAGTTCATTCGCCACCCGTTGGCCGTCATTTTGGCGTTGAGCCTCGGGCTCGTGGTGACGATTGTGGCAACACGTTTAGCGACGCTCGATACCGCCCGGGCGTTGCGTGCGCCCACCGTTCTCGCCGACGTCGGGACCGCAGTTTCGCTATACCTGGCCGACGGGTACGGATTCGCGGAGCGCCACGTGTTCAATCCGGGCCAGTCGTTGACGGCCAGCTGGCCGATATGCGCGGTTGCGTCGGTCGGGATCGCGTTCGGTCCCTTCGCCGGCTTTGGCGCAGGTTTCCTGATGGGGTTCAGCCGATTCCTAAGCGCGCTTTTAAATGGCTTCGACGAGTGGGGTCCGAACGCCTTCGGGTCCCTCGCCAACACCACCGTGTTCTCTGCCGTCTGGGGATTCATCGCCGGTTGGGTGTCTTTGCAGATGCGACGAGCCGAGAACGAGGTGGCCGCCGCCCGCGCCCGGGAGGACTTTGCGAGGACGATGCATGATTCGGTGCTGCAGACCCTGTCGCTCGTCGAACGTCGAAGCCGAGAATCCGACCCCCAACTCGCCGACGTCGCACGGCGCACCGATCGCGAACTCCGCGCGTACCTCTTCGGTGGGGCCGATAGTGCGAACGAGACGCTGGCGCTGGGATTGCGTCGAATCGTCGATCGGACGGTTCTCGACCATGGTCTGGCCGTCGAACTGTCGGTGGTCGAAGCCGAAGAGCCTTCTGCCGACGTCACCGCGGCCATCGTCGGCGCCGCGTCGGAAGCATTGATGAACGCCGTGAAGCACGCGCAGGCCACGAAGGTCGTGGTGTTCTGCGACGCTGACGAAGGGCCGAACGGTGGGCAGGTGTTTGTCACGGTTCGCGACGACGGGTGCGGATTTGATCCGACGTCGATAGATTCCTCACGTCGCGGAGTGAATGGGTCGATACGTGAGCGTATGAACGCGATTGGCGGGCGAGCAGAGATCGAATCCACTGTAGGAAAGGGCACGGAGGTACGGCTGTGGGGACCATGAAGGACGGAGCTCCGGAGACAATCCGTGTCGTGCTCGCCGACGACCATGAGATCGTCCGCGCGGGAATTCGCATGGAGTTGGGAGAACGATTCGAGGTGGTGGGGGAGGCCGACGAGGCCGGCGGTGCGGTCGATGTCATACAAACCCACAAACCCGATCTCGTGGTCTGCGATCTTCACATGCCGGGCGGCGGAGGCCTCGAGGTCGTTCGGAAATGCGCGACCCTTTGCCCGATCGTGATGTTGACAGTGAGCGAGGCAGAACGTGATCTCCTCGACGCCGTGGCCGCCGGCGCGGCCGGTTACCTGCTCAAGACGACGCCGACGGCAGAACTGCGGAAGAGCTTCGTCCTGGCGGCGGCGGGTGAGCCGGTGTTCAGCCCGTCGCTCGCGGCGTTGCTGCTCGGTGAGTTTCGTCGTATGGCGAAGGCGACCGGATCGTCGCCGTTGAGTGATCGTGAACGTGAAGTCCTTCAGCTGGTGGCACGTGGACGGTCCTATGGCGAGATCGGCACGGAACTCTTCATTTCGGCGAAGACCGCGGAAAACCATGTCCGCAACATCCTGGGCAAGTTGCACCTGAGCCGACGCGCCGATCTCGTCCGCTACGCCGTCGAACACGGGATCAGCTGAGACACCACGTTCGTGTCTTGGCTGGCGGCCGCCTGGCCTGTCATGTTAGGAACGTCAGATGAGTGAAGTCACACGAATCGCTGCAGGTACCGGCCGCCTCGCTGGGAAGGTCGCACTGATAACGGGCGGAGCACGGGGACAGGGTGCTGCCGAGGCGGGGCTGTTCGTCGCCCAGGGAGCGACCGTCGTCATCACCGATGTGCTCGACACCGAGGGTGCAGTCACGGCGGCGAACCTAGGTAATATGTGTACATATCTCCATCACGACGTCACGTCGGAGGACGACTGGTCCGCTGTCGTCGCGTCCATCGTGGAGCGGTTCGGTCGGATCGACGTGCTCGTGAACAACGCCGGGATATTCAAACGTGGCGGGATCCTCGACGGCTCGCGTGAGATCTGGGACGCGACCATAGCCATCAACCAAACGGGCGTGTATCTGGGAATGGCCGCCGTTGCGAGCCAAATGGTTTCGCAGAGGGCCGGGTCGATCGTGAACATATCGTCGGTCGCCGGGCTCCAGGGAACTCCCGGCTTCATTGCCTACAACGCGTCGAAATGGGCGGTTCGGGGAATGACGAAGGGAGTCGCGAAAGAACTCGCGCCCTACGGCGTCCGAGTGAACTCCGTCCATCCCGGAATCATCGACACACCCATGCTGCAGACGTTCAACGACATCAGCGAAAACATTCACGACAACATCCGCCAACGAATTCCGATGGGGCGATACGCCGAGGCCGTCGAAGTCGGGGAACTCGTGTTGTTCCTGGCGTCTGATGAGAGCCGGTATTCGACTGGCAGTGAGTTCGTCATCGACGGCGGGTGGATGGCCTAGCAGCGTTCTGAAGCGACCGTTCAACGTTTCCGCAATTGAAAGCGGCTGCACATGCACCAAACGACGCTGTGCCCGTCAGCCGTCGCTCCGCCGCCGCTGCAGCTTCACCGAACATGCGCGTAGGTAGCGGTTTCCGTGCCTATGCCGGAAGCCATTCATGGCAGTATGCCGCGGGGCCGGTAGCGCTTCGCCGAACGAAGCGATACCGGGCCGACCTACCGGGCGAACATGAGGTGTGGTGGCGGTGGGCTGTTCGCGGTGCGACCGTTGGGCCACTCGAAGATCAAACTCGCATGATCACGGTCCCAACGAATCGTGAGCCGGCGCTTGTGGACATATCGGTGATGAAACTTACAAAGCGCACAGAGGTTCGCAAGCTCATGCGTGCCTTTTTTGGCGCGTTCTTTGATGTGGTGAACATCAGTCCAGCGTGCGGGGCGGTCACATCCCGGAAACCGACACCACTGATCCCGCATTAGAACGGCACGGCGATTACGGGCTGGCACAGCTGAGGTCGGTGTACCAACATCGAACGGTGTGCCATCAGCACTGAGCCACACGCTCGTCGTCACACAATCACACAACAACATGTCCCACGTGAACGACGACAACCTCACCATCTGCGACGTATGCGTGATCCCCGACTTCGCGTTAACCGTGACCGTGACGTGGGGACGTTCCCCGCCAACGTCCATGCGGCCTTCGTTCGCCAACGACTCATACGCAACATCAACAAGTGCATCATGGCGACGTTGCGCCGGAGTCCGGTTATCACCTTCGCACGGTTTCGGCATCGCCGACTCGAGGGCCCTCGACAGGGCTTCTCCGCCGAGTGCGTCGAGGAGACCGTTGAGAATCCACATCCCACCCGACGTCGGCGACAACTGCACCCGCCGCGCCTCTTCGTGTTCCTTCTCACATGTCGGGTCACCGAGTGCGTCGTCACAGTGTGAAACCCACAACGCGACTGCTTGCCGGAACTTTGTGAACGGCAGTGTTTGTGCGAACCGCAACAGTATTTCGGCGTCGCGGATCAGGAACGGGAAACGAGCCTTGGAGAGTACGCGCGCAACAACTGAATCGCCCCGGGTCCCGTGGAGGCATTTCATCCCGTGAAAGGGTTGGTTATGGCTTCAGGAAGAAAGTATCCGCAGGAGTTGAAGGACCGGGCGATCAGGCTGGTTGGTGAGGCTCGTGAGCAAGAAGAGGGCCTGTCGCAGCATGCTGCGGTCGTTCGGATAGCGAGATTGGTTGGCGTGCACGCTGACACGTTGAGAGTGTGGGTTCGACAGACCGATATCAATGCTGGCCGTAAACCGGGTGTGACGACCGATGCTGCGGCCCGGATTAAGGAGTTGGAACGCGAGAATCGTGAGTTGAAACGCGCGAACGAAATCCTGTTGGCAGCATCGTCTTTCTTCGCGCGGGAACTCGACCCGCGACTTCCGTTCTAGTCGCGTTTATTGACGAGAACAGGGCCCGGTTTGGGGTCGAGTCGATCTGCAAAGTGCTCACCGGGCATGGATGCAAGATCGCCCCGTCGGGCTACTACGCAGCAAAGAAGCGGCCACCATCAAAGCGTGTTGTTCGTGACGAGGTCGTGTTCGAACACATTGTTCGTGTGCATACTTCCAGGCGTCAGGGCCGACACAACTATGGGGGCGAAGAAGGTTTGGGTTGAGCTCGCCAAAGAGCAGAAACGTGGCGAGTACACCGAGCTTGGTCGTGTTCCTCGTTGCCAAGTGGAACGGTTGATGAGAACCCAGTGTTTGCGGGGTCGGCGGCGCGGGCGCCAGTTCATCACTACCCGTCCAGATAGCAAAGCTGTGCGGCCGCCGGACCTCGTGAAACGTGAGTTCAAGGCATCAAAACCCAACCAATTGTGGGTTGTTGATTTCACGTACGTGGCGACTTGGGCTGCGACAGCATTCACTGCGTTCGTGATCGACGTGTATTCACGTCGCATTGTTGGGTGGCGTGTCGCTGGTCGGATGCCAACCGCGTTACCGCTCGACGCCCTCGAAATGGCCCTGTGGACACGTCAGCAGACTAATGAGCTGATTGATGGTCTCATTCATCACAGCGATGCGGGCAGCCAGTACACAAGTATTATGTACACTGATCGTTTGATCGATGCTGGGGCGTTGGCATCGATTGGAACTGTCGGTGATTCCTACGATAACGCGATGGCCGAATCAACGATCGGACTATACAAAACAGAAATGGTTCGGCCCGAAGGACCATGGCGAGACGTCGACCACCTCGAACTCTCGCTACCGCTGACCATGTCTGGTGGTTCAACAACTGTCGCATCCACTCCGCGATCGACTACGACACCCCCGTCGAACACGAAGAAAAGTACTACCGTGAAACCCACGACGGCGAGCAGACCGCTCCCGGACAAAAAGCCCTCCACTAAACCCGGGGCGATTCAACACGCATCGGCTCCGACAGCCAACGCATCAGCCGATACGAAAACGGAAAACTCACCCCCGCCATCCCCGCCCTCACCCGCCTCGCCGAAGCCCTCAACGCCACCATCGACTACCTCATCATCGAAGGCGCCCCCCGACGACGCCAACACCGAACTCGCCAACCCCCTCCACCAACTCGGCCAACTCGACCCCGACGACCGCAACGCCATCCTCCACATCCTCGACGGCCTCATCGCCAAAAACCGCGTCCGCAACGCACTACAAACCGCCAGCTAAAAGAACGCACACTTATAACATTGCGGTGGCAGGCTGGTTGCGGCCGAACCATGCCCACAAGCCAAGCGACACGGCAGCAACCAGCGCACAGCCGAGCAGGTAACGGGGCCCGTTCGTATCGCCGTCGTTCGTGATCGCGATCACCACCGCTGCGGCACCAGGACCGGCAAGCAAACCGACCAGAGCCGGCGCTCGCCATTCATGTCGCCAGCCGGGCACAAGACGCGTTGCGACTGCCGCAACGACCACGCTCACGATCATCGTCGGCAAAGCAAAAACGATCACATAGGGAACACCAAGCCCGAACCAGTCGCCGAGCGTGGTATCGGAGTTGTCGCCGAACACTCGACTCAGCACCCCGACGACAACAATCAAGAGCACGTGCACGACAGCCAACAACTTGATCAACCGCATCAGCGACGCACCTGCGGCACGACATTCTGCTGTTTGTGATTCGGCCACGCCGGGAGCAAGCCCACCGGTAACCCGAACATCTGGGCTCTCTCTTTGATCTGCATCACCGGATAGTCGAACGAACCCGAACCGCCGTTCGGATTTCCGTAGAATTCCCACGACGGAAACGCATCGCCATTGAACTTCGTCTCGATCGAATCGTTCTTCGGCGCCACACCGACAGCGTTGATCTGCGGGCCCGCTGTCGTCTTGAAAAGCAGAGATGCATCAATCGACGGAACCCGAGCCCCGCCGACCTCAGGAGCGAATGGATTCACGATTGACACTCGGATCCGAATCTCACCACCGACATCGGTCACGGTCACCTTGTTGCGCTTCTGATCCGTCGCCTTGCAACTCGGGCGACTCGGCCGACACGAGAAATTGATCGAACCAGTGACCGTTCCCTTGTCGAAGTCAATCTCGGCACAGGCCCGACTCTCATCGCACGTCGCCGACGACGAGAACGAACGGCCATCACCCTTGTGACAGTTGTCGTCGTCGACATGACCGAAGCATCCCGCCTTCGCCGTCGAGATGAACGCCCGAACCGCAAACTTCCCCCAGCCCGGCCGCGAACCAAACGAGCCACTGAACGACTCCGGTACCGGCGCATCCGCACGCAGACCCGAAGGATCCGTAAACACCATGGGGTTGTTGTTGCCGTAGATGTAGGCCGACGGATACGCCACACCCCGAGACACCTCCAGGGGGTCGGTTTGGGTGAACAACTCGTGACACAAAGTTGCACTCGCCGTCATAAGTGCATGCGCCTGGTCACGGAGATTCAGTCTTCGCCAAAAGAGTCCTGCTTATGAGGTTCGAAGATCTCTGCGGCAATTTCAGTCGACCAACGGAGGGTGACGTGAAGCGCCCGATTTTCACTGGCGAACAGCTCATCCCCACTCAGGTTTGACAAACGCGATGCGCTCACTTGAGAACAAGCGAAAGCGAAGTCGGACCCTGCTTGACATCTAGCCGAAAAGCGACTCCAAGCATCCTCAAGTTCTGTCAGCACCAAAAGGAAGTCCTCAAACCCGCCCTGTGTTCCCTTGGAAACTGGCAGGACAAGGCAACTCAAAGCCTGGATCACCCTTTCACTTCGGCCTCGACACAGCGACACGAGAAATAGGAGCGACTGTTCTAGTTGAAGAAACTTGTCCGTGTCCGATGGAACAGCCAGCGCAACCCGGCGGGCGATGGGAGCCAATCCATCGACCGATTCGTCGAGGAAGGCGGCTACTTCGGCGGGCTCGACCATTTCAGTTCCGCCCGCTCCGGCAATCAGCGAGCTCAGCACGACAGATTCCAACGAGCTTTTGCTTCGTTACGTCTGCCTGTACTTTGTCGAGCGCGTAGTCGCCGTTACACAAGGACACCGGCCGGGAACTCTTCTTGCAGCGCTCATACCTTTTCGACGCCTCACGGAGAAGGTAAAGTCGCTCCCTCTCGGCGGACTCCAAGCAAATGCCGTAATTCACTTCACAGTGCGGATCATGCGTGGTTGTCGTTGAGGGGTCAGCCTCCGTCGTCGAGGGTCCCGCAGTTGTCGACGGTTCATCCGCAGCCACAACAATTCCACGGCGAGTTGACGGTGGTCGTTTCGGTGCGAACACGCGCGAAGGGACAGTTCGGGGCGGCACTCCGATCGGCGGGAAAGGCTGCGGCTGCGGAATGAAGATCTGTGACCGGACTGACGCGAACCGGACCTGGTTCGCCGAGAGCCCGCTTAAGCGGATTGCCAACTGGTCTGGTTGTTGGCTCGCGATTGGATTGTTCTTCCACGCACACCCTGGCAACTGTCCGCGTTCCCCGGTCGGGTCGATGTAGGTCTGTGGGTTGTTGAGGGCGTAGGCGTATGGACTCTCAAACGGCGAGCCGATATCGGCTGGGAGGGGGTCGGTTTGGGTGAAGGAGCCGAGCCCTGGGTTGTAATGGCGTGCCCGGAGGTTGTACTGACCAGTCGCATCCAACTGCTGACCCGTGAACCGCAACGGATTCCCAACAAACGTCGCACCAACACTCGACGCCACCCTCGAACCACCGTAAGGCCCGTACCGATACGTCGCCCCGACCACCCCAGTTGGCGAAACAACATTCGAGACCGACCCGACACTATCGGTCAAGTAAAACCCAACCGACGAGCTCGAAACATCCTCAAACTTCACCGGCATCGACCCGGCATAGGTATAACGACGCTTCACAACCCCACCACTACGCTCCGCGACAAGAACAGCCAACCCACCGACCCGATCCCACAACTCCTGCGTCACGACCCCACCAGTCGTCACCGAAGAACGATTCCCGTCACCATCATAAGAAAACTCACTCAAAACACCACCCACCGACGCGCTCTTGGGCTGGCGAGCCACATCGTACGTGAACGTATCAGACCCCGCCGTAAGCCGATCACCATTCGCGTTATACGTAAACGACGACGCCCCAAACGCAACAGCAATACCAGAACCGCCAACACCCTCGCCACCAACCAAAGCCTGATTCGGCATCACCGTAACACTCTCCCCCACCGCACCCGTCTCCCCCACAGGAACCGAACCCTCAACATCAGAATCCCCGACCTCAACACTCCCACCCTGCGCTACCGCAACCGCGCCCGGACTCGACACACCAACCAACTGATCAGCAACATCATACGTATACGTCGTAGTCACCGACCCCACCGTCTCGGTCAACCTTGACCCAACCTTGTCATAAGTCCACAGCGTCTGATTGGCAGCCGTACACGTCGTCGCCGTAAAACACGTTCTCGTCAAACGATCCGCACTATCAAACGTATTGCGCATCGATTCCCCCGCAATCAAACCAGACGGACCAGAAACATTGATTGCAGAGGGATTCCCATTCGCATCCAACGTGTACGTAAAACCACCCAACGAGCCACCCGGACCCGTATTCGAAATCGATGTCAAACGAGACGCCCGATCAAACGCCCGCACCTGCGACACGCCGTTCGGAATCACCATCGAGGTCATGTTCCCAACCCGATCATGCCCAAACACCGTCGAGCCTGAGGCCTCCGTCAACGACGCAACCTGACCCGCATCATCAAACGACATCGTCGAGTTCGCGCCACCCGGAACCGTGCGACTCGTCACATTCCCGGCAGCATCATAGGAATACGACCACACATCCCCGGCACGTACGATCGAGTTCACCCGATCCGCCACGTCATACCCATACGACGAAACACCGACACCATCGGCCATCGAAGCGACACGACCCTCACCGTCATAAGTCCACGACACCGCCGGCGTCGAATCCGAAAAGGACTTCTGGATCACACGATTCAAACTGTCATAGGTCAACGTTGTTGTTCCCAACGCCGGATTCGCTGCCGCGTTCGCATTCGCATCAACAATCTGCGTCTGATTCCCCGCCACATCGTACCCATACGTAAAACGCCTACCGGCCGCGTCTTTCTTCTCAACCAAACGGCCAACAAGGTCATACGCCCACGTAGCAACGCGAGGAACCGTTGCCGTTGATAGCGGATCAGCGCGCGTCGCCACATAACCCATCGTCGTGTACGTCCAATTCGTGGCCCCAACAACAGGAGCCGTCACCCGAGAAACACGATTCATCGTGTCGTAAAGATACGTGGTGCTGAGATTCTTCGCGTTCGTCGAAGTCGAGACATTCCCCACCCGGTCATACACCTTCTTTGTGACCAACCCCAACGGATCAGTCACCTGCACCGGATAGCCCGCCGCGTCGTACTGATACGAAGTCGTGTAATCCGCAGGATTCGCCCCGGCAACTGTTCCACGTGCATCAACCGTCGCCGTCATCCGCCCATCGAGATCAAACGTGGACGTCGTAATCCGACCCAATGGATCAGCGAACGACGTCCGATTCCCCGCCAGGTCATACCCGTAACTCGATGTCTTCCCCCGCAAATCAGTCGACGTCGCCAACCGATTCAACGCGTCGAAAGTCGATGAGACCGAACCCGCATCACTCACCGCCGACGTAATGTTCCCATTCGGGTCATAGGTCTGTGACGTTGAACCATCAGGCCGGACCGTCGACACGACACGACCCAACACGTCATAGTCCGTCGTCGTAACCCGACCCAACGGATCCGTCACCGTTTTCAGCCGACTACCAGCATCATAGGTATAGCTCCACGTGAAGTCCGCCGGAACCCCACCGGCAACGTTTCCACGCGGGTCCACGCGAGACACCACGCGACCCGCAGCGTCATAGCCGTACGTAGTAATCGCACCAATCGGCGATGTCTCCTTCGTTCGTAGACCGCGGGAGTCGTATTCGAACAGCGTGATGCCACCATCGGGCGCCGTCGTTTTGATCAACTCATTCGCCGCGTTGTACTCAAACAGGACGATCCCGCCATCAGGCGCCGTCGTTTTTGTCCTACGTCCCGCATTGTCATACACATGCGTCGTCGTCCGGTTCAACGCGTCACGCTCCGTCAACACGTTTCCGTCTGCGTCATAGGTGAACTTCTGTTGAAAGTTAGTCGCTACCGCCCCAGCAACATTTCCTCGAGGTTCAGTAGTCGTCAACACCCGACCTGCCGTATCGTACGTATACGTAGTTTTAAAACCCATCGGAGTCGTCGACGACAACATGTTTCCGTTCCCATCATATGTATACGTAGACACACCGCCACGAGGATCCGTCGAGGTCGCCAACGTGCCGTCGGCATTCCATGAATACAACATCGAAACGCCAATCGGCCGCACCTCAGAAACTACTCTCCCGTTCGTGTCATAGGTGTATGCCGTCGTATTTCCGCGAGCGTCGGTGTACGTCAACGGATTGTTAAACGAGTCATAGGTCCACGACTCCACGTACGAGAGCGGAGCTGGCGCAGTTCGCGTCAGCATGTTGCCCCGAGAGTCATACGTCGCCGACCACAACTGCCCAAGCGCGTCAGTGAACGACGATGCATCCAATGCCCCAGTAAACTGAGTCGAGGTCGAACCGGCAGGACCAGCGACCCCTCGAGGCACATTTCCAGCTCGGTTGTACACAGTCACGGCACCCGAAGCATCCGTCACTGTCGTCGTCCCGGCACCATCGTCGTACACGAACGACGACAAATTGTTCAACTGGTCCTTTTGAGTAAGAACCCGACCGACAGCATCGAAGGTATTCGTAAACTGAACATTGCCCAGCGGATCTGTCTCTGTGACCACGAACCCGTTCACGTCGTAGGCATACGTCCAAACCTTCGCGCGCACGTCCGTAAAAGACGTCAATTGCGATGATCCAGCAGCACCGGTGTACCCATACTTCACCAGCCGATTGTCCGACCCCTTGACCTGGATCAAACGCCCCGTACCCGCGACACCACCAGTGGCCGCCGTCCCCGTTCCATACGTAAACGTAAATGTCTTCCCCGACGAATCCGTAACCACAGACACACGTCCAGTGCCGTCATACGCGACAGAAACGCCCTGACCAGAACGATCCACAATCCCCGCGAGTTTTCCGTTGGCCGAGAACGTCCGCTTGGTCTGATCATTCCAGCTCAGCGTCCAGCCACCCCCGACAGCAGCTGCAGCTGTTGCAATAACACCAGCCGGGGTAACGAATCCACCAGCGCCATTCGACAAGAACTCAACCACTGCTCCGTTTCCGGCACGCCACGACAAAGCGCCGGTGGTCGAATCCAGCGATACAGACTCCTGATACGCCGTCCACCACCCTGAACCGAGCGTCGAGCTCGAAGTCTGACGCGAGTCATAGTTCCGGGACAGAACCAAACCCTCACCACGACCCGGCAACACCAAATCAGTCACCGCATGATCAAACCCACCCGTCGCAGAGTTCACAGGATCAGCAATCATCGCCGGAGCCACTGAGGGCTTTATCGGCCCACCCGACCTCCACACGCCCCAACCGTTCATCGTCCGGAAAGCCATTTGGCCAGGATTTGCAAGGTTCGCTGCCTGGTAGTGGGCAGCCACTCGGGCCGCTGGTAAAACGCCGCCGTACACTGCGATCTCATCGATCGAGCCCTGCCAGTAGCGTTCAGAGTTTCCAATGGTCGTACCTTCGCCGCCAGTCAAAGGCGAAGCTCCGCACGCAACCGCACAGACCACTTTCGTATTCGTTGGTGCCTGTACGCCATCGACGTAGAGCCGAAACTGCGAGGGGTCGACCGGCGTCCCAGACGGAGCCGACCATGTGCCTACGACGTGATGCCATTGGTTGTCGTTATACGAGCCAACCGATTCAATCCCAAGAAACACAAAGTTGGCATCAAGCACAATGAACAAAGAGCCCAAAGACGAAAGAGCTCCACCGTTTCCCATTCCAAGTGTCAAACTCCTCCCGTTGATCCCGTCCGTCGGACGAGTCGACACGATGGACGAAAACTCGTTGCTCGAGGGACCAGTCGTTTTGATCCATGCTTCTAGCGACCGTGACGTGACCGAACTCTGCAAAAGGCCGGTGTTGACCCGATCATTAACGCCGTCAAACCCCACGGACCTGCTGCCAGCTAGAACCCCCGGAGCGCCCACGACTGCACCGTTCACTGCAATGCCAGGGTTTCCATTCCCGACCTCATCAACCAAATTCACGCCACTGGATTCCTCGAACCGCCAATACGCCAACGGCGTATCGGCAAGTACTTCCGAGCGATACGTCCCCGGTACCGTCTGTGCCGCCACCTTCTCTGGAAGCACGATCGGCACAGCCACAAGCCCCGCCAGCGTCACGCCAATCACGCTCAAGACCAAACGCCGGAGAGACAAAACGCGAACCACAAACACCTCTCTCGCCCCGCAACGCCGCTTGGGGTCAAACAAAAAGGTAACAGCGGCCAACTCCGAACCTGTGGATGGCGAATCAATGCTTGCGGAAAGCAGCGTCCACGAGGGCCTTCGGAGCGCGGACGCTGCTCGGTTGGTACATCCCGTGGTCAAGAAGCTGCTGCGCAGCCGCCACGAACGCACCTTGCCCGAATGCGGTGAGGGCACCACCGGTCGAGATGCGCCGCGCTCCCCAGTCCGTCAACTGTTGCACCGTGGGGCCGCCGTCCAGCAGGAGCGCGTTCACAGGAACGCCGAGCGCCACCACCTTTGCATACTCCTCCTCGGTCTTGAGCCCCGGTGCGTAGATCACGTCGGCTCCAGCATCAACGTATGCGCGCAGACGACTGACCGTGTCGTCGATGTCATCGATTCCATTGAGATGGTTTTCCGCTCGTGCAGTGAGCAGCACCCCGTGACGATGTGCTTCCTCTGCAGCGGCGCCGACTCGGTTCACAGCGACGTTGACCGAGTCAATGCGACCCGAAGAGGGGTCCCAGTCTTCTATGGATATTCCTGACGCACCGGCGTCGGCCAGCAGCCAGACCGTATGGGCAACCTCATCGGGCGTGTCGCCGTAGCAGCGTTCGGCGTCGACATTGACAGGTATGCTTACGGCTTCGGCGAGCGCCTCAACGTGGGCGACGAGCTCGAGGCGCTGCAACGACATGTCGCGACGCCCGAGAGTAGCCGCATACCCCGAACTTGTTGTTGCCAGAGCCGCAAATCCCATCGCCTCCAGTAGACGAGCGGTGCCGACGTCGCACGGGTTCGGGATCAAGAACGTGCCGGCGCGGTGTAACTCGGCGAAATTGGCTCGAATCGTCGAGAGAGACGCTGGTTCGAATGGCTTAGGTGACATGGCATGAACCTAGCGCCGACATGGAACGGGGGCCGCCGAATTCGCCAGGCTTCGTCAGCCAACGACGGCGGGAAGAAGCTCACCGATGAGCCCGCGCACCACAACGGTGGCGTGATGGTCCATTTCCGTGGGCGAACCGTTCACGATCACGATCGGCACTCCCCGCTTGGCCGCAATCGGCACCATCTGGTTGACCGGGCCGACGGCGAGCGTCGACCCGACGCACAGGAGCAGATCACATGTGGCTGCCGTTTGGAATGCCCGATCGATGACGGCAGGGACGAGGTTTTGGCCAAAGCTGATCGTCGCCGACTTGACGACGCCGCCACACTCGGGACAATTCGGATCGGCTTCGCCATTTCGTACACGATCGAGGAAAGGATCCATCGGCCACTCGCGTTTGCATGACCAACACATCGCGCGTCGCATCGTGCCGTGCACCTCGACAACCTTCTCCGCTGACGATCCCGCACGCTGATGCAGCTCGTCGATGTTCTGCGTCACGAGCGCAAGAAGCGATCCGCGCTCCTCGAGAGTAACCAACGCTCGATGACCGGCGTTGGGTTGCGCATCCCACGCAGGGGAATGAAGACGCGTCTGCCATGCAATCTCACGAACCTCCGGGTCGTGGAGGTAATGCTGCAGGGTGGAGGTGCGCTCGGCTTTCGGGTTCAGCGTCCAGACGCCTTGCGGGCCGCGGAAATCGGGAATGCCGGAGTCGGTCGAGATGCCGGCTCCAGTAAGCACACCTATCGAATTCGCCGAGGCAAGTAGGGAACCGGCCAGTGAGACTGCTGTTTTCGTCGATTCATCAAGAGTCATTGGAGGAGCCCACCTACGTTTACGACTGCGGAACACACAAACCTTCGCACATTCCCTCACCCTATGGAGTTGTTATGCGTGCCCTACCTGATGAAGAGCGTGCCCTCCCGGAGCATGTTCTCGTTGACCCCACCGCCACCGAAATCTGGATCGAACCCTGGCCCGATCCAGTGACCGACGAGCTCGGACACGATCCCAAATCGCCCTACGTCGAGCGCTTCTGGCTCGGCATACTCGGGCCATCGGCGACATGGCTACTTCGCTCAGTGTCGTATGGATTCGACGTCGCGCCCAACGGCTTCGCACTTGCACCTATCGAAACCGCCCGAGTACTCGGCATCGGGGACCGCACGGGCAAGCACTCGCCTTTGCAACGTGCCCTTGGCCGTCTGTGTACGTTCGATCTTGCCTATCGCCGTGGCGACACACTCGTCGTCCGTGCTCGGGTACCGTGGCTCGAACCACGCCAGGTTCAGCGCCTGTCGGCGAACCTGGTTGCCGAGCACCGACTTTGGGAAGACGCCGAACTGCAGAACTCCGCGGTGCACGCCACCCGCCGACGAGCGGCCACCTTGGCGCTCAGCACCGCTCGCACAGGCGGATCGTCGTCGGACGTCGTTCGGGTGCTGAGTCGAAGCGGCGTGGACCGCGACGCCACTCATGAACTCACCACGTGGGCCTTGACGCAGCTTGGTTTGAGCAACCGTACGCCTCGTGAGGCCAAGGCCGGATAGCCGCGCGCTGCGCAGTGTTCGACTCGCGACACCAGCCGACGCTGCCGCGGAAACTGTCGTACGGGTCGTTCACGATAAGTCTATGAGTGATTTGAGTGTTGCTTATCGTGATGTTGCTCCTGCTGATGTTGCTCGTGTCATGGACTCTCCGGAGTCGTTGGCTGCAGTGGCGTCGGAGCGCTTAGAAGCAGAGATATCGACGCTTGCTGCGCATCTGACGGCGGCGATGTGTCGATGGTTGCTGCTGGTTGGTGAGTATGACCGTCGCCGCGCCTTTGAACAGTGGGAATGCATCACGATGGCCCAGTGGCTCAATGTCCATGTCGGCATCAGTATCGGCACGGCACGTCAACATGTTGCGGTTGCCCGAAAGCTCGCTGAACTCTCTGCGATTCGCGATGCGTTTGGTCGTGGTGATGTGTCGTTTTCACGCGTGCGGGCGATTTGTCGTGTCGCGACACCAACCACTGAGCTTCAATGGCTGGACCTGGCCCGCAACGCCACAGGGTCGCAGATCGAACGGATCGTGCACGACACCATCCGCGTTGAGCGAGTCACGGCAATGGGCCACGATGAGCGGGTGACGTCTCGCCGAGAGCTGTCATGGTGGATCGATGATGACGGGATGTACCACGTAAGCGGTGTGTTGCCGCCAGAGATCGGTGCGTTGATGGCCAAACTGGTCAAGACCCATACCGACAAGACTTCAACCGACGCCCATAAGGATCGCGATGCTGATGGTTTCGCGCAGCGTTGTGTCGATGGATTCGGCCGGGTACTCGCCCGTGCCGCCCAGCAACTCGACACGGACCCCGGCCCTGGGTGTTGCGCAACGCACGATGATCAAGCGGCGCGAACGGAAGCGCCGTTGGCGCCAGTGTTGACGGTTGTGCACCGATACCCCGACGGGTCGAGCCGGCTCGAAGACGGCCCACCACTGTCGCCCGCCTCCGCTGACCGGCTCGGCGCGGTTGCGGACGAGATCGTGGCAACGCACCGCGGGGAGGAGATTCGCTATGGGCGTCGACGCAAGAAGCGATTGCGGGCGCCGTCGAAACCGATGCGCCGATTCCTGCAGGAACGCGATCGATGCTGTCAGTTTCCGGGGTGTGGGCAACGCAAGAACTTGCACGCTCATCATGTGAAGTTCTACGGCAAGGATGGTGAAACGATCGGCTCGAACCTGGTGTTGTTGTGTCCTCGCCACCACGGAGCGATCCATCACCGTGGTTGGTCTATCTCGGGCAACCCGAACGACGGCTCGATCGTGTTTCACAACGCACAGGGGTTGCCGACACCCGCGTCGGCTGCTGTTGTCGGTGATCCTGAGCACATCATCGCCGTCAATCACGCCAATGAGGTTGTCCCCGGGCCCGACACGATCAGGCCGCAAGGTCGCGGTGAGCGCTACGACCACGAGCTCGCCATCTGGATCACGACCAACTTTCTGACACCCCGCAAGCCCGACGTCTCCGCGGAAACGTGACACCCCGCAAGCCCTGCGTCTCCGCGGAAACGTGACACCTCGCAGGCCCGGCGTCTCCGCGGAAACGTGCATCGGTGACCAACGCATCTCCGCGGAAACCTGGCTCGAGACAAACCGGCATCTCCGCGGAAACGTGGCTCGAGACAAACCCGGCATCTCCGCGGGAACGTGACGTCGCTGACCCGGGCATCTCCGCGGAAACCTGGCTCGACACAAACCGGGCATCTCCGCGGAAACGTGACCCACCACAAACCAGCGAGTCTCCGCGGAAACGTGACCCACCACAAACCAGCGCGTCTCCGCGGAAAGGTGGCATCGCAACCCAGTGCGTCTCCGCGGAAACGTGGCTCG
>JANOWU010000159.1:0-27444 GCA_031418035.1 Acidimicrobiia bacterium
CTTCGCGATACCAGTTCAGGATGGAATCCATCGTGTCGTCGACGTCGAGGATGAAACACGCTGAGCCTTGCTGAGGCACGCCCTTCACGCCGATGTTGAACCATACCGGCGAGTTGAAGGCCGCCTTTTGATTGATGACGAGGTGCTTCAGTTCGGCGTTGAACGCATCGGCTTCTGCCTGGTCCACGAAGTAGCCGCCGGCAACGCCCCAATTGGTGACGGTGTCGACAACGCGGTCGGCTACCTGACGAAGGGTCCACTCCCGTTCGGGCGTGCCAACGGTGCCGCGGAAGTACTTCTGCGCCAAAATGTTGGTTGCGTTCACACTCCACGATGCGGGAACTTCGACGTTTCGCTGCTCGAAGGCGACCTCGCCGGTTTTCCAGTTGGAGATCAGGCTGTCACGACGCTCCCAGGAGATTTGGTCGTAGGGATGTACTCCCTCGGTCGTGAAGTAGCGGCGGATGCCGATGCCGGTGCGTTCAGGCGCAAGAGCCATGGTGTGAAATGACCTTTCGTAGGTGCGACAAGTGCCGCAATCGGGGAAGTAGCAGTGTGCGAATGGGGATGAGGCGGGAGTGACGGTTCGTTTCGGGGTTTTCGGGGGTTTCGCTTTGGCAGCACGCTGGGGGAGTGCGATGCATCCGAGGACGAAGCAGCGTCACCGCCCAACGAGCTGAAGCTCAATGGTCAGCGACGCCTGAGTGAACTTTTCAGTTTGGAAGCGACCGACGACTGCTTCCTGTCCAAAACTCGGTCAGGCACGCCCCAGACACAACATCTAGGGGCTGGGAGCAGTTGGGCCACGACATGTGGCCTAAATACAAGCGTGGAATTTCATTCATGTCAAGCAAGGTGATCGAAGTTCTCTTAGCGTGGCGAAACAACAGGGAAAACACGGCGACGGGGCCAACTGACCCGCGCCGACGCGCAATTCGCACACCGTAACGACCCCGAACTGTGGATCGATAGAGCAATCAATTGGGGAAAAGTGCCGTGTTCTGTGGAAACACGCTCAGTCGGGTGGCTGGCGCAGTCCCCGACGTCTACGGGGCGGTCCGAGAGCGCTCAGACGATGCGGTGTCCTCCACACCGACTTCGGACCCTCCGGCCACTGGCTTTGGTTGGGTGGACTTGGTGAGGTGTCGCACCTTCGGACTGGTTGCTTGCGACGCCAGAAAATCGACGACTTTGGCAAACTCGGCGGGATCCGTGAAGTTTTGGTACACGCTTGCGAATCGCACGTAGGCGACCCCATCGATGGAGCGCAGTCGCTGTAGTACTGCGGCGCCAATGTCGCCGGTCGAGATTTCCGATCCTTCGAGACGAAACTGCTCTTCGACTTCACCGGCGACGGCTTCGAGGACTGCCGGATCGACGTGCAGGTTCTTTGTCGCCGACCGCAAGCCGGCCAGCACCTTCGACCGGTCAAAGTGCTGTCGGCTCCCGTTGCGCTTGACCACGATGATCGGGATGTCTTCGACACGCTCGAAGGTCGTGAAGCGACGTGAACACTGCAAACACTCGCGTCGGCGACGGATGGACGCACCATCGTCAGCCGCTCGGCTGTCGATAACCTTGTCGTCGGCAGTCGAACAAAAGGGGCAGCGCACGACACGACGTTAGCCGTTGTCGCACACGACAACGAAAGCCCGTCACTGGTTTCGTATGTACACATAACACTACGCGAACGCCTGCGAAACCTTATGGAAGCACGAGCGTGGAACCGGGCGCAAGCTGCGCGCCGACGTTGTTGAGTCGAGCAATCTTCGACACAAGGGGCCGAACGTCGCCCGTGGGTTTCTGCGACCGAGCGATCGACCAGAGCGTGTCGCCTGGCACCACCGTGACCATGCGCGGGGCCACCGTGCGGTTGCTTCTTGCGCCGGCTCGGTTGGCGCCAGCGACCAACACGACCGCGAGGATCACCACCACTGCCGCGACGAGCGGCATCCAGAGTTTCTTGACGGCGCTCTGTGCTGGTTGCGAGGTTCGGCTCGCGCTCAACGCTCCCACCGGCCGCGGTGGCGTCGCTCGACGACTTGCGACGCCCGGGGTGTCGGACGGGCGGCGCGCACTATAGGACTGCGGCCACATCTCGCGGCGCCCTTCACTCGGCCCAGACCGTGCGGAGGGCGCTGATGCAAACGGCATGGATGCGGGTTGGTTCGAACGGTTGTTCGTCATGTTCGGGAACTCTATGGAACGTTCGTTCGATCGTCAAGAGAGAAACCGAACAAATGTTTGAATTCGACACAGAGGTTCGATAGTGTGTTCGTATCTTCCCTTAGACCCACATTCAACAGACCCACGTTCCGCCATGTCTCGTCAGTACGCTGCAGGGCGGACGCATACCGTCACCCACCGCCGGTTCCCCGGCAGAGGAGTTTCCCCAATGAGCGATCATCACCTCACCGAACGTCAGTTGCAGATCCTTGAATGCATCGAACAAGCGATGCGAGACCGTGGCTATCCCCCGTCGGTGCGCGAAATCGGAGAACAGGTTGGGCTGTCGTCGTCCTCAACGGTCCACATGCACCTGGAAACGCTCCAGAAGCTCGGCTACCTCCGTCGAGACCCAACCAAGCCCCGGGCGATCGAAGTCCGCTACGACCCCGCTACGGGCTCGCAGGCCGAACGCCGTCCGGTGCGCCATGTTCCCCTCCTCGGCTCGGTGGCTGCAGGCACCGGGGTGCTGACCGACGAGCGTGTCGAGGAAATCCTGCCGCTGCCGGAAGACTTCACCGGCGATGGCAACCTGTTCATGCTGAAGGTCCGCGGCGACTCGATGATCGAGGCCGGAATTCTCGATGGTGACTACGTCGTGGTGCGCCAGCAAAGCGATGTCCGCAACGGCGACACGATCGTCGCAGGAATCCCCGGCGAAGAGGCAACCGTCAAGGTGTACCGTAAAGACGGCAACACCATCACGCTGATCCCTCAGAACAGCACGATGAGTGAGATGAAGTTCCCCGCTGCCGACATCACGATTTTCGGCCGTGTTGTCACGGTCCTGCGTCGTATGTGATCGGCGACCAACCGATTCAGCCGTCCCACTTCACGTTGGCGTGAAGAAGACGTTCGCCGACGAGTTCGATGCGATCGTCGGGCTGAACCACTGCAGCACGGATATACCCGCGGCCGGCCTCACCATAAAACTCTCCGGGCGACACCAACACGCCACCGTGTTCGGCTAACCAGTTCGTGGCCGCCCAGTCATCGCCTCCGGGCACCCGAATCCACAGATAGAAGCCGCCGGCGGGCAGATCCGAACTCAGCCCGACGTCGCCGAAAATCTGGGCGCAGCGCTGCAGCCTCGCCAAGTACTTTTCGCGCTGCACGTCGACGTGCGCGTCGTCGTCGTAGGCAATCGCGGCGGCGACCTGCACGGGTCCGGGCATCATGAATCCGGCGTGTTTGCGGACCTCCGACAGAAAGTGCACGAGCTCGCGATCGCCGGCATAGAACCCGGCGCGCATGCCAGCCAGATTCGATCGCTTCGACAGCGAGTGCACGGCGATGACTCCCTCGGTGCCGTGCTGCAGAATCGATCGTGGCGGCCCGTCCCACGTGAAGTTGATGTAGCACTCGTCGGAGAGGACGGGGACGCCGTGACGACGCCCCCAGGCCGCCGCAGCGCCCAGATCGTCGAGTCCGCCAGCCGGGTTTCCCGGCGCGTTGACCCATAGGCACAATGCTCGAGCAGCGTCCGAGGAACTGATCGCATCGAGGCGGAGTTGCCAACGCTCATCGACTGGCACGGCAACGGCCCGACAGCCTCCCAGGAGCGCGCCCATCTCATAGGTCGGGTAGGCGACGGCGGGATAGAGCACGGTGTCGCGTTCGGGCGTGCGCAACCGGAGGTATTGCGGAGTTGTGGCGACGAACTCCTTGGTGCCGATGCATCCACCAACCTGCGTTACTGGGTCGACGGTCGCTGCGACCAGGCGATGCAGCCAGTGAGCCGCCGACTCCCGAAAGCGCGGCGAGCCAAGCGACGTCGGATATCCGCGTTCGGTATTCGACGACGACAGGGCCGCCACTACGGCGGGCGGTGGGGCATCGCAGGGCGTGCCGATCGACAACTCGACGCCACCGCCGAGATGGGCACCGGCGCGTGCCTTGGCATCGGTCAGACGATCATGTGGATACGGCGGTACGACAAACCCCATAGGGCGACCACGCTACCGCGCCGCCTTCGGCGCCGGAGAGTGGGGCGCACACCCAATGCGGGTCCACACGCGAGGCCCACGGGGCCGGTCGGCCAACTCCAACTCCAACTCCAACTCGACGGTCCGCGAACTCCAACTCCAACTCCAACTCCAACTCCAACTCCAACTCCAACTCCAACTCGGGGCCCGTACAACTCCAACTCGCCGTTCTCGAGCCACTTTTCGGCCTAAAACTGAGGGGTTGGAGTGCAAACCCCGCCGGGTTGGAGTGCAAACCCCGCCGAGTTGGAGTTGAGGTGCACACCCGGCCGAGACCATCCGGAGACCACTCCTTCGTGCAGGTGCATGAAGGCGTCGCAAGAGTGTCATCCAGGCGTCGTTGGCATCGTTGGCGTCGCTACACCCGTTCGGGGTATCGGATGACCCGAGCGACCTTGACGCCGGCGAGCGTCGCGCCGTCTTCGAGTTGTGACGCAACCGACCCGTGGTCGGAGATCCGCACTTCGGCGGGGGCTACGCCGACCACGGCACCCACGGCGGCGAGAATCCCCTCGGTTCCAACCGGGATCTCGATGCGAAATCCATCGACGCAGCCCTGCAACAGCGGCGCCGCCCCGTCCGGAGACACGTGCATCTGCACGAGATCCTCCAGACCGGGACCGTATGCGTCCTTTGGATTCTTGGGCAACCACGTCGCGTCGAGTCGATAGCCCCGGACTCGTGCCGCCTCGGTCACCAAACGCCGTAGTCCCCGAGAAACGACGTCGTGAAGGCCCCCTGCGTCTTCCCAGGCCGCGACTCGGCGTCGGTAGTCCGGGTAGCGGTCATCGATGATGGCCTCGTTGACCTGCACCGTCTGTTCGCCGGGAGCGAGCAGGCCGGCAAGGCGAGTCGTGGCCGAACCCATGTGATACACGAACGTGTTCGTCGCCAGCACGTGACGCCGCCCGGCGGCGCTCGCCCGACAGCACCAGTCCACCTCTTCGCAGTAGCCACGGCCGAACACAGGGTCCATGACGCCGATCGCCCGCACGGCGTCCACGGCGACGGCAATGCAGAACCCCATGCCCACCGGAAGCTCGGCGGGTTCGTCGGCGAACTCGTCGGCCAGCGAACTCGCCACCCGATCAACGACATACTGATCGGCGAGGAAGCGGTCGGCGTCGTCGTTGGGAAGAGAAAAGATCGACGCGTTGTTCGACCACGCCGTGACACTTGCGACCCGGCCATCCCGGTGAGACGCAGCGTCGTCGTCGGCGAACTCGAACTCCGCGCCGTGCGCAGCGTCGAACTCCGCGTCGCGCGCAGCGTCGATCATGGCGTCGACAAGGTTCGAGGCGACCACCACGTCGGAGTTCAACAGCAGCACGAAGTCATGGTTCGACGCCTGCCCGTAGAGCAGCGCGAGACTCATGTTGCGGGGTATGCCGAGGTTGCGAGGCGAGCAGTAGTAGCCGAAATCGTGGAGGACACAAAGCTCACGCAGTGTCTCAGACCAACCCGGTTCAGGGCTGGCGTCGTCGAACACGACGATCTCGACGTCGTTGCGTCCCGACTGCGTCGTGGCGCGGCGCAGCGCGGCGAGGGACTCAAGCGTGCGGGGGACGAACGAGCGACCGTTGTACACGAGCAGGGCGACCAGCATCGAGCGTCGCGGCGAAGCGTTTCGCAAAGGATCTGCCATGGTCACACCGGTCACCGAACGACGTCTGGTAGCGCCATCACCGAAGGAGCCGTTTGAGGGCACCAAGCTTGGCACTCAAACGAAACGTTACGGAGTTGCGAAGCGCGGCCATCTCGGCATGGGCATGGGCCACCTGAACATCGCGTGACGCGATCTCACCTTCTAGCTCCAACACCCGTGCATCGCGTGCGGCAATAACTTCTCGGTGGAGTCCGATCTCACGGGCAAGGACCGCGACTTCGTTTACCGCTGCCATATGATCCGTACGCATACGGTCTCGCTCGTCGGACACCGACTGGAGTGCAGTGCGCGCTGCGTCGGACTCGCGCCCGAAACGCCGAACTCGCTCGTTGGCTTCGACGAGTCGAGCCGTGAGATCGAGAACTCGGGCGTTGGCCATCTCGAAGTCGACGAGTGCCTGGCCGAGGGAGAGGGCGTCGATTCGTTGCTGCAACTCCTCGGTGCTCGTCGAAACAGTGGGGATGTTTTGCTCGGTGTCCATCGTTCCTCGTCGGGGTGCGTGGTTATCGCGGGGGTAGAGCCAGTATCGCGGTGAACAACGCCACAAGTGACGATGCCGTACGTGACCAACTGTACTGGCGCGACGCGAATTGGACGGCACGTGTATGACGTCGGGCAAGGTCGGGATCGCGGAGAAATCGGCTGGCAACGTCGGCCAACGCTTCGGCGCTCCAGTCGGCGGCCAGCACTGGGACGTCGGTGCCGAACTCGCGGGCCCGGTCACTCGAGTGAAGCGATTCGATCATGAGTTCGTGAAGTGGTCCGAAGTCGACGGCCACTGTTGGCGTGTCGAACGCTGCTGCTTCGAAGGGCACCAGGCCAAACCCCTCGGCCGACGTCGGGTACCAGACGAACGCGGCGTGGCGCAGGAGCCAATTCTTTTCGGCGGTGCGGAGTTCGGGAAGAACAAATACGTGGTCGGCACTCCCCTGCCGCCCTTCGGCGATCCGAGTCGATCCGTGGGGAACGGAGGCTCCGGCGAACACCAGAGAGATGTCATGGCCGCGCGAGCGAAGGAGTTCGTGAGCGCGGCGAGCGAGTTCTCGGTTCTTATGGGTGTAGTTGACCCCGAGACAGAGTGCGAAGGCCCCCGTCGAGAACCCGCGGGCGTGAAGCTCCGAAGGAAACTCGATCGCGTCGGCCCCGATGAGGTGCTCGGTACCCAGCGCAACGCTGTGCAATCGGGCGTCGGAGACCGGGAATCCATGAAGGCGCATCTGGCCGATGACATCGTCGGAAATGACCGTCACCGCGTCGGCGGCTCGCACGCTCGCCAGGAGATGTTCTCGGTACGCCATCCATTCAGCCGAAGACGCAAAGTACCCACCGTTGTGGAAAGCGATCGTGTCGAGCACGCTGATAACGAGCCGCGGCGCCGCACCTCTCCACGCAGCAATGTCCCAACCGGGCGTCGGCTGATACGGGCGAAAGGCGATGTCGCTCTCGTACGTGTGCATATCAAGAAGAGGGATCGACGACACTTTGCGGTGACCGGCCAACACCGATTCTGCGTAACCCGGAATGGACCCCGGGAGCGTGACCGTTACCGCGGCGACGTCGGGGTGATCGGCGAGGGCTCGGATCGTGTGGAGCGTCGCCACCTGTGTGCCAACTTCGTTCGGACCGAAACACGATCCATCGACCAGAACCCTAAGCCCACGTAGTTTGATTCGAGCACTTCGAAACCCAATCGCAAAGGCTGACTCCTCCGCGGTTCGTTCATGCTCGAGAAAGCTGATGAGCGACGGATGACGATGGAGAAGCCATCCGCGATCATCGAACGAAATCGTGTCGTCGATCGGACGCACGGCCGCATCAGCCGTGCGAGCTACATAGGTCGACGTGTCGACCACGTCGATGAAGCCTTTCGCTCTCGACCGGGCACAGAAGTCGGCGATCGCCACGTCGAAGCGGGCCGACGCCGGAGCCACGACCTCCCCCACCGCACCGAGCGCCGCCGAGCTCAGGACAACGACCGGCCCCGGGGCGTACATGGTCGGGACCGGCCCGGCCTCGGGTTCGGAGGAACGGAGACGACTCGTGATCGTCGTTTCGTCGTGGCCGTCGGGCGATCGGGCTTCGGGCACGTTGCGATTCGGGAACGACAGAAACTCCGCGGCGTTCGACAGAAACGAGATCGACGAATAACGCAGGTCCTCGTCCAGCCAGCGTCGTGCGATTGCGAACGGCTCAGGAGGGAGCGCAACGGCGTCGTTGACGACGACGACGTGCGTTCTACGTTGCGCGTAGGTTTCGTTGATCAGTTGCGCGACGGACCCGACCGGACGAACCGAGACACGGCTCCCAAGTTGGGTGAATTCGTTGGCGAAGATCGGGTAGAGAACACCGACGACCACGTCGAGATCGGTGCGGTCGAGCAGGGAACGCACTGCGACGTGGAAGTGCTCTGGGCTCGTGTCGACAAACACAACTGCCGTGGCCCACGGACCCGCTCCCGAAGATGCATCGTTCGAAGCGGGAAGGGAGTTCATCGCTCGAACAAGGTAGCTGGCGCAGCGACTCGTTGAGCGTCACCCCTGGTCGGTGGACACGTCGGGTGGGAAGTTCGGCGCCCGACGCTGTCGCAGCGCCGCGACTCCCTCGGCGAAGTCTGCGCCCTTCATCGCCTGGTCCAGCAACACATCGGACTCCCTCACCGACGCCCCGACGTCGTGGCGGAGCAAGTCATCGGCAAGCTGGCGCTTGGTGAGGCGAAGCGAGGTTGGCGAAACCTCGGTGGCAAGCATGTGTGCGTAGCGTCGGGCGTCGTCGACGGCACTCGCTGCGTCCACGGATTCAAAGGCGAAACCCAATCGAGCCGCCTCCGTCCCTCGAAACCTTCGCCCCGACAGCAGCAGGTCGGTGGCATGCATACGTCCTATGAGACGCGGCAGTATCCATGACAAGCCGTACTCGGCGGGCAGCCCGAGCTTCGGTGCCGCGGTAGCCAGCGTGGCGTCTGCCGACACGAAACGAACATCGCAAAATGCCACTAACGCGAGCGCCACTCCCGCGCAGGCACCGTTGATGGCCGCCACCATTGGCACACGAAGGCCGAGCTGCCACGCAAAATGGGCATCGAGGTATGGATGCGAGCCACGTCCAGGCTCGGCAACCTCGACCCCGAGACCGGAATCGTACCCACCGCGCTCGACGTGCCCCGCCAGCGCATCGGAATCTGCGCCTACGCAAAATGTGCCCCCGTCCGGATCTCCGTGTACCAAAACGACGCGTACTGACGGGTCATTCTCGGCCTGCGCGCACAACCACCGATACTCCGTGTGCATACGACCAGTCCAAGCATTGCGGCGAGCCGGTCTGCTCAACATGATGGTCGCCACGCCCTCAGGGCTCTTTTCGTACCGGGTGACTTTCAATTCCACTTTCGCACGGTACCGTCTTTGCCATGGATGAGCGACTTCGCGGGCTGCGAGACGAAGCGATCGCCGCTGGTGAGCCCGTACCAGATCCGTCCGATGGTGCAGCGAACCTGCAGTGGGCTGCTCAGGACGGGCCGCAGGATGCAAAGGGCGTCGGCCGATACCTGACCCGACTGTGGTGGGAACGCCCCGACCTGCAGCACGAGTTCCCCGGTGTCTTCCTGGACCCGGACGCACGGACGGAGTTCATTCGATGGGTGCATCACTTTGGCGCCGTCGAATCCGGGGTTCCCGTCGAGCTCATTGCACCGGAACCGCCGGGTCTCACGAATGCGATAGGCGTCGACACCCCGCTGCCTCTCGAGACCGGGACGACATGCGTCGGCTACTTTCGTGCCGTCCTGGGCGTCGGCGCCGCGGGCCGGAGAATGGCACGTCTCCTTCAGACTGGCGGCGAGCGAATTCATATGCGCACCTATGATCATACGAGTGCACCCAAAACGGTCGCCTTCGACGAAACCGACGAGGGAGGACGAAGCGCGCCGGCCCTCGACCTCTTGGTACTGTGCGTCAACGGGAGTGAGACCGAGCGCCTCAGCCGGGCGCTCGGCCCATGGGCCACGACCGGGCGATACCGCATCGGCCTCTGGGGCTGGGAGCTCGACACGTTTCCACGCCAACAACAGGCAGGGTTCGACTTCGTGGACGAAGTATGGACCTACAGCGAGTTCGCCCGCGAAGCCATCGCACGGGTCGCCCCAGAGCATGTCAGTGTTCGCACCGTCGCCCTCGGCGCCGACATCGCGGCCCCGGCCAACGCCGCCGCCTCCGCCGAACTGTCGGCGCAAATCCGGCAGCAGTACGGCTTAGCTCCGTCGGGACCTCTCGTGGGATTCGCATTCGATTTCGCGTCGTCCGTGGGCCGGAAGAACCCTGCCGCGGCCATCGAGGCGTACTGTCGGGCCGTTCCGAGTCCGACCACGAACGATCATGGCCCCTCGTTGATTCTCAAGACGATCAACGGTGCTTCGTTTCCCGACGAGGTCGACCGGTTGCGTGCCCTCGCAGATGGACGACCAGACGTTGTCGTGCTCGACCGAATGTTCGACGCACAACAGCATTCCGCATTCGTCTCGTCTTTGAGCGTGTACCTCTCGTTGCACCGAAGCGAGGGCTACGGCCTCACACTGCTCGAGGCAATGGCGGCGGGCGTGCCGGTCATTGCGACCGCCTACTCGGGCAACCTGGATTTCATGTCCACATTGAACAGTTGGCTGATCCCGTACCGACTGGTACCGACGGTCGCTACAGGCCAATATCCCGATGGGTTGTTCTGGGCACAAGCAGATATCGACGCTGCAGCCGCGGCCCTTCGTGAGGTACTCACTGCAGGCTCAGAAGTTGCGGCTCGGACGCGTCAGGCGCAGCGCGACGCGCAGGCGCTGATCGATCCCACCAACACCGCACGATGGATTCGAGCGCGCCTCGCTACCATCCGCGAACAGCGCGCCCAGAAACTATCTACGTAGACTTACTTTCCGCGAAACTTCGCAAGAAGCGGAGCCGCAGCTTTGGTGTTCAATCGCAGAACGGCGGCCCCGTTCACCCGGGCACCGCTCGTCGGCAGCGTGTATGCCTCGAGTGTGTTCGGGTCGAACGAACGGAGGTCGTTCGCCAATGCGGTGGTCTCCGGAAAGGTAAAGGTCGAGTCGATCGCTACTGCTGACTTGAGATCATCGAGCATGGCGTTCACGGTGAGCGGGTTCGTCGCCTGATCGAGCGCCCGACTCATCACGGCGCGTATGAACTGTTGCTGACGAATGATTCGGCCAAGGTCGGACCTTGGATCCTCGACCCATTTGCCGTTCACGAGCTGCTGGTAATGACGGCTCCGCACATATGCCGTAGCGCCGCGGGCGTCGAGCATCTGGCATCCCGGATTCGGACGGTTGAGACCTGACAGAAGGTCGCGGGTCGGTCGTTCGAAACATACCTGTACGCCGCCCACGGTCGAAACGACTTTCTGAAAGCCCCCGAAATCGACCTGCACGACGTGATGGACCGGAATGCCGAGGCGCTCTTGAATCGTCTGGACCAGCGCCGCCGGGCCTTTTCGAAACGCTGAGTTAATACGTGACGGACGCCCGGAGCCGGCGAGCGGAACCCAAAGGTCCCGGGGAATCGACAGAATCCAGGCCCGGTGGGCGTTCGCGTCGATACGCAAAATCAAAATGGTGTCGGTGCGCGAACCGTCTACCTTGCCGACCCCGAAGCCGACCTCTTGGCCGTCCGGGACCGACTTGCGATCGTCGACGCCAATCATCAGATAGTTCTGGGTACCTGACCCGCCAAACGGATTGGCGGTGCGAACATCAACGATCGGGCCCGGCCCGACGGTGTTGAACACCACAGGGGGCTGCGTCGTGGCCGGCGTTTTTCCGGTCTGGGAATTCTTGACTTCGGCAGCGTCGGCGGCGTCGGCTTCTTTCAGGGCTTCCGCGGTGACGTCGTCGACGGTCAAGAGGGTCACGTCGTCCGGGACGAGAGTTTCCGGAGCAGGCCGAGGGCTCGGCGTCGAAACGACCGTCGTAACCGACGAGTCAGAGTTGCCCACGGCGATCGTGGGCGTCGTGTCCCCGAGCGCCGCATCGGGAACCGTCGGGGCCGTGAGTGGTGCCGTCGATTGCACTTCGGGAGCTGCTGTTCCCCCGGGCGCCGTCTCAAAGAACAGTGCGTCGTAATTAACGGTGGTCTTCACGTCGGACTGCTTGCCGAGCACCGCTTTATCGATTTTGATCTTGGGAATCGCCCGGAACTTCATGTAGCCCCAGCCGGTGATGGCCGCGACCAAGACGAGAAGGGTAAGGCCCAGACCACCGAATGCCTTGATGAACGGATGACGCCGCTTGCCGGGTCCGTCGCTGCCGTCGCTGCCGGGGCCAACGACGACGTCGGAGTCAACCACGAAGTCGTCTTCGACAGGGTGTTGGGCGTGGTCAAAAACCTTCGTCATGAAATGATTCTCACAGTTCCGTCCCTTCACCTGGAGTGACCGACGGTCACCCAGCTGGTAGTCACCTACACCGAGGTGGAGATAACCCGTGCTCCAATAGCGTCGAGCTTGTCGACGAAACCTTCATATCCGCGGTCGATCATACGGACTCCGCGGATAGTCGTGCGTCCTTCGGCGATCAATCCGGCGATCACGTGACTGAATCCGGCGCGTAGGTCGGGAATCTCGACATCGGCGCCACGCAGCGGCGTCACACCACGAAAGATTGCTGTGTGTTCGTGGCCGAGTCCACCGAAGCGACAGGCATTGCCTTTCGGGCAACCCTTGGAAACACTGATGTCGGCACCCATCTCGACCAGCGCTTTCGTGTAGCCGAAACGATTCTCGTAGACGGTTTCGTGGATCGTGGATGTCCCGTTGGCCTGCGTGAGCGTCACCCCGATCGGTGCCTGCCAGTCGGTCATCAAACCAGGATGCACCGCCGTTGCGAGGTCAACCGCGTGCAGTTCGCCGTTTTGCCGCTTGAAGTGGATGCCCTGGGGTGACGCCGTGAACGATCCGCCGAGGAGACGAAAGGCACCGAGGAATGACACCATGTCCTCGACGCGAGCATTGCGAATGAACACCTCGCCGCCGGTCGCGATGGCCGCGCAGGCCCAGCTCGCAACCTCCAGTCGATCGGGCATTGCGCTGTGGTCATAACCCGTGAGTGACGTTTGCCCGTGAATGATGATCTCGCGATCAGCTCCGAACATGATGGCTGCACCCATCTTCTGCAGCACCGCAATGAGGTCTTGGATCTCCGGCTCGATTGCCGCGTTGTGCAGTGTGGTGACGCCTTCCGCAAGAACCGCCGACAGGAGGACCTGTTCCGTGGCGCCGACGCTCGGGAACGGAAGACGAAGTTCGCAGCCGACCAAACCCGTCGTCTTGAGATGCCAGCCGTCGGGTCGCTCGTCGATGTGCGCGCCCAATTGTTGCAGCACCATCAAGTGGTAGTTCACCTGACGCTTCCCGATGTCGTCGCCGCCCAGGCCCGGCACCAGAGCTTCGCCGGTGCGGTGCAGCAGCGGTCCGCACAGAAGGATCGGAATGCGACTGCGGTTCGTATAGAGGTGCAGCCGATCGGCGCTCAGCGGGGTGACTTTCGCGGCGTGGACCCGTATCGTGCCTGCACCGTCGTCATCGGCGACGACCTCCACACCCATGTCTCGCAACATGTCGGTGACGATGAAGGTGTCAGAGATTGCGGGGACGCTGTGTAGGGCGGCTGGTTTGTCGGTCAGGAGCGCAGCAACGAGTTGCTTCGAGATCGAGTTCTTCGCGCCTCGAACAACAATCTCACCATGGACGGCGTGACCGCCCTCGAGCGTGATGACATCGATCGGCGAACGCGATCCGGGAACGGGGAAGCCGGACATGGCGAAACAGCCTACCGTCGCAGATAGATTCGTCGGGTGACCATACAAAACGATCAGAACATCGTGGTGATCGCCGGAGGCGTTGGTGCGGCCCGCTACCTCCGCCATCTCCTTACCGTGCATCCCGGCGAAAAGGTCACCGCGATCGTGAACACCGGCGACGACACGGTGTTCCATGGGCTGCACGTGAGCCCAGATATCGACACGGTCACGTACACGGTTTCGGGCGCCATCGACGCTGAGCGAGGGTGGGGCCTCGGTGGCGAGACCTGGGTGGCGATGGAAAACCTGCGCCGCTACGAACCATACGGGGCCCTCACCTGGTTCAACCTCGGCGATCGAGATCTGGCAACGCACCTTTGGCGGACGTCGAGGTTACGCGCCGGGGCAACGCTGACCGAGGTCTGCGCGGATCAGGCGAAGGCGTGGAACCTGGGTCTGTCACTGCTGCCGATGAGCGATGACCCTGTCGCGACAAAAGTGCAAACCGACAGGGGGCGACTCGATTTTCAGGAGTACTTCGTCCGGTACCAGCACGGGCTCGACGTGTCGGCAATCACACTCGTCGGTATCGAATCGGCGACGCCTGCGCCCGGTGTTCTTGAGGCGATAGCCCAGGCTGCGCGCATTGTGATCGCCCCATCGAACCCGCTGGTGTCGATCGGGCCCGTGTTGGCCGTCGCCGGTATCCGCGACGCGCTCCGTGCTCGCCGAGCGGACTGCGTGGCGATCTCACCGATCATCGGCGGTGCGGCGCTCAAGGGCCCGGCCGACACGATGTTGACCACGCTCGGCCACGAATCGTCGTGCGTTGGCGTGGCGTCGCTCTATCGCGACATTGCCGCCACGATGGTCATCGACACCCGCGACGCCGATCGAAGCGCTGAGGTTGAAGCGATCGGCGTGCGGGCCGTAGTTTGTGACTCCATCATGAGCGAACCCGGCGTCGGTGCTGCCCTGGCCCGAACCACGTTGCAATCCTTTCCACCACCAGCCCGGGAGAACCCGTGAACGCAATCGAACTCCTGCCCATTCTCGGCATCCCCCAGGTTCAGCCCGGCGACGTGTTGTCCGAGCAGATCATCGCCGCCGCGACACCCGACCCGGGACTTCGTGAAGGCGACGTCATTGTCGTGACTCAGAAAGTCGTTTCAAAGGCTGAGGGTCGCCTCGTGCCGGTCGATCCAAACATCGAGGACGACCACAAACGCTACGTGTTCGAGGAATCGGTTCGCATCTTGCGTCGACGACCGACCCCGCGAGGCGAATTGATCATCTCCGAAACAACCCACGGTTTTGTTTGCGCGAACGCCGGTATCGATCTTTCCAACATCGACAAGGGAATGGCCGCCCTGCTCCCGGTCGACTCCGACCGATCGGCGCGCAAGATCCGAGACGGGATCAAGGGTCGCCTCGGGATCAACGTCGGCGTCATCATCTCCGACACCTTCGGTCGGGCGTGGCGCAAAGGTTTGACCGACGTTGCGATTGGGTGTGCCGGGGTAGCTGCGGTGATCGACCTGCGGGGCACGTTCGATTCACAGGGACGCGAGTTGCACGTTACCGAGGTCTGCGTGGCCGACGAACTCGCCGGCGCCGCGGAACTGGTGATGGGAAAGGCCGCCAACGTCGCTGCCGCAATCGTGCGCGGCGTCGATCCCACGTGGCTGCGAGAAGGGAGCGTCAAAGCCGAGATCGTGCGGAGCCCGTCGGAGGACTTGTTCCGCTGACCCTCAGCGACCGTCGTCAGCTCAGGCGTTCGCCTTCGTAGGTGCCCGCGGACACGACGACGCCATCACCGACAACCGTATGTGCACGTAGAATTGCGCCGGACTGGATCGTGACACCGTCACCGACGATCGAGTCTTCGATGACGCATCCGTCCTCGAGCGTTGCGTCGTTCATGATGAGGCTGCCCCGAACCGTTGCTCCGGTCAGCGTCGAACGAGCACCGATCACGCTCCGCTCGACCGTCGAGTTGACGATCGACGCCGATGCGTCGATAGCAGTTGCTCCCTGGTCCACGGCGTCGAGGTTGGCCTGGAGGAGGGTTGCCGGCGTGCCGGCGTCGAGCCAGTACGCGGGGTCCTGCACGGCGTACAACGTTTTCTTTGCGACCAGTTGCGGGAATGTTTCCCGCTCGATCGACACACGTTCGCCAGCCGGAATGAGATCGAAGACCGATCGTTCGAGCACATACAAACCCGCATTGATCCAATCGGTCGGGGCCTCCTCACGGGGAGGCTTCTCGACAAACGCGATGACCGCACCATCGTCGTCGATCGGCACGACGCCGAACACGGATGGATCTTCGACCTGCGTCAACGAGATGGTCGCCTGCGCCTTCCGCTCGCGATGGAACGCGATCACCGCACCGAGATCGATGCTCGTCAGGGTGTCGCCGTTCACCGCGATGATGATGTCGTCTGACTCGAGGAAACCCGCCCCCTCGGCGGCAAAGCGAATGGCGCCGGCGGTGTCGAGCGGGCTCGGCTCGACGGCGTAATGCAGCTTGACGCCAGCCGCGAACCCATCGCCGAACGCGGCAAGAAACGCATCCGGTTTGTACCCCAGCGAAAGCACCGCTTCGGTGACGCCGTACTGAGCCAGATGACCAAGTTTGCGCTCCAGCATCGAAAGATGTGCCACGGGGAGCAGTGGTTTCGGTCGAGTCGCGGTGAGCGGCCGAAGTCGTGTTCCTTCGCCGCCGACGAGAACCACTGCTCTCATGTGTTTATCCGGCTTTCGTCGTCGTGGGGGTCGATGAGGCTACGGCGGTGGTCGAGGCCGCGTTTGCCGCGACGGTGGTCGAGGCTGCGTTGCCTACCTCCACGGCCGTGGGTTTGTCGCCGACCGTGACCACGGTGCTCGACGGCGCAGAGCTCGTCGTGGAGTCTCCCGTCGTATTGAGGGGCGCTCCCTCCGCTGACGCCAACGGCGAGACCACGTCGCTCGGCTTGTCGAGTGCGGCCATGGACGGCGGCTTGGGGATCTTTGTGCCCTTCGGTGCGATCACAAAGGCATAGGCCTTGTCTTCGCCAACCCGAACATCGCCGAATCCTCCGCCGTACACCGACGCGCTCTTGTCCTTTTCCGAATCCCAGACGTACAGCGAGATTTGGGCGTCGACAAACTTGCCCTTCTTGTCTTTACACGTGCTCTTCGCCTTCAGGGTGACGAAGTCGGACGGCACCGAAAGCTGACCGGTGCCCGGCCGCTTTCCCGGAGTCGGGAATCTGAGCTGCGAGCTGTTCGCTGTCAGGTAAGCCGCCTCCATCCAGTTGCCTAGTCGGGCTTTCGCTCCTGACACTCGCAACAGGAACGGGTGGATGTGGATGAGACCGTCGTCGTGGGAATGCAATCCGACCGGATCGGCAAACTCGGTCCCATCGAACGGATCGAGGTACCTATCGCACTGGTAGATGCCATACGCAGAATGCCAGTGGGTGTCAGCCGTGAGTTCCTCGAGCTTCTTCTGGGCCGCAGCAACCTTCTTGGTGTCGGGCTTCTTCTCGTCGAGCAGCTTCTTCAGTTCGTTCTCGGCGGCGCGGAGCTTCTTCGACACATAAGGTCCGGTACGAACGGTTTCTCCGCCCTCCGTGCGAGCCTGGCGGGTGCCGACGAATGGCGCGCCCTCGAGAATCCGGCGACCGTACACCGACCCCGCAACAAGCACGACACCAGCGAGAATTATGCCGGCAACGGTGAGCGAGAAGGAATCGAGTCGTCGGCGAGAGCGCTTGACGGGTCCTCCACCAGCACGAGCGGCGCGGGCCACCTTTTTGTTGACGGGTTGCCTTGACTGGTTTTCGGGTTTCGAGGGTGATGCCACGGGTCAGAAAGGTTAGTCGAGGGGCCTTCTGTTCCGGTTCACCCTTCCCGCTTAGCTCCTGAGGACACCCTCGTCGATCGAATCATGACGATTCCGAGGCGTGCGCCAAGCGCTAGCGCATACATCGGAAGCAACACGCGCTTCGGCCCCGTCGACGACATCTTCGCGAATTGCCACGCAGAGCGATGATGTTCGATCAGCAGAGCTCGTCGCGACCCGACGCCGGATGCGCCGATCTCGTGCTCGACCGACGCCTCTGCGCAAAAGCCGATCTGCCATCCAGATCGGCGCAGCCGCCAACACAGATCGAGGTCCTCGACGTACATGAAGTAGCGCTCGTCGAAACCACCGATCTGTTCGACGGCGCTGCGGCGCACCATCATCGCCGTACCCGACACCCAGTCCGGGAGTTCGTCGTCGCTGTCACGGTACCGCCGTGACAGCGGATTGTTCGACCACAGGAGTCCAAGGAACGCATGACCGAGCGCGACCAGTGGATTCGGGAAGGACCTGGCCGACGGATACGCGGAACCATCCGGGTTGAGAACCCGGGGACCAACGAGCGCGACCGAGGCGTTTCGGTCGAGATGGCTCGCCAATCTGTCGATGCTCCCGACACCGACAACGGTGTCCGGATTTAATATGCACGCATAGTGACCGTCGATTGGCAGCGTCGCAATTCCTCGATTGACCGCTCGACCGAATCCAAGGTTCATGCCGGTCTGAACCAGCTTCAAGGGCCACGGCAGACTCGAACTGTGCGCAGCGATGATCTCGCACGTCTCGTCGGTTGATGCGTTGTCGACAATGACGACTGAAGACAACCGCTGATTCGAACGCAGCGATTCGAGGCAACTCGAGATATGTTTCGCAGAGTTGTAGGTGACCACCACGACGTGCACCGGGGATCCGGTTTCGTCGCCCGCGCTGAGTTGTCCCGCAGCAGAGCTCACGACCCGGCGAGTCGAAGACCCGCAACGGCTTGGTCGAGCGCTTCTCGCCAGTTCGTCGGGGAACACCCGACGCCTCGAAGCGCAAGGTGGTCGAGCACCGAGTAGGACGGCCGCGGTGCTGTTGGTGTCGTTCGACTGGCTTGATACTCCGGCGAACTTGTCGGTCGGACTCGTTCGGGGTCGTGCCCCGACGCGGCAAAGATCGCTTTTGCGAACTCGCACCAGCTGAGCGATTCGGTGTTGCTGAAATGGAAAAGACCGGGGACGTGCCCAACGGCAAGAAAGCGAACCGCGCGCACGAGGTCGGCGGTAAACGTCGGGCACCCAACCTGGTCGTCGACGACGGTCGGCGACGGCACCGAGGGATCGTTGGCCAAGCGGAACATCGTCTTGACGAAGTTGTGCCCGTAGATACCACACACCCAACTCGTTCGCACGACGGTTGCGGCCGGGCCGAGAAGGGTTCGGAGCTCGATTTCTCCGCCCAGCTTCGAGCGGCCGTAGACGGTTTGGGGGTTCGGGGTGTCCCATTCGGTGTAGGGGGCACCGCCCGACACTCCTCCCCCGCGTCCGTCGAAGACATAGTCGCTACTCAAGTAGACGACACGGGCGTCGGATCGAAACGCGGCTTCTGCGATATTGCGGGTCCCAAACGCATTTACCATAAGTGCACGTAGTTGATCGGTCTCGCAGCCATCGACGTTCGTCATGGCGCCTGCGTGCAGAATCACGTCGGGCTTCACGGCGTGGACAACCTGGAGCACCTGGTCCCGGTTCGTCACGTCCAGTTCGGCATGCGAGAACGCATGGATCTCATCGTGAGGCGCATGCTCCTTGGTGTGCGCGCTGTACTCCGAACCGAACTGCCCGTTCGCTCCCGTCAGGAGAACACGCATCACCGCACCGCTTCGCGCGCTACTCGCCGCAAATACTCACCATATGTGGACTTACCGAGCTTGTCGGCGAGCGCCGAGAGCTGAGCGGCATCGATCCAACCCTGTTCGAACGCGATCTCCTCGAGGCACGCGATCTGGACGCCCTGCCGGTGTTCGAGAACCTGCACGAACGTGGCGGCCTCCAGGAGGGAGTCGTGCGTTCCCGTGTCGAGCCATGCCATACCGCGCCCCATGCGCTGCAACGACGCTGTTCCGGCGTCGACGTAATGACGGTTGACGTCGGTTATCTCGAGCTCCCCGCGAACACTCGGCTTCAGGTTCGCGGCAACGTCGAGCACCGAGTTGTCGAAGAAATACAGGCCGGTCACCGCCAGGTTGCTCTTCGCCACGGTCGGCTTCTCTTCGATCGACAGGATACGTCCATGACTGTCGATCTCCGCAACGCCGTAGCGTTCAGGATCCGTGACGCGATAGCCGAAGAGCTGGCAACCTCCGACTGACTCGATGCGCTTGCGCGCGTCGGACAACATGTTCGGGAGGCCTTCGCCATAGAACACGTTGTCACCGAGAACGAGGCACGCCGCGGCCGTACCTACATGGTCTGCGCCGATGATGAACGCTTCGGCCAGCCCATTGGGTGCGGCTTGCTCGGCATACGAAAACGAAACACCCATGTCGTCGCCTGTGCCGAGGAGGCGCTCGAAGAGCGGAAGGTCGTGGGGTGTGGAGATGACAAGGATCTCGCGTATACCGGCCAGCATGAGTACCGAGATCGGGTAGTAGATCATCGGCTTGTCGTAAATGGGAAGGAGCTGCTTGGACACCGACCTCGTCACTGGGTGCAACCGGGTACCACTTCCGCCGGCGAGAACTATGCCTTTCATGACGGCGAGGCTAGTGGGGCATCCGCGTCGCAACGTGTTTTGTTCATCGTCGTCACAGAGGATCTCGGAGCGACCCAATTTCGTCGATCAAGCCGAGAACATCGTGGGCGACGGGCACGAACATCGGGTTTGCACTGAGTTTCACGACGTGCGCAAGCAATGGGGCGCTGCGACGAATCAGCGCGATGGTCCTCTCCGACGTGGGCGTCGGATCCTGCGACCAAATGGCGACGATGCCGAGGGCATAGAGCCACAGCAGTTGGGGAAGCCGGTCCGAAGGCGCTTCGGGGCTGCTCGAGTGGTCGTGATCGGCAATCGTTTCGGGTTTGATCGGGGCCAGGTCCTGCGTGTCGGTGGCACCATTGAGTACGGTCCGCCACAACTCATAGGAGTGCGTCCGTATGTGCGCAGACTCTTTGCTGAAGGGCGACACCGACGAGCCGAAATCGGTGGCGCTGCGAAAGAATGCCGCCCCGAAGAGCCGATATGGCGACATGGTGTCGACCCATGCGAACATGGCCTCGGCAATGCGGTCGGCCAACAACTCGGCCCGTGCCACACGTTGCATGGCGACGTCGAAGGTGGCATAGGAGAACCGCTCGTACAGCGCTTGCACCAACGCCTCTTTGGAGGCAAAGTAGTAATAGGAGTTACCAACCGAAACGCCTGCCCGATCGGCGATTTGGCGCATGGTCGTCGCCTCGTAGCCATACTCGGCGAAGAGTTCGAGTGCTGCGTCGACGATCGCTGCTTCGGTCCGTTCGGATTTGGAGGGAAGCTTCACGGCCGCCTTACCGCGAGCGCTCCCGGCCAGAGTCGTGCGAACGCTCGCCATCGGTTCCGAGCCATGAGGGGAGTCCGGCGGGACACGAGTCTGTGCACGCTGCGACTTGTTCGACTTGTTCGACTTGTTCGACGTCTTCGGCACCTGGTTCAGGATAGGGGTCTCGACCGACGAGGCGCAGCGTGTTGAGCGCGCTCACACCGGACTGAACCAGCGAGCGTCGCCATCCGCTGGACACGTGTTCGGCGAGACCGCGAAGCGCCGGAAGGGCCCACCCACACACGATCCACGCGGCGTCACCTTCGTACAGATGGCCGACGTCGTCCACGACGGTCAGTATCTCGCGTGCTCGGCGCAGGTCGAGGCCCGGGAACAGTTCGGCCGCTCGGGGTGAGCCAACCGGTACGAGGTGAATGGGGACAATCGGTCGCCGTGTGCTCAGGAACTTCCGAAGCGTGCGACACAGCGGGCACGACTCGTCGAAGAGGAGCACCAGGAACCGGGGACTGCGGCGTCCCCGGTTCACGATGCGCGTCGACGTTGGTGCCGTTGCCCGTGTGGGTGAAGGTATGGTCGCGGGCGCGGTGGCGGGAGTGGTCGAGGTCCTAAGAGGGTGTTGGGTTGAGGTTTTCCGGTCACGTTCGGGTCAAACGCTCGGCGCCAGCCACGATGTCTGCGTTGATCCGGTCGGGTCGACCGGGGGGAGACCGGGGTTCGCCAGGTCCATCGCTCGGTTGCGGTACTTATTGAATGCCCACACGTTGGCGAAGTGGACGAGGCCGATCACGATGGCGACCGTGCCCACCTTGGTCGAGAGGACTTCGAGCGCCACTCGGTACGACTCGATCCGTTCGGTGCTCTTCAAGAAGAACGAGACGAACCCCAGGTTCAGCAGGTAGAACCCCACCACCAGCAGTTGGTTCACGGCATCGGCGAGTGAATCGTTGCCGTGGAAGACGTCAATCAGGAAATGCTTTCCGTTCCGGGAAAGTGTCCGGGCGACGAAGAGCGTGATCGGAACGGCCGTGACGATGTAGAGGCCGTAGGTGACGAGGGAGTAGTCGGTTGTCGAGAGCACAGTCATGAGCGTTTCCTTTGCTTGAGTTCACGGTTTGTGAACGTGTTCAAAAACAGTAAACATGATCTTGAGCAAGTGGTCAAGTGTTTTTGAACACGTTCGGAAATGATCCTTCAGGCTTGTGGTGCGTTTAGGTACCTTGTGGTGCGTTCGGGCTGGCCAAACGCACCACGAGCAGCCCAAACGCACCACAAGCTCAGATGGGAGTAGGGGTTGGAGCTCAGACGGGAGCAGATGGGGAGACGGTTGGGAGCTGGGTGGGCGCGGGAGTCGGCGCGGGGGTGGGTCAGCGCACGTGGACGACGTCGCCCGCGTGGAACGACGCCACGACGCCAGAACCGGTGTCGACGAGCAGTGCGCCGTCGTCGCCGATCCCTGTTGCGACGCCGCGCACATCGCTGCCGGCGAGTTCGACGCGGACCTGACGCCCCAGCGTCGAACAGTTCGAACGGGCGACGTCGAGGACGCGGGGCACGGGCCAGGTCAGGACCTCGCCGAAGCGGGCGAGGAGGGGTGCGGCCAGCTCTCGGGGGCTCGGGTTCGACGCGACCAGCTCTTCGAGCCAGACACCGCGGGCGGCAATCTCCTCCGGAGGGTCGGGGGGACGCACCAGGTTCAGGCCGATCCCCACGACCACGCCGGGATGGGCACCGTGAATGCCCTGCGCCAAGATCCCGGCGAGCTTGCGCTCCTCGCCGTCGGCTCGGGTGGCCAGCAGGTCGTTCGGCCATTTCAGCGAGACGTCAGCGCCCAGGGCACGAACGGTCTCCAGTGCCGCGATCGCGAGATGCAAGCTCAGAAGGTGCCACTGGTCTACGGCGATGTGGGGCCGCAGGAGCACGCTCATCAACAGGCCCGAGTTCGGCGGCGCGGTCCAGGTCCGGCCGAGGCGACCCCGCCCGGCGGTCTGCAACGCGGCGATGGCCACCATGGCGCCGGGGGCGCCCTCTGCGCACCGATCGGCGAGCCAACGATTCGTGGAGTCGATTGCGTCGAACTCGTGAATGTCCCAGACCGGCGTCTCCATGCAATTCAGCGTAGGTCGCCGGTTTCGCTCACCGGCTATCGAGTTGTCGACAAGAATGAGCGCCCGACAAGTACGTGGCGCTCCTACCTGGCCGAATGTGGCCGTTTGGCACGCGCCCCCTCGCCCGATGAAAATGAGCCCCTCATGTTGAAGAAGATCCTCATCGCAAACCGCGGCGAAATCGCCGTCCGGGTCATCCGTACCGCTCGAGAAATGGGAATCGCCACCGTCGCCGTGTATTCCGACGCTGATCGTAATGCCCTGCACGTGCGTCTGGCTGATGAGGCCTATGCCCTGGGCGGAAACTCGAGCGCGGAGAGCTATCTCAACACCGCCGCAATTCTCGATGCTCTCGAAAAGTCGGGCGCCGACGGGGTCCACCCGGGGTACGGCTTCTTCTCGGAGAACACCGACTTCGCCCGTGCGATCACCGAGAAGGGTGTCGCGTTCATCGGCCCGCCGCCGGGAGCGATCGAGGTCATGGGCGACAAGGTGAGTTCACGCAAGGCAGCACTCGCCGCCGGGGTCATGATGGTTCCGGGCACAATGGAGTTCCTCAGCGGTCCCGCCGACGTCGTCGCCTTCGGCAAGGAGTTCGGCTATCCGATCGCCATCAAGGCCGCGTACGGCGGCGGTGGACGCGGCATGAAGGTCGTGAAGTCCGAGGACGAGGTGGAGAGTCAGTTGGGTGCCGCCCAGCGCGAGGCGAAGGCTGCCTTCGGCCGCGACGAGGCGTACATGGAGCGCTACCTCACCTGGCCACGTCACGTCGAGATGCAAATCATGGGGGATCAGCACGGCAATGTGCTGTGGATCGGCGAGCGAGATTGCTCGGCTCAGCGGCGTCACCAAAAGCTCATCGAGGAGAGCCCCGCTCCCGATTTCCCCAACGAGCTTCGTGTTGCGATGGGTGAGGCCTCGGTGAAGTTGGCCAAGGCGGTCGGGTATTTCAACGCGGGCACCGTCGAGTTCATCTATCAAGACGGTGAGTTCTTCTTCCTCGAAATGAACACCCGCCTCCAGGTCGAACATCCCGTGACCGAGATGATCAGCGGCATCGATCTGGTCGAGTGGATGATCCGCGTCGCGAGCGGCGAGAAGCTCCCCATGACCCAGGACGAAGTGAACGCGTCACGTCGTGGTCATGCGATCGAGGTTCGCCTCAATGCCGAGAATCCGGCCGGCGGAAAGTTTCTCCCCTCCCCCGGACCGATCAAAGAGTTCGTCCGCCCTGATGGCTTCGGTGTCCGCGTCGACGCGGGCTATGAACCGGGTGATCAGATCAGCCAGTACTACGACAACCTCGTGGGCAAGCTCGTGGTGTGGGGCAAGGACCGCGAAACGGCGATCGCCCGAACCATACGTGCACTTAAGGAAACCAAGATCGTAGGTATCCATACGACGATCCCAGCCGACCTCGCAATTCTCGAACATCCTGATTTCGCCGCAGCGAAGCACTCGACCAAATGGGTTGAAGACGGTCTCGATCTGTCGAAGTTGACCTCCAGCAAGGGCGACGAAACAGCGGTTGCTGCGCCCGCCGAAGGCGAACCCGCAAAGGTTCGACGCGATCTCGACGTCGAGGTCAACGGCAAGCGTTTCCAGGTCTCTGCCTGGGTGCCCGACATCGCGCCGACCATGGTCGGTGCTGTAGCCGGCGGTGGCACCGCAGGTGCCGCAAAGCCCAAGCGAGCGAGTTCAGGCGGCGCAGGTGTTGGCGGTGGGTCCGGTGCCGTCACGGTGCCGATGCAGGGAACCATCGTGAAGGTGCTCGTGACCGTAGGTCAGAGCGTCGAGGCAGGAGCGGCCGTCGTCGTGCTCGAGGCGATGAAAATGGAGAACCAGATCACCGCCGAGAAGAGCGGCGTCGTGAAGGAGATCAAGGTCAAAGAGGGTGACACGGTCGGCGCCGGCGACATCGTCCTCGTCATCGAATAGCGGCAACGTCCTCGACTAGCACGACGGAAGCTAATCGGGGAAGATCGGTCCGGTTATCTTCTGCCCAGTTGTATCGGTGCCTATCGGCGCGCCCGGCAAGATGTCATCGGGGTCAATGTCGAGCTGCCCGTTCACAACCAGAGAGGCGAGATGATCAAGGCCGCGTGGCGTAGGGCCGACCCGCGATTCGCCGACCGCATTATATTGAGCGCCACAGCCTGGGCAGAAGAACCAGTCGCTCCGAGACAGCCATCGAACGTTGGCGTAGTCATGTGGGCACAGACGCGACAACACGACAAAGCCCTGGCGCATGGTGGCGAGAATTCTCTCCGGGTAGACGTCCTCGGCAGCCGAGAGGGCCGCGTGGGGATACCGCATCACCACAAATTTGCGAAAGCGCCGCGGTCGTTCCACCTCCATGAACCACGGGAAACTCGTTGGCTTGGTCCGAATGCGCGCAACACTCGCTCGACTGCGCGCAAATGCCGCGAAGCCTGAGGCGATCACCCCGCCGGTCATGACAACGCCAACGCCGACAACCCCCCGGGTAAGAAATCGGCGCCGTGAAAGTGGCGACCACGAGACGGGCGCGAACTCGCCGAGTTCGCCAAGCTCGCCAAGCTCATTGCGCGATCGAGGAGGCGGGGTGGGAGCCGGATCAGGAGCCGAGGTGGGAGGTGAGGTCGGAGGTGGCGGTGCTAGTGCAACCGATGTTGGATTCGAGTCGCCGCTGCTCGCTCTCATCCCTCGATCATGGACCGGTCAGAACCACCCGCGCCACCCGGCCGCCACAAGTCACATCCCCACCGGGCCAGCACGGACCCGGCCCCCCGTATGGCTGTAACGTGGCCGAATGGCCGCAAATGGAACCGCTGCGAAGTCAGCCGTCGAGACCGCGATACGCAATTCCCGGCGTGATTCGCTGATCGCGCTTTCGCATCTCGTGCACAGCAACCCGGAAACCAGCTGGGAAGAACACAAGAGCGTTCAGATGGTCGCCGAAGCCCTGAGCATCCACCCGGCGTTTCGTATGATGGAGAAGCCCGGCGGGCTCGACACGGCGTTCGTCGCCACCGCAGGCTCCGGTCCACTGCACATCGGGATCTGTGCCGAGTACGACGCACTGCCCGGCATCGGACATGCCTGCGGCCACAACATCATCGCTGCGTCGGCCGTGGGGGCCGGACTCGCTCTCGCCGACGTAGCCGACGAACTTGGCCTCACGATCACCGTGTTCGGCACACCCGCTGAAGAGGGTGGGGGCGGCAAGATTGCGATGCTCGCGGCCGGACTTTTCGACGGCGTGCACGCCGCGATGATGGTGCACCCGGCACCCGCGGAATCGGACCGGATGCACTGTCTGGCCGTGAGCCATTTCGACGTCCACTACCACGGCCGCACGGCACACGCGAGTGCCTTCCCCCAGGACGGGATCAATGCCGCCGACGCGATCACTATCGCACAGACTGCACTTGGCCTGATCCGCCAACACATCAAGCCCACGGATCGCCTTCACGGCATTGTGTCAAAGGGGGGCGATGCACCGAACATCGTTCCTGACCACACCATCTACAAAGCGTACGTACGTTCGCGTACCTTGGCCGAGCTGAAGGAACTACGTCCACGTATCGATCGCATCTTCGAGGCCGGCGCTCTCGCCACCGGATGTACTCACGAGATCGTCGAGCACTCCGACGCGTATTCGGAATTTCTCGACGACGAAGACACGCTCGCCCTCTACCGGTCCAACGCAGAGTCGATCGGCCGCGTGTTCCCGTCGGCTCAGCGACGTCGGCCGGCCTTGGAGCCACACAACGGCGAGAACGCCATCAGCGCGTCGACCGACATGGCCAACGTGAGCCTCAAGATCCCCTCGATCCATCCCATGCTGGGGATCGAGGCAAAGGGCGCGGGGAATCATCAGCCGGGATTCACCGCGGCCTGCGCGTCGACGTCGGCCGACAAGGCTGTGCTCGATGGTGCTCTGGCGATGGCCCTGACGTGCGTCGACCTTGCGAGCCAGGACAACCACCGCAACCGTCTCCTCACAGGAGTCTGGCCGCAGTGAACCCGCTCCATCGTCTCGGTGCCGGAGTGCTGCTAGTCAGCGCGCTTACTTCGTGCTCCACTACGTCACCAAAAGAGGCGACGGGAAATCTGAAGGCGGCCTGCGAGAAGGTTCGTCAGGTCGGCGTCGAGATCGAGGCGCTCAACCTCGACGAACGCGGCCAAGACGCGATGAACGATCCTCGCGTGAACGAGCTCTTGAAGGCTGGCTCCGACGCCGCAAAGGACCTGGCCGAGAAGGTCGACGACGCAGCATCCGCGAATCAGGGGCGGCTGGGGCAGCTCCGGCGAACG
>JANOWU010000160.1:0-2983 GCA_031418035.1 Acidimicrobiia bacterium
CGTCGTCGTTCTCTCCGCTCGTTCTCAACCTCACAGTTGAAAACGATACGGCCGTGTTGGTGTCGTTGTCAATCAAATAGTTGCGAACGTCGGACATGTGGTGCACTCGACGTGGCACGAAGCCGGCACATCCCCTTCTCACTCGACGGCGAGTTGCAGGGTGAACGGCAAGTTGTTGGTGGAGCAAACTTGCCGTCGACCCTGCAACTCGCCGTTGAGTGGATTCGGTGGTGGCTACCCGACCTCGGCGGGGTTGGGATCGGGGGGCTCGAGGTCGGGCTCCGACTCAGCGTCGCCCTCGGCGGGGTCGGGATCGAGGGGATCGAGGAGGACCGGCGGGAAGCGCAACGACATCGCCCGTCCGATCTCGATATGACGCAACAGGAACGTGCGCTCGTCGAGACGCTTGCGTCTTAACCATGCGGTGACCTCGTCGTTGCATTTGCTCGCGTTGCAGGAGCGACATGCCGGCGCAATGTTGTCGAGCGTGTAGCGCCCACCGCGTGACAGCGCCTGCACGCAATCCTTCTGTAACGGCGCGTCGGACACGCCGCAGTACGCGCAGCCGCCCCACGCCTCTCGAAGCGCAAGCCACTGCTCCGCGCTGAGGTCGTGCTCGACCGCGTCCATACGACGCTTGCGTTTGCGCGCCGCCCGCGCTTTGCGGGTTCGCTTTACGGCCACGAGATCAGCGCCCCACCCGATCGAGCCAAACTTCGTGCCACGCCGCGATCGACGCAGCCATACGATCGATGAAGTGCACCCGTTCGTCGTTCGACAACGCGTCGAGGGACAGGTAGGGATTGTGATCCTCCAGCTCGACGAGCAGTAGCTCACCGGTAGCCGACACTCGACACGCGTCGACACGTTGAATGCCATGCGACAGGTCGTTCCACTCGATGAAACGCTGCGCGAACGCAAGGTCGTCCGCCGTTGGTTCGTAACGAACGAGCTCCCAACGCTTGGTGCTATCCGGCGTGTAGAGCGCGTAGTGAAACTCATGATCGACGAAGTAGAACGACACCTCGTAGTCGAAGGCCACGAACGGCTGCACAAGCATGTTCTCGAGCGAACGACCCATCACTTCTTCACGATCTTCAGTGAACATACCAATTGAGTCGCTCCCGTCGTGTCGTTTCACGACCAAGCGCTTCGATGGTCCCAGCCGATCCAGATCGTCGACGCGATCGACGGTTGGGATCACGGGATAGCCCGCCACGAACAGATCGAGAAGGTGCTGCTTCGCCTGCATATCGCCCTTGCCGGTGAGCGGGTTGTACACGCACATGTTGCGGGCCGCGGCGGCCTCCCGGAACGCATGGTACTCCTCGCGGTAGTGCAGCACCGGTCCGGTGTTGCGCACCACAACGACATCGGCAGCATCGAGGAACGAAATCGCATGCGTCGGCTGGCACAGCGCGATCTCGAAACGACCGCGAAGTTGATCCACGACGAAAAGGTCTTCGTTTCGGTACACACGGCCCTTGGCCGGGTAGTACAGATCAGAGACGAACAGGAGCTTCAAACGGTGTTGCAACGCGCCAACCTCACTCGCCCGCGACGCGAAGCGAGGCAAGGGGAACAGCGTCCACGAGTTCGCTGCGGTCGGGTCCGAGATAGGGCTCGGGCGGACGCGAGTCGCGCTCGTTGTACGCCGCCAAGACACGCGCCCCGAAATCGGCATCGCCGGCCAACGCGTTCGGTTGGGTCAACAGATTGAAGTTCCGGAAGAACGCTCGCAGGACAACCTGATCGGTTCGCATGGCCGGACGAAGACCACTGCGCAATACCGAACGCATGAACGTTCGGGGATCGCTCTGATCAGCGTCGGGATCCGCACCGGCCAATATCGCTGCCGCAACCCGTCGGGCCTCGGCGTCGGTGTGCATCGTGTGCATGACCCACGGCTTGAGCTCGGCACGAATGACTTCATCGTGAGCCAGCGCCACAGCCAGCGCCCCGGAGCCCTCGTGTTCACCCAACACGCCGGCGAGCAGATGGGCATTGACGAATCCGGTGGTGCAACCGCGGCCGTACAGCGGATTCGTGGCGAAATGCGCGTCGCCCATCGGGAGCACGTTCAACGCGAGCGGCACACCGTCGACGACATAGTCACGCCATCGACTGACCAGGCCGGCAATCTTGTTGACGCCCGTTATCGGATCAGCGCGCCCATCGAGGTAGTCCGCGGTGAACACGAGACGGCGGCCGACGTCGTCGAAACGATCGTCGTCGTCAAGCAACGTACGCATATGAGTGTCATCGGTGGCGCACGCGAGCGTGAGAGAGAACGTACCGTTGTCGCCGACGAACACGCCGTACTTGAGATAGCCGAGGTCACCGCCGATCGGCCCGGTGCGTGGTGGCACCGACTCGCCGGGCTTGAGCCGATAGAACCGCGAGAAGTACACGATGCCCGAGTCGTCCACGACTTCGGGCACCTGTCCCGCGCCAATCTCCTCGAGCCACGCGGGGAGCGCGGAACGTCGCCCCGTCGCCACCACGGTCCAGTCGAAGTGTTCGATTTCTCCGACGGGGCCGACTTGGCCCAAATGTTCGCCGTCGAGTCGCACCCCCGTTACCCGAGGTGGATCACCGCGACGTTCGACCTCGGCGCCCACCAGTCCGGCCACGTGGGTGCCACTTCGCACGATCACCTTGCCTTCCGCGACCACGATGTTGCGCACCACCCACTCGAACGTCGTGCGTCGACACGCCAGCATGCCCAGGTCTTCGTCGCCATCCTCCGCAACGAAATCGGTGATCGTCGACGGAATGCCGTCCGCGAATCGCAGGTCACTCGCACCGGCGGCATAGAGCGCGTCGAGTACATCGGGGTAGCCGGTCCGCAAGAGGTTGCGCAGCCGCGCAAGGAACGCATGCGAATGCCGCACCTGCGGGGCTCCACGTCGGTGCGCCTCGAACGCCTCGTGCGGGTCTGCGGCCTGCGTAATCTCGTCCTGCTCGAACAGCGTGATGTGGT
>JANOWU010000161.1:0-37021 GCA_031418035.1 Acidimicrobiia bacterium
TCGAACGACCGGGACCTCCCGTTCCGCGACACCCGCCGGAACTGACCCGCCCCACGCAGACACGCCCCACGGACCCACCGCAAAAGAAACCCGACCCGGCAACACACACACCACAGCGACACACTGCTACCCGAGCGCCACCACCGCACACCCACCGACCACATGCTCGTCCTCACGCGCCAACCACACATCACAGACGGCACGTATCTCGCCGTCGACGTGTTCGATCGCCGTGACCCGACCGCCCGCAATCACAACGTCCTCATCAAGAACCGGGCGGCCGAAACGCACCGTAAGACGCCGCACGCACGACGGCCCCTGCCACGCAAGAAGCATGTTCACGACGTAGCTGAGGTTGAGCGGCCCCTGGTTGACCACGCGGCCCGCCAAACCCAGCGCCGCGTTCGCGTCACGGTCCCAGTGCACGGGATAGGGATCACGCAGGATCGCAGCCATCGTCCGCATCCGACCCGCGTCGACCGACGCCATCGTCCACTCGGGAATGAGGTCGCCGACCTGCACCGTGGTCATTGCGCCCTCCGAAACTTCCATCGGTTCGTCACTCGCGCACACAGAACGTCGCCTTCACGAAGCTCGATCTGAAACGCCACCCGATCAACAATCGCACCGGAATCCGTGGTCGTCCGTTCCGCTTCGACGATCCCTCCGTCGACTCGGTACTCGACCTCCTCGCGCAGCGCCGCAAAGTACTCCCAGTCGTAGCTTTCGAGACCTACCGACCCGGCATTACCGGATGCGCCCCCGATGGCGAACAACTCGCTGATCGACGTCCCCGCCCCGAGAATCGGCGCATGAAACAACACCACAGGATGCGCAAGCTCCTCGGGGAGCGGGGCTCGACCGGTGCAGTGCGTGAGCAGCCAGTTCTCCCAGTGGGCGATGCGATAGCTGCCGCCGGGAAAGCGATGACCAACCAATGCGAGAAGTTCATCCACGCTCATCACCGCAGGCCGGGTCGACATCAGCGCAGCATAGCGAGTCAGGAACCCGACCCGACATCCAAACAAAAAATATGTTCGCTTAGCTCCATATCGTCACGTGCACCGGCGGACGAAATCGCGACGCCGGGACACTCCCATCCACACGATGCATTGCCTGCATCGCATCGGGAGTCGTCAGGAATCGCCGAAACCGACTCACCATCGGCGGACGCCGATCATCGGCCTCGAGCTGGGTCACTGGCCAGGTGCTGTCCGTGAACGGCGGCATGTAGGCGACCTCTCCTGATAGAACACAATATTTAATTCTGTAGAGAAAATAGTATTAAGTAAACCGTTCGGGCTACCGATGCAGTTGAAGACAACCACCCGGTTGGGAACAACATACCCCTTCACCTCCACGTCCAGGCCTGCAACCCCCCACAGGTTGCGGGCCTGCGACGCGCCCGACCCGGGTGCGCGCGCTAGCGAATACTTTAAATTAGGTATTTAGAACTATCTGACGTTTCCGATAGTAGAAACATGACCTTTCATCCGATGCTGGTCTCGCCATTCCGTCAGCGCGTCGACGCCAACGGGAAAACGGCGAGGCGTTGGTCGACGTCACGAAATGTCCGAGTGAGCATGGGCGCAATTGCACTGCTGACGAACCTGGCGCTTCTCAACATCAGAGCCTCCGCTGCCACGGGCGAGCTCACCCGGATCGCCGGCACCGGACAAAAGGGCATGGTCAACGGTCGCTTCGACGGTGCCAAGTTCAGCACGGGTTGGGCCCTCGAAGACGATGGCGCCGGCAATCTCTTCGTCGGTGACAACACGTCGGTCCGCAAGATCAGCCTCGACGGCACGGTGTCCACGTTGGCTGGATCCGAGACGCCCGGCTATGCCGACGGAGACGCCGCACAGGCACGGTTCAACGGAGCTCGTGGCATGGCCGTCGACACCGCAGGCAACGTGTTCGTCGCCGACACGAAGAACCATGCGATTCGCAAGATCTCACCGAGCGGAGTGGTGACCACTTTGGCCGGAACGGGCACCCCAGGCGCAACCGACGGACCAGGGATCGGCGCCCAGTTCAACGAGCCAACCGACGTGGCGATCGATGCCGCAGCAAATGTTTACGTCGCCGATTCCCAGAACCGGCTGATTCGCAAGATCGATGCGGCCGGGATCGTCAGCACCGTCGTCGGCCCGGGCGATTTCAAGAGCCCGACTTCGATCGCCGTCGATCGGGACGGCAATCTGTTCGTTGCCGACTTCGACGGAGCGTTGAACCCGAGCCGTGTTGCGAAGATCAGTCGGTCGGGACAGGTGTCCACGCTGGCCGGACCCCAAACCGGTCATGGATTCTTTCTTCCCTTCACCGTCGACGTCGATGCGAAGTCGAATGTCATCGTGGCTGACACCTTCAACAATCGCATCCTCTCGATTTCCCAACGGGCCGTGGTCACCGTGGTCGCCGGCGATCCCATCGCCGGCTTTCGCGACCCAAGCACCACGACGGCAAAGTTCCGCGGTCCCGAGGGCCTTGCCACAGGACCGAACGGCGAGATCTACGTCATGGATGGGCAGAAGCCACTTACGCCGGGCGCGGAGACGCCGATCGTCTGGTCGATGTAACAGTCGACCCACTAGTCGACTCGCTGCTCGACCCGACACTCGACTCGACGAGGTCAGACTCGACAACCACCGACCCGCTGGGCCACACTTCGTGCCCAGAGGGCATCGTGAACGTCGACACCAGATCATCAGCACCACGTTGGAACAACGAGCTCACCGGTGACACCCGGTCGACGCGTGATCTCCTCGTGGTGGAAATCGCCGGTTCGACCGCCGGAGCCTACGCGGCAAAGCTCCTCGGCGACGTCGGCGCCACGGTTGTTTGCCTGGAACCGCCTCACGGCGCGTCGTTGCGGTCGGACCCCGCCAAATGGACCGCCTGGAGCGCGCAGAAGCGCACCGCAATCGAAGGAAGCGCCGACGCGCAAACCTGGCTTCGGCGCGCCGACGTGATCATCGAGTCCTCGAACGCTGGCGCAATCGCGTCTAGCGAACTCACGATCCCGGAATCAGCTGTACACGTACGAATATCTCCCTTCGGCGACTCGGGGCCATATTCGGGTTGGACGTCGACCGACATCGTCGACCAGGCAATCGGCGGACACCTGTATCTCTCGGGGTCGCCCCAACGCGAGCCGATATGCGGACCGACCGGACAGGCCGCACTTGCGGCAGGCGTCTACGGCGCAATCGGCGCCATGGCTGCGCTCCATGCTCGCTCTCGCAACGGGGGCTACGGCCAACGTGTTGAGGTCACACATCAAGAAGCCCTTACCGCGCTTCATCAGTTCACCGACGTTCGTTACACCCACACCGGCGACATCCTTCGTCGGATGGGGAACCGCTATGCCGGACCGGGCAGTCCGATCGGCATGTACCGAGCCGGTGACGGATCCATCGCCCTCACTGTTGCAACTGCGGCGCATGGCGAGATACTCCTGGCGCTGACCGGACTCGACCATTTGCTTGAGCTGCCCGAGATCGAGACCATCACCGACCTTATGGTGAACAACGCAATTTTCGAACCGGCACTCGAGGGGTGGCTCGCGACGCAAACGGTGGCCGATACCGTCGAGTTGTTTCAGTCAGCGCGCATAGCAGCTGGCCCGGTATCGAGCATGCATCAGGTCCTTGCCGACCCCCACCTGGAACAGCGCGACTGGTGGGGAAGCACCGACGTTGACGGCAAAACCGTTCGCCTCCCCGGCCCACCGTTTCGCATCGACGGCATTCCACGGTCCTCCGATTCGACGGCCCCGAACTCTGCGGGTGATTCCGCGAGTGATCCTGCGAGTGATTCGGCGAGCGATCCTGCGCGTGCGGCCGACACCTCACCTCGGCCGTCCCACAACGCGGAAAACCGAAGCGACGCACCGGTACGCCCCCTCGCGGGACTGCGGGTGTTGGATCTCACCCGTGTTTGGGCCGGCCCGCTGGCGGCGCGGATCCTGAGTGAACTCGGCGCCGATGTGGTCATGGTCGAGGCACCGTGGGCACGAACGACTCGTACCATGCCGATGTCCTACGTTCACGCAAGCCACTTCTTTCCCAACGACGATCCGCTGCCCCATCCGTGGAACCGGCACGGCTTCGTCAACAAGTTTGCGTTGACGAAGCGTTCGCTGGGCCTCGATATCAACACACCCGAGGGGAGAGCCGTTCTCGAAAGGCTCCTGCCAAACGTAGATGTACTTATCGAGAACTACAGCCCCCGGGTCATGCCGAACCTGGGCTTCTCCGAAGCACGCATGCGCGAGCTCAACCCGGAACTCCTCTACGTCACCATGCCCGGATACGGAAGGTCCGGACCCGCGACTGACTACTCGGCGTACGGTCCGGTGCTCGACTCCCACGCCGGCCTCACGTCCCTGATGGGCTACCCCGACGTCGGCCCGTGGAAGTGCGGTATCGCGTGGCCCGATCCCGTGGCGGGCATCCACACCGCGTTCGCAGTTCTCGCGACGCTGTGGGAACGCGATGCACTCGCCCCCGGAAGGACGATCGAGGTGCCGCAGTTCGAAACGGCAATATCCATGATCGCCGATCGGCTCGTTCGAGCGCAGCTCGACGGAAGCGAGCCGGTCGTCATGGGAAACCGGCACGAGGAGTTCGCACCACAGGGCGTCTACCGAGCGCTGGGCGACGACGCGTGGTTGGCACTGTCGGTCACCACCGACGCGAACTGGACATCACTATGCTCACTTATTTCTTCACCAACTGGTTGGTCAGAGTGGAGCGTTGCCGAACGTTTCGCCCATCACGACGACATCGACACCCACCTGACGTCGTGGAGTGCAAGTCGTCTTGCAACGCAGTCCGCAACCGAACTGCAATCGCACGGTATTGCGGCCGCACCCGTTGCGGACGCGGCACTGCTCGACGCGGACCCTCACCTGCGGGCGCGTTCGTTCTACACCCGAGTCGAGCATCCGGAAGCCGGTCTCCACGATTGGGGGCCGACGTGCGCGGCGCGTCTTTCCACGACACCCGCGATCGTCGGAGGTCCGGCGCCGTGCCTCGGCCAGCACAACCGCGACGTACTCACCGCATGGGCAGGATTGTCGGGGTCGGAGATCGATGCCCTGATCGCGGCCGGCATCGTCGCCGATCAACCACCGGCCTGAGCCGAGGTGCGGGTCGATAGGGTGATGAAAATCCTACGTTTCGACCGTTTTCCAAACACAATACTGGTTGGTCAACGAAGGGCGCTGAGGTCGGAACGGAGGTTTTTCAGAACCCTGTCAGCGCGCGGCGTCCGCTCAACGCAGGCCCCGAGGCGGCCGCAGGCCCGCAATACCGACGAAGTTCGGGAACTTCGACATGGCCGCCCAGAGGTGATCGCCATACGCAAACGGTTCGAACTGCGTAGCTCCGGGTTGGGGAAGCGGCGAAATAACTGCGTCGACGCGCGGCTCGAAGAAGAACGGTATGGAGTAACGGGTTCTGCCGTGGCTCACGACGCGATGAGGCGTCGCCCGAATGCGGCCGCCCGTCCAACGTTCGAGCACGCCGCCAAAGTTGACGACAACCTGGCCATCGACGGCAGGAACGTCGATCCAACGACCATCGGGCATCTTGGCAGCGAGCCCACCCACACAGTGTTGGCACAACAGTGTGAGAAAGCCCGAGTCGACGTGCTCACCGCGACGCGGTAGTTCAGGGTCGTCCACGTCGCGGGTGTCCGGGTTCGCCGAAGCAGCCTCGTATCGCAACAAACGCAGCGTCGATATGCCGCCGGTGAACGCTGAATCGAAAAACGTCTGCTCAAGGCCGAGGCTGCGCGCAATTGCTCGCATGAGCATTGCGCCGACATGCTCCATTGCTCGGTAGTACTCCTGAACCGCCTCGTGCCAACCGGGCAACGACTGCGGTGTCGGTACCGGAGTGAGCCCGAGGAGCGGGTCAACTTCATCAGTGTCTCCATCAACGCGGGCTTTCCCGTGGGCAACATCAGGGCCCATGTCGAAGATGTCGACGGGGACGTCGGCACTACGAGGACTCCACCCTCGATACACGTTGGCATGCCTGGAGTCGTAAAAGTTCCTCCACAGTTCGCGTTGTTCCGCGGCGGGGAGCTCGAAGATGCGAAGCAATTCCCTATGCGTACGTACGTCAGTGGGCATGAACTCCGGGGAAGCGGTGATGGACAAGAACCCGGAGGTCGCTGCTGCGGCCGCGATCGCCTGATCGGTTGCGACCCGCTCGGGTCCGTCGTCGCCGAACAGGGCCGAAACGTCGAGCGTCGGGATCATCCGGGCACTACCCCAATACCGCTCGGAGCGATTCGATGGCCGCGACGTTTGCGCGGTACCAGGCCCAAATGCCCCGCTTTTCTCGATCGATGAGCCCGGCTTCGGTGAGGATCTTCAGATGATGGCTCAGCGTCGGTTGGGACTTTCCAATCGGTTCCGCAAGATCGCATGCGCAGGCTTCGCCGGCGTCGGCGTTCGCAATGAGACTCAACAACCGGACCCGTGCCGGATCGGCCAGCGCAGCAAACCGAGCAGCGAGGAGCGCCGCATCGGCATCACTCACGAGGTGTGTGCGAAGGGGCGCGCAGCACGCTTGCGCGTCGGGGCTGATCGGCTTGGTAAGGCGAGGACTCGCAGTGGCCATGGAACTTCCTTCGAGCGGCGAGAAACATTTCGACAACTACACATTGACAACTACACATAGACGAACACATTGACAATCATCGATACGTTCCCCATAATAGAAACATCGACAACGATCAATCTATCGGAGGAACATCCACATGTCACGTGTCCAACTCGCACTCAACGTCGGCAATCTCGACGAAGCCATCGCCTTTTACACCAAGCTCTTTCAGACCGAACCGGCAAAGGTTCGAGAGGGCTACGCCAACTTCGCCATCGCCGAGCCGCCACTCAAGCTCGTGTTGATTGCTGGTGGCGGCACGCCGGGCACCATGAATCATGTCGGCGTCGAGGTCGAAACCACCGACGAAGTCACCGCAGCGATTGCACGGGCACAGGGCGCCGACCTCGGCACCGACGTCCAGGAGAACACGGCCTGCTGTTACGCCGTCCAGGACAAAGTGTGGATCCAAGGTCCCGACATCGCCTGGGAGATCTATACCGTGCTCGGCGACGCCCCCGACATGGCGTGCATGCCCACCGGCTGCGACACCACGAGCGTGTCCGAACCCGTCTCGATCAGCAGCCCGGCCGGAAACTGTTGTTAAACCGCCCGGTACTGTCAGACTGACGCCATGGTCCAAAACCTCCCCTTCGGCGCAACCGGTCATCTCAGCTCGCGGCTCATCTTCGGCGCGGCTGCTCTCGGAGGCTGTCGCCAGGATGTGGCCGATCGCATCCTCGGCCAGGTCACCGACGCCGGGATCAATCACATCGATACGGCCGCGGGCTACGGCGAGTCGGAGGTCCGTCTTGCGTCGTGGCTCAGGACCCACCGGCCCAATGTGTACCTTGCAACCAAAACCGGGAACCGCGACGGTGTCGGTGCTCGCGCCCAGCTGGAGCAATCGCTCACCCGCCTCGGCGTGGACTCCGTAGACCTGATTCAACTGCACAACCTCGTTGAACCCGACGAGTGGGACCAGGCGTTTGCGCCGAACGGCGCAGTGGCCGCGTTGGCCAAGGCCCGCGACGAAGGACTCGTTCGCCACATCGGCGTCACCGGCCACGGCCTGCGCATCGCGCACATGCACAAACGAAGCCTCGAACGGTTCGCCTTCGACGCCGTTCTCCTGCCGTGGAACTATTCGCTCAGCACCATCGACGCCTATGCACATGATTTCGCCGAACTACGAGAGCTCTGTCTCGACCGCAACGTCGCCATGCAGACCATCAAGTCGGTCGCTCGCAGTCGATGGCCGGAGGGCTCGACCGAACCCAGATTCAGCTGGTACGAGCCACTCAGCGACCCTGCGGCGGTTGCTCGGGCGGTCCGATTCGTGTTGTCGCACTCGAATCTGTTTCTCAACACCTCGAGCGACACACGAACGCTCGCCGCTATCGTCGCCGCAGCCAGTTCACCCGAGTGGAGCCAGCGACCGACCGACGCGGAACTCGACGCCGACGTCGCCTCGTTCGACATCACTCCCCTGTTCGACGGCGCACAACTCGAACGGATCTAGAACACGCACCAGTACAGACATGTCCACCTAGGGATGTCGGTACAGGTACGGAAATATGTGGACGTACTACCGGGCCCGGCGATAACCGAGGGCTTCCGCCGCCTCGAGTGACTTCTCCAACGCCTCGTCTCTCCCGAAAGCCAATCCCTCGATGTCGACACCCTCGGTTGACTTCTGGCCGTTGTAATAGCGGGCGAGCACACCGTCGATGATGCACACCGTCTTCCAGTGATTGAAAGACACGTAGAAACCAACCTGGCTGAGATCGATTCCGGTGCGCTTCGCGTACCGATCGAGCATTTCGTCGTCGGTCGGGTAACCGGGCGCCTGGGAGGGCTTCACACCACGACGGCTCACCTCGCCGGGCTTCCCCCAGGCATTGATCGCATAGGCCAGATCAGCCATCGGATCACCCAGGGTTGATATCTCCCAGTCGATCACGGCAACGACACGGCCCATCGAGTTCGACACCACGTTGTGGAGTCCGTAGTCGCCGTGAACGAGTCGGGCCGGCCCCTGCTCCGGCGTGTTGGCGGAAAGATATGCGTGCACACTGTCCACTTCGGGTAAGTCGAGTGTCTTGGACGCGTCCCACGACGCTTTCCAACGTTTGAGCTGCCGCGCAACGTAGGCGTCGGGGCGTCCGAGATCACCGAGTCCGATTTCGAAAGGATCGACGGCGTGTAGATCGGCGAGCACGTCGATGAAATGAAACCCGTGTTCTCCGCGAAGCGGCTCCGGAATCCATGCCTCCACCTCCTCGCCGTTGTAGAGCGAACGACCGTCGGCGGCGCTCATCACATAGAAGTTCGCCCCAGTCACCGCAGGATCGTCGCAAAAGGCGAGCGGCTGGGGCACCGGTACTGGGGTTGGCCACAACGCCGACATGACCTTGAACTCACGGCCCATGTCGTGAGCGCTCGGCAACAATTCCCCGAGCGGGGGCCGACGCACGACGAACGCGAGGCCCGCCGAATCGACGACGCGGTACGTGAAGTTCGAGTGACCTCCGGCCAACTTCGTCCAGGTCAGCGGCGGTTGCATCGAGGGAATGCGTTCACACAACCACGGCACGACCCGATCGATGTCGAAGCCCATCGGGCCGTCGGTGACTTCTTCTGCGCTCATCGGTGTAGTTGACCACGGATCGGGGTGGCGATGCCAGGTCGGCCAGGGCCCTTCCGTCCGCGAATAGAGGGCTCATCGGTCCCACTAACGTGAGAAGCCGCATGGCCCGAGGAAACCGCACTGAGACGCCGGGTACGGCCCCGCGCCAACCCATGCCTCGCGGGTTCTGGCCGATCTGGACCACGGTCCTTATCGACCTCATTGGGTTCGGGATTGCACTCCCGGTTCTCGGTATCTATGCCAAAGACCGGTTCGGGGCCTCGGGACTCATGGTCGGGGTGCTCATGTCGGCATATTCGGCAGCGCAGTTCCTCGCCGCACCGCACCTCGGAAAGCTGTCCGATCGCGTCGGCCGCAAGCCCGTCCTCGTACTTTCGCTCCTAGGCACAGCAGGTGCCGCGCTGATGACGGGCCTTGCCTCAACGCTGTGGCTCCTGGTCCTGTGGCGCTTCGTGGACGGCATAACGGGTGCGACGTACGGCGTCGCGACTGCAGCCATCGCTGATATCGCGCCACCACAACGTCGGTCCGCGCTGATCGGCATGCTCGGCGCGGCTTTCGGAATCGGATTCACCATCGGGCCAGCAATAGGCGCGCTTATGAGTCACTTCGGTGGGCCGAGGGCTCCCTTCTTCCTGCTTGCCGGTATGTCCCTACTCAACGCGATCGTGATGTACGTCCGCGTCCCCGAGACGCGCGACATGGCGAAACAACAAGCGGAGGACATGCGAGCGACCGGGGCCGACGCCGGCCTCGCCACGACCTGGCGCGACGCCGGCCTGCCGCTCCTTTTTGGCGCCGGCGTCCTCATCTCGGTCGCCTTCAGCGCCTTCGAGAGCCACTTCTCATCATTCGGCCGTGACAACCTCGGCCTCACCCAATCCAGCGCCGGTTGGGCTCTCGCTGTCGTCGGCATCGTCAGCTCCATCGTGCAGGGCGGGCTCATCGGTCGCGTCAGCAGGCGAGTCGGCGACATGAAGCCCGCGCTGTGGGGCACCGTCACCACGACCGTCGGCCTTGCGCTGTTCGGCGCGTCATCGGGTTGGACCCTTCTCATCCCTGCGTTGTTCGTCATCGCGGCAGGAACTGGTTTCTCCAATCCGTCGCTCGCCGCCGAAACAGCCAACCGCATTCATCCGGCGAAGCGTGGCGAGGTGCTCGGCGTGCAACAGTCATGGACGGCGGGCGCCCGGGTCGTCGGACCGCTTCTCGGCGGACTCGCCTTCGATCACGTCGGCCACCGAGCCCCGTTCTATGCGGGCGCGGCGCTTTTCGCTTTTGCCGTGGTCCTCATCGCCCGCTCCGCCCGTGCGACCACGTCGCCTTCATCGGCAACATCGACACGACAGACGCCACAGGCCACTCAGCGTTTGTGAACCGTCGGGGCCTGACCAGTCGTCCCGCGATTCATCCCCACCCAGCCTGACGGTGCGTTCTTGGCGATGAGCGCGGCGTGAGGTCCTCCGGCCATCAACCCCCCGTCGACCGTAATGGTTTCCCCGGTGATGAATCGGCTCTCGTCGCTCGCCAAGAACAGTGCGGTCGCCGCGATGTCCTCCGGACGCCCTCCCTCCGGCCAAGGCTGGAATGTCGATGCGACTTCAGCGACGGGCACTCGACGCCCCTGCTGCAGGAGCGGAGTCTGAATCGCCCCGGGTGCAATGGCGTTCACCCGGATGCGTTGACAGGCCAGTTCCAACGACAGGGTCTTGGTGAGGTTTATCACGGCGGCCTTCGCAGCCGAGTACGCAACCGGACCCCCGCCACCGGTAACGCCGGCAACGGACGCCGTGTTCACGATCGATCCCCCGTCACCATGAGTCTGCATGGCCCGGACCGCGTACTTCACGCCGAGGAACACGCCGCGGACGAGTACGGCAAACGTCTCGTCCCAGTCATCGACCGTGGTTTCGGTGACCGCACCGAACGCGCCACCGATGCCGGCGTTGTTGAACATCACGTCGAGTCGGCCGAAAGATGTAACGGCCAGTTCGATCATGGCGGCGACGTCGTCTTCCATGGCCACGTTGGCGCTGGTCGCACGGAAGCGTTCTCCGTAACCCAACGTCTGCGCTTCGCCCGTCAGCAACTCACGATTCGAGGCGTTCAGGTCGCCAACGACGACTGAAGCACCCTCTGCCAGGAACATAAGCGCACTTGCTTTTCCGATTCCCGAGGCGCCGCCCGTGATCACCGCTACTTTTCCCGTCAACCGGCCAGTCATTGTGTTCCTTTCAGGGAGAGCAATTTCAAACCGCTCGTTGCATCGAAGAGGTGATGGAGGACGTCGTGGAGAACATAGCGGCCGACGTTCACGACGGTGTACTCGTACCCATCGGGTCGACGTCCGGGTCGGTGGTTCAGACTCGGGTGCAGGGATTCGAAGATGGCGCTCATTCGTTCGCCGGCGCCGACGATCACGCCCATCGCCGTCTCGGGAGTCTGCAGGGGAACCGGCTCGGCGCGCTGTTCAGGAACCCAGTCCTCGAACTCCGGAATGTCCTCCGTGAGCATGGCGAAGACGCGGGCCTGGAACACGTCGATCACCTCAGCGACGTGATAGGCGTACTCGACCGCCGACCACACGCCAACGGCCGGCCGAACGAGCAGCGCATCTCGGTTCTCCTCGGTTTGCAGCACCGTCACCCAGTCGTCGATCGCTTGGCGCAGCGATCGAGCGATGTCGTGTGGTCCGAGACTCCATACCTCAGCAGCGCATTCGTCGCACCGACGTTCCAAGACCACGGTCCAATCACGACTCACCGTCGAATCATTGCAGAGCACCTGGCTTTATTGCAGAGCACCTCGTCGAAAATGGCAATTCGACAACGAAGGCGAGTGAGACAATGGATACATGGGTACGCCGACTTCTCTATGAGACTCCCCGGACCCCTCACCGCCCTGCGCCACCGAAACTTCGCGATCTTCTGGTCAGCGGCCACGATCTCCGACATCGGCACGTGGATGCAGATGATTGCGGTTGGCGTGCTCGTCGCCCGAATCACCGGAAAGGCGTCGGCAACCGGCCTCGTGAGCATCGTCGGATTTGCCACTGCGGGAATCCTCGCTCCGCTCGGCGGCGTACTCTCGGACCGGTTCGATCGGCGAAAGATGATGCTGGCGGCGCTGGCCTCCCAGGCCGTCCTGACCGCAGTCCTGGCCGTCCATCTCCGCTCACACCCCAACGTTGGATTCATGACGGCCCTGATCTCCCTGCAGGGCGCCGCAGGGGCCGTCGGCAACCCGGCAGCCCAGGCACTCATCCCGGCCATGGTTCCCCGCGACGAGCTGCTGAAAGCCGTCTCGCTCCTGACCGTGTGCTGGAACAGCGGCCGCATCTTCGGGTCTCTGCTCGCGGCAGCGCTTGCCACGTGGATGTCGGCCTCGGCGGTGGTGGCCATCAACGCCGTGTCGTTCGTGGTGCTGTTCCTCGGCGTCGCCTCAGCTCGCGGCAGCTTTCGAGCCGAACAGTCACCCAACGGCGGGGAGCGAACGTCGCTGTTCCAAGAGTTTCGGATCGGTTGGCACGAACTCTGGACCTCACGCGGATGTCGCTTTGCCCTGATCGCGTTCTTCGGCATTCAGATGACCATTGCCACCTGGGTCGGTTTGATTCCGATCTATGCACAAAAAGTGCTCGGCAACGCACCCGGGCTGGCGAGTCGCCTCACGGCCCTTCAGGGATTCGGCTCGATCGTCGGGGCAGCGATCGCCGCGAACCTGGTGGCTCGCTTCGGCCGACCACGGGCGCTGCTCGGTGGCTCTGTTGTATGTGTACTTAGCTTGTTGGGATACTCGCGAGTGACGACCCCGCTCGCCGCGTACCCGTTTGCTTTTCTTCTCGGCGCCGGGGCCCTGATCTACTTCGTCCTGTTCGGCGCGTTGATGCAACGCGAAGCACCCGAATACGCCCGGGCACGGATCATGTCGATGCAGCAATCCGTACTCGGCGTTACCTACGGAGTTGCTGTGGTCATCGCAGGCATCCTCGGCGATCATGTCGGTTTGCCCCTCGTATTGTCGGGCGCCGCAACAGCCTTCGCGGTGTGCATAGCGGTTGCCATCGGACCGTTTCGATCGTGGCTACCCGTGCTGGCGAAAGGTGATCCCGCCTCGCTTCGATGGCAACGCATCCTCGCCAGAACAGAGTGATGGCCGAAGACGCGTGCAGCGCGTTCAGCTCACGAAGGAACGACGCGTTCGCCGAGCGAGTCGACAAACCACGCCAACGTCAACGACGGAACGTGGAGCCGATCGTCCCAGACGCCAACGCCCGGAGTGCCAAGCGCGTCCGGCGCACGTCGCGACAAGCCCACCGAATCGAAGATCTCCGGTGAGATCTCCACGTCGACCTCGGCCATGTTGGCGACGCCGAGGAGGCGACCCTCACGCGGATGGTAACGACCGAAGGCAAACACCCGGGAGTCGCCGCTGTCGATGATCCAGGTGTCGCCACCCTGCACCAGTGACCCCGTGGCCGCTCGCGTTCGGAACAGGTGCTGAACGGCACTGCGAATCTCGAATTCGACCGTACCCTGCTCCTCGGATCGACGCACCGCTTCCCAATCCATACGTGGACGTTGCATCCATCGCGAGTCGTCGGCGAGAGCGGGTTCGTCGAGATACGACAGATCGTTGCATTGCCCGACCTCGTCGCCCATGTACAGCAACGGCATCCCGAAGGACGCGGCGAGCCCATAGGCGAGGGTTATCCGGCGTATGGCGGTGCGTCGTGCGGCTGCGTCGTCGTTACGCAGCGCCTGGCTCAGACCGGCCAGCGAGGCGGTCGTGCCGCACGTTCGTTCGTCACCCGTTTCTTTATTGACGCCGAACGATGCCCCCTCCGCGAACGAACCGGGAAAGTCGCCTCGATAGAAGTCGGCAAGAAAGGACCGATGTAGTGCGCCGTTGATGCCGGCAGCCGCAGCGTCGTCGTCGTCGACAGCCCATCCGATGTCGTCGTGACAGCGAACGTAGGTCGCCCACCCGGCACCGGACGGCGTGCGCGGAAGACGCCGCATGGCCGTGCTCAACAGGACCGCATCGCGACTCGCCAAGGCGCTCCAAATCATGACCATCAGCTGGTTGTGATAGGCGAGGTGGCATTCCGTGCGTTCACCGAGTTCGCCGTGCGCACCGAGGTAGCCCGTGAGTTCGCGCGGCCCAACGATGGCCTCCGCCTTCAACAAGACGCCGGGCGCAGCCAGTTGCGTGAAGGATCGCAGCACCTGCGCGATCAGATGGGCTTCAGGCTGGTTTTGGCAGTTGGTTCCCAAGCGCTTCCAGGTGAACGCGACGGCGTCGAGGCGCATCACATCGACCCCGACGTTGGCCAGATACAGGATCACCTCGAGGATTTCCCCGAGCACAGCCGGATTCGCGTAGTTGAGATCCCACTGGTAGGAGTTGAACGTGGTCCACACCCACGCGTCGAGATCGTCGTCGTAGGTGAAGTTGCCCGGCGCGAGCTCGGGAAACACTTCGGGAAGCGATTCCTCCCACCTGTCGGGTTCGGACCGATCGGGATAGGTGATGTAGTACGCGCGCTTTGATTCGTCGCCCGCCCTCGCCGCTACCGCCCACGCATGCTCCCGGGCGCTGTGGTTCATGACAAGGTCGATACAAAGACTGATTCCCGACGCCCGAAGCGCATCGGCGAGGCGCCCCAAATCTTCGATCGTTCCGAGGGCCGGGTCGACGTTGCGGTAGTCCGCAATGGCAAAACCACCGTCGTTGGGCTCGGGGCGAGGCTCGATCACCTTCATCAGGTGGAAGTACGTGACCCCGAGTTCTTCGAGGTAGGCGACCCGCGACTCGACGTCGCGCACGGTTGGACCGAACCGCTCGCAGTAGGCGACGTACCCCAGTTGCGCCGGATCTTGAAACCATGCCGGGTTCACTTCTCGAGCGGCGTCGAGTTCACGCAGCGCGAGGGCACGATTGGCTGCGGTCACGGCGGCGTTACTGGCGAACTCGACCACCAGATCGTCGGCACGTTCCGCCCCGTACAGGAAGGCCAAGGCCCCCCAGGTGTCGTGCACCGCTCGTCGGGCCCGAGCCAGGAACCGGGCCGCTTCGATCTGACCCAGTCGATCGAGCGACGCCTCGCTGGCCTTGGCGATACGTGCTACGAGCAATTCGGCGTCGTCACGAGAGGATTGGGACGCCTGGGCCGCTGCTGGAGAAGTCATAGGGAACTAGTAGATTCCCACGAAAGAAAGCGCTTTCCAAACCGAAGGTCCACCGGATCAACGTGAAGCGGAGAGCGCGACAGCATCCACCAGAGGGCGGAGTTCGTCGTCGCAGCCACACGTCTCCGACGAGTGAGCAATCAACTCGGCAAGGGCCTCGTCCACGGTCGGTCGGCCCACCCGAACGAGCGCAGCCCCATCATCGGGACGACCGGCCAACACACGCAGTGCCGTTTCGACCACGGTCGCGTCCCACTGGGTACCCGCGTTCGCCCGCATGATCTCTGTTGCCCGTTCCCAGCCCATCCCCGCCCGATATTGGCGACTGTGGCGCATGGCGTCGAACGAATCACACACCGCAATGATGCGCGACTCCAAAGGAATCTCGTCGGCGGACTTCGCGTCGGGGTAGCCGCGACCATCGATACGTTCATGATGCGAGCGGACGAACGACGCTGCCTGGGCCAACGATGGAATCTCCCGCAACATCGCTTCACCTTCAAGGGTGTGTCGTTTGATGACCTCGTACTCGTCGTCCGTAAGTCCACTTGGTTTTTTGAGAATGGCGTCGGGAACGTTCAGTTTGCCGATGTCGTGGAGAAGTGCCCCGAGCCCCAGAAACCGCAGCTGTCGTTCGTTCATGCCCATCGCCGCGCCGACCGCAATCGCCGCCTCAGCCACGCGAACCACGTGATCGCGCGTGATCCGATCCTTCGTCTCGAGCGACGCCACGAATCGGTGGACGGTCGGAGACAGTCCCAACTCCAACGCGACCAGAGGGTCGCGCGTCGCCACCGGTGCGAGAAGCTCGCGGACCGACGTCTGGCTGCGATGAGAGAACACCAGCGCAAAACAGCCGGCGAACACACCCACGATGTCGAGGACGTGGACAAGCCACCAGCCGAGGCTGAAGGGCCGGTCACCAGTCCACACCAGCGCCGTCAGACCGAGAAACAACATAGAGAAGGATGCAACCAGCGTGGAGGGTCGTTCGCTGATCCAGAACAGGCGCAGCTGGCGGTGCGACAGCGCCGTCAAACAGACCAGGGACACGACCACCAGCACGATGTTCAGCCAGCTCGACCGTTGCGGCACCGAGAGAGCATTCGGCCAGACCAGGAGTGCAAGAGCCACGACCGTGCCCAGGATCACCCATCCCACGCACCACGCTCGCCAAATTTTTCCGATCGCGCGACGCATAGCCGCGCTCGGAATGAGCAGGGGCGACATCGCTGCGGCGGCGATCGGCAGCGCCAGGTAGACCGACGTCATCACCGAGGTGTTGTCGCCGTAGATGACTCCTGGCGCCGTGATTCCGTGCACCAGTGGCAGCACCGACATGACGAGCAGGCCCGAGGCAAGGATGCACGCCTCGCCGGTGTCATCTCGCCACGCGATCGAGAACGCAATTCCCGCGGCGACGATACAGAGGGTGGCGGCGATCACGACGATGATGAACAGGGCGAGGCTCGATTCCCACACGATGCGCGCAGCAGGCCCCCGATTCGTCGCGAAGACGACGAGTATCAGACCAACCAGAAAGCCAGCCCACTCCAGCTCGAGCGGACGGCCGGTTCGACGCAATGCTGATATGCCCACGCCGACCCTTCGTCACGGAGGCGATCGAGCTTGAGCCTTCCGCGCAAAAATGGGCCCGTCCGACCAGGGGTGTTATCCGACCGTGGCGATTCCGCCATCGACCGGAATGACTGCACCGGTCAGATAGGACCCGGCTCGAGAGGCCAGATAGATGGCGGCGCCAGCCATGTCGTCGGGCCGTCCGATGCGCTTGAGCGGGGCGCTTGCGGCAATCGAATCGCCGAATTTTTCGAGGGTTGCCTTCATCATCTGCGACTCAAAGGGGCCCGGCGCAATTGCGTTCACCGTGATCGAAGGGCCTAAACGTTTGGCCAAGTGGCGGGTCAGTTGGTGGACGGCTGCCTTCGAGGCCGAATACGAGTAGGTCTCGAGCGCCGGAACCTGGATGCCGTCGATCGAGCCGATGTTGATCACCCGAGCAGGTTCCTCCGCGGTCCCGGCCGCCCGAAGAAGCGGAAGACACGCACGGGTGAGGTGGAAGACACCTTTGACGTTCACGCTCAACACTCGCTCCCACGCCGCCTCGTCGAACTGGTCGATCGGTGCACCCCAGTTGGCCCCCGCATTGTTCACCAAGATGTCGAGCTTGGACTCCCGGTCCGAGATCTCCTTGGCGAGGCGAATGCATTCGGACTCTTTCGACAGATCGGCGGGAATACCGACGCACGGGCCGATCTTGGACAATTCCGCCTCCGCGCTCGCAACGGCGTCGGTCTTCCTAGAGGAGATGTAGACGGAGGCCCCGGCCTCGAGAAACCCTCGGGCGATCATCATCCCAATTCCGCGGGTCCCACCCGTCACGAGGGCCGTCTTTCCTGCGATCGAAAACAAATCGTTCATGAATTGAACGTAGCCTTGGATATCGCCCGGTTAGGTCATCGTCCGTGGTGTTTGCGATAGTGGTGCACTCCAGGAGGCAACATGAACACGCCGTCATCGATCGTCACCAAGAAAAGCTTCTGCCGTTTCTGCCACGCCGCATGCCCCATCGAAGTTGAGGTCGACACCGATGCAAATCAGATCATCGGTGTCCGCGGCGACGCAGCGGATCCGATCTTCGGGGCGTACACGTGCATAAAAGGCCGTCACCTCGGCGATCAGCACCACAACCCTGATCGGCTTCGCCGTGCACTGAAACGCAACCCCGACGGCACCTTCACGGAGATGTCGACCTCTGATGCACTTGATGAGATAGCCGAGAAGCTGATGGCGATCATCAATCGCGACGGCCCGAGAGCAATGGCGTCGTACTGCGGGACGGCAACGTTCCAATATGCTGCCGCTCACCCCCTGATCCGGGCATTTCACAAGGCAACCGGATCGCCGTCGTTCTACACATCGATCACCATCGACCAGCCGGCGAAGATGGTCACACCGCTGCGCCTCGGGTCCTGGGCCGCCGGACCTCCTCCCTGGTCGACGGCCGACGTCTCGCTCGTCGTCGGATCGAACATGGCCGTGTCGATGTTCGGGATCCCCGGCGGGCCGACGTTCGTGAACCCGCTGGCATCGTTGCGTGAGGCGAAGAAGCGTGGGCTCAAGCTCATCGTGATCGACCCCCGTCGCACCGAGACCGCAACCATGGCTGATCTTCACCTTGCCGTCATACCGGGCGAAGACCCGACCCTTCTTGCTGCCATGCTCAAGGTCATCCTCGACGAAGGACTCATCGATGCCGAATTCTGCGACCGCTGGGTTTCGGGCGTTGCGGAACTCCACGCGGCCGTTGATTCCTTCGATCTCGAATGGGCGTCGGCGCGGTGCGGCGTGCCCAGCGAACAAATCGTCGCCGCCGCACGGATGTTCGCGGCTGGCCCACGTGGCTATTCGATCTGTGGAACGGGACCGAACATGGCGCCCCACGGAACGCTCATGGAACACCTCGTGGCCTGTTTCAACGTGCTCGGTGGACGCTTCCCGCGAGAAGGCGAGTCGGTTCAGTGCCCGACCGGCATCCTCTCGCTCAACGAAAGGCCCCGTGCCCCCAAGGCTCAGGTCAGCCCACCACGACCCGACGCACTGACCGCAGGACCCAAAGCGCGCGTACGAAACCTCCACACGATTCTCGGACAGGCCCCGACAGCTGCCCTCGCCGACGAGATCCTCATGCCCGGTGAAGGACAGATCCGTGCCCTGTTCACCGTCGGCGGAAACCCCGTCCTTGCCTGGCCCGACCAGCAAAACGTGATCGCTGCGCTTATGGACCTCGACCTCCACGTCGTTCTCGACGTTCGCGTTTCGGCAACCGCTCGGCTTGCCGACTATGTCCTCCCGTCCAAGCTTTCCCTCGAACGACCCGACGTTCCCACCAACGTCGATCGTTGGTTCGAGGACCCGTATGTCATGTACACACCAGTCATCATCGAACCGGACTCTGAACTGGTCGACGAAGCGACCCTGTTCGTCGAATTGGCCAAGCGCATGGGTCTCACCCTCGAGCTGGCCGGCGGAAACGTGACCCCCGACATGGACCCGACCCCCGACGAACTCCTCGAGCTCAGCTACCCGCACGCACGGGTCCCCTGGAGCGAGCTGAGAAGCGGCGAAGGCGGATCGCTTCAGCCGCACCTCACCCTCACCGTCGAACCAGCCGACGACGACGCAACCGGCCGATTCCAAGTTTCGCCCGAAGGTGTCGCCGATGAACTACAGGAGATCCGGTCCTCCACCGACTCCTACGGCACCCTCGATGGATTCGACGCCGCGCTGTTCACGCACCGGATGGCATCTCGCCGTTTGAAGGGTGTGTTGAATTCGACGGGACGTGAACTTGAAGTGCTCCGCAGCAAGGAAACAACATCGTATGCACACATGCATCCCCGGGAGCTCGAACGGCTCGGCATTGCAGACGGTGATCTGGTCGACATCACCTCCACCAGAGCAACACTACGTGTACCTGCAAAATCGGCACCCGACGTCCGCGAAGGAACCGTATCGATGGCGCACTCCTGGGGCGATTTGCCGGGAGACCTCGGCCCCGGCTCACACCCGCGAGTACTCGGTGACACGACTGGCCGATTGAGCGATGCGAAGTCCGCATATGACCCGATCACCGGACTCCCCCTCATGAGCGCAATCCCCATCTACATACGCGCCGTTACGCAAAACGAGGTTCGATAGCGTCAAACGTCGTCGACGAGTTGCGATCTCGAGAGGCCCGCAGCCCGGCGACGTGAGATCACGTTCAAAAGAATTCTTTCAACCTGATCGACCTCCGGTTCCGTGAGGTGGGAAATGAAGTGGCGCCGAACAGCGTCGTGATGATCTGGCACCAGTCTCTGGAGCAGGAGGCTGCCCGCGTCGGTCAACACCGCCATCGTGACCCTCCTGTCCTCATCGCTCGGGGAGCGCACGATCAGGTCTCGGGCCACCAGACGGTCCAGACGGCGAGTCAGCCCGCTCGGCGACAACCGCATCCGATCGGCGAGGTCGATCATTCGCAGGCGCGAGTCGGGAGCGAGCGAGAGCTGGAGCAAGCATTCGAATTCGCCGAGCGACACGTCGAAGCGCGCCATGAGCTCGGCCTCGAGCGCTCGATAGACGTCCAAATGGACGTCGACGATGTACCGCCACGCTCGAATTTCTTTCACCGCCGTGTCGCAAGCCTAGGCACCGCCAGACTCTAGCTATGCCCAAAACCTTTGGTTCGTTGGTTGCTCACGCAAGCGTTTTGCGTACTCTAGGCATTCTCGGCCGACGCAAAGCCGGGTACAGGAAGGCGTACGGGCCGACGCGAAGGCGGGGTGAGGGCGCGCGGACGGGGTCCCGGACGACGCGAGGGCGCGGTGAGGGCGGGGTCCCGGACGGGGTCCCGGACGACGCGAGGGCGCGCTGAAGGCGGGGTGAAGGCGGGTGCCGGGCGGCGTACGGGCCGGAAATTTTCACGTCAAGGCGGCGCACGTCCCTGCCGATGACTCGAACCGATGAATCCATCACGCCGCACTTCGCCGGACCAGCGGTTGTTTTCGTCGTCGGCCGCTCTCGCCGCCGTTCTCCTCGGCGGCGGTGGCGCGTTCATCTTCCAGCTGCAGACCACCGGCTCGCTCTCGCCGACCATCGCGACCGCGACGGTCGTCGTTGTCGGGATCGTTGCCTGGGCGGTGACGGGCGCCGGATTCGTCGTCCAGCAGCGCCGCATAGCAACACGAGCCGTGGAACTCCTCGCCGACATCGACGACGTGGTCGTCGTCGTCCGAGACGAGATCATCCAGGAGGCGGTCGGACCTTCGGCCTCGGTGCTCGGTGCCGACAATGAATCGATCGTCGGTCTCACGCTGGGGGAGATTCTTCAATCAGCGGAGCTCGACCGAGTGCGGATTGCCCTCGCACATGCCGTGGGCTCGCGCGACACGGTCAGCGTCGTGGCGTCGTTGCCGACGAGCCACGCCTGAAACGCGGGGGCACCGGATCACTTCGTCGACCTCATCATTCGCGATCGAACGGCCGATCGACGGTTCCATGCCGTGGTCATCACCATCCGCGACGTCACGAGTCGCGCCACAGCAGAACGTCAGCTTGTGTCGGCAGCTGCTGTGGATCGCCAGACCCAGCTCCCGAATCGCGCCCGATTCCTCGACCTGGTTGATGCCGAAATCCACCGCGCCCGTCGATCCGGAGACCACATCACCGTGTTGAGCGTCGGAATCGATCGTCATATGACGATGATCGAAGGGTTTTGCGAGGCCGACGTCACCGAGATCATGCAGGAAATGGCCCGCCGAATTCGCTCTGCTGTCCGTGTCGAAGACGCCGTCAGCCGATGTGCCTCCGATCAATTTGCCGTGCTGCTCGGGGGGCTCCAACCCGCGATCGGACGGGCGTATGCGATCGACGTGGCCGACCGCATCGCCACGGCCCTCAACCAGTCGTTCTTCATCAGCGGCAGCAAGCTCGAAATCGCCGTGAGCGTCGGGGCTGCGCATCGGGCCCAGGGCGGCACGGAATTGACCCCGAATGAACTTCTCAGCGTGGCCGAGGAAAGCCTGCGCAGCGTGCGGGCGAATAGCAATCGCTGGAGCAACAGTGCTGACCCGTCGAGCGCACGCCCGACCGAATCCGCCGACTGAATCCCAGGATCAGCCCTCTTCGAGGTATTCCTTCAGTTTCTGTGACCGCTGGGGATGGCGAAGTTTGGCCAGGGTCTTCGTTTCGATCTGGCGAATACGCTCACGAGTGACGTTGAAGTCTTTCCCGACCTGTTCCAACGTCTTCGGTTGCCCGTTCACCAGGCCGAAGCGCGCCCGAACGACCTCCTGCTCGCGATCCGACAGCCCCTCCAACGCCAGCTCCACCGCTTCGTTCAAGAGCTGACGCATTGCCGCGTCGGCCGGCGCAATCGCCGAGGAATCCTCGATGAAGTCACCAAGAGTCGAACCGTCGTCCTCGCCAACGGGCGATTCGAGGGAGATCGGGTCATAGGCGAGACGCTGCATCTCGCGCACCCTCGCCGGCGACATCTCGACCCGGTCGGCTATCTCGTCGACGGTCGGTTCACGGCCAAGTTCTTGGAGCATTTCTCGTTGCGTCCGGAGCACCTTCTGGATGATCTCGACCATGTGGACGGGAATGCGAATCGTTCGGGCCTGGTCAGCGATAGCTCGGCTGATCGCCTGACGAATCCACCACGTGGCATAGGTGGAGAACTTGAAACCCTTGGTGTGGTCGAAGCGTTCAACCGCTCGCATCAGCCCGAGGTTCCCCTCCTGAATGAGATCGAGGAGGGTCATCCCGCGGCCCGTATAGCGCTTTGCGATCGACACCACCAGGCGAAGGTTCGCGCTCGTCAGATCCGACTTCGCGCCGTCCCCGGCCGCTTTTTGCAATTCGAGCTCGCGCAACGTTCGGCGACGCTCGACACTGTCAAGAGAGTCGAGGGTTCCGTCTGCGGCCAACTCGGCCAGCTTCAACTCGGCCTGTATCCCCGCCGCAATCAGAATCGCCAGACGCACCTCGCCCTCTGCATTCAACAGGGCAACTCGACCGATTTCTCGGAGGTACTGACGAACCGGGTCCGAGGAGGATCCACCCCCGCCCGAATACGCCGCGCGCAGCTGACTCGACGTCAGATCGTCGCCAGCGCGTGCGAAACCACCCCCTGAAGGTTCAGAAGGCTCGCCTAACTCAGGGTCTCGTCCTGGCGGTGTGCGTCCCATTCTGAGAGCCAGGGTACCAACTGTGCCAAGGCATCAAAACGTGAATGGCTGTCTCGAAGACTCAATTGGAGATGTTTTAGGTTGCCTATGGCTCCCAGTTCCTCGGCTGAAGCCTGTTCGCGCCGGGCATCGATCGAGTCCACGACCCGATCAACGGTGTTTGCGACCAGAAGCGCGAGCGCATCTTCGAAATCGTCGGTCGCCGGAACGTCGACGGCGAGGCGCCGAAAAAGTCCGGCAAGTTTTTGTTGATCGGCCGCCTCACAGGCGTCGATTGCCCGGTGTAGATCCTGTTCGCGGGCAAACACGCGCACGAGCTCGTGAAGATCGGGGTCGGAGAACAGCACCGGATGGATCCAGCCCTGCACCCTCGCCGGTTCGGCAATCAGCCACCGAACCGCCTCCTCCTCCGCCCGCGTGGAACGCGCCCGCACCGCCTCGGCGCGAAGCGACGCTGAACTGGCGCGAGGTGTGACTCGACCACGTGCGGTTGGGTTCAGGGGACGCCGAGGGCCGTCGAAACCCGGGGCCATTTCCCGTGATCCCGAGGGCGACCCACCGCGACGCCCCGACCACCGATTCGGCCCGTCGGATCCCCGGTCATCGTCGCCCCACGGCTCGTAGTGGTCCGGATACGGCGGTGCGTCGTCGCCGGACGGCCTGTCGTGGCTCGATGGCCCCCCTTGGCGATTCCCTGGCTGTAGGACACGTCCGGACTGCTGGCCCGGTGCTGGACCCGATCGATTCGATGTCGAGTTGAACGGGCGACGACCTGGAGCCGACGCCGAGGACGCAACCGTGCCGTACGTTTCGAGCGTCGACAGGAGATGCGATTCCGAGACCTGACAGGTCGCGGCGACATCACGCAGGTACTGTTCGCGCACGATGGCGTTGGGATGCTCCATCACGACGCTCGCGGCCTCCGCAAAGGCCCGCGACCGGCCCTCCGGGGACTTGAGGTTCGCGGCGCGCAGCGCTCGGTCAACGCGAAACGCCAGAAACGGCTTCGCGTTGGTGACCGCCGCGTGGAGGAGCTCCGGTTGCGTCCGAGCCAGGTCCGCCGGATCGCTCCCGTCGGGAAGGCTGACCACGAACAGGTCGATTTCGTACTTCTTCTCCCAGCCGTAGAACTTCTCCGCGGCGTTTTGGCCGGCGTTGTCGGCGTCGTAGGCCAAGACGATACGCCGGGCGTAGTTCTTCAACATGGTGAAGTGCTCGTCGGCCAGCGACGTACCGCACGTCGCAACCGCGCGTTCCAGGCCGGCGTGGTGAAACGCGATGACGTCGGTATAGCCCTCGCACACGATCACTTCGCCCGCGCTGACGACGCCCGACTTTGCCCAATTCAGCCCGTACAGGGTCCGGCTCTTCGAATACTGCTTGGTCTCGGAGGAGTTCTTGTACTTCGGACCATCGTCGTCGGGGAGTTTGCGACCGCCGAACGCAACCGGTGCACCACCCTGATCAAAGATGGGAAACAGAATCCGCTTCTGGAAGAAGTCGTTGACCTTCCCGATCTTGTTCAGGTACCCAAGACCGGTATCTCGGGCGACGTCGGTCGGAAGCGCAAGTGCCTTGCACAGCGTGTCCCATCCACTCGGCGCGTAGCCGATCTTGAATCGACGGATCAGCTCCCCGTCGTAGCCCCGGCTTCGAAGATAGGCACGCGCCGCGCCGGCGTCGGTCCCGGTCAACAATCGCTGGTGATACCACTCAACGGCCGATTCCATGGCCTCGACCAGCTTCGATCGACGCAACCGATCGCGCCCCGCTGCTTCGTTGTCGTAGCGCAACGTGATGTTGGCCTTTGCGGCCAAACGTTCCACAGCAGCGGCAAAGTCGAGGTGCTCGAGCTCACGGACGAACGAGATGACATCGCCCGACGCCAGGCACCCGTAGCAGTAGTACACGCCCTTTTCGGGGTTGATCGAAAAGCTCGGCGACTTCTCGGAATGGAACGGACAAAGCCCCTGAAATTGGCGACCCGTCTTCTTCAGGGCAATGTGTTCTGAGGCGAGCGCGACGAAATCGGTCGCTGCCCGAACTCGTGAAATGTCTTCCTCCAAAATCCCCACGGTGACCCCAGACAGCTCGCGACACCTGCCGCACCCGGCTCCAGTATGGCGTCTCCCTGCGACATCGCCGTGTGTCGCCGTGGTGGCGACGTGTGTCGCCGTGGTGGCGACGTGTGGCGACGTGTGGCGTCGTATGCCGACGTGGGGCGTCGTGTGGCGACGTGTGCCGAGGTGTGGAGTTTGGGTGTGCGGCCCGGCCCGGAATGTTCGCCACCGAAACGGGCGGTGCACGTGCGTTCCGGCGTTCGCACTCCCGCCGCGTCGTCCGACGATCTGTTTAAACTGCCCACTATGTGTGCGATCCCCGGTGCGAGGCAACGATGTGCGCTTCCTCGATACTCCGAGGCGCCTGGTCCTCGACCATGAACCTGCAACAAGCGGCTGACCAACTTGGCGTTCACTATCAAACGGCATACCGCTGGGTGCGTACCGGCGAACTGCGGGCCCATAAGGCCGGACGCAGTTACGACGTCGACGTCGACGACGTCGCCCGTTTCGCCGTGACGCGCTCGACGCCGGTCGCTCCCCCCTCGACGGTGCGGGTTCGATCGTGGGCAGCGCTGAGCGATCGACTGCTCAACGCACTGCTCGCCGGCGATGAACTCGCCGCCCGCCACCTCACGGACCGCCTCTACCAAGGCGGAATCACCGGTTCCCAAATTTGTGACCGGTTGATCGGACCGACGCTCGCCGAAGTCGGCGTGCGGTGGCACCGTGGTCAGACCACCGTCGCCGTCGAGCACCGGGCCACGGAAATCTGCCAGCGCCTGCTCTCGACGATGTACACGCATCATCGCGGACGCCCCCGAGGTACCGCCCTCGTCATATGCGCTCCCGGAGACACGCATACGATTCCCGCGACCATGGCCGCGATCGCGTTGCGAGAGGACCACTGGCGGGTGCATCACCTGGGAGCGAACGTTCCCGTCGATGCCGTCGTGGAGCTGGCAAGGAACGAAAACGCGAACCTGGTGGTCGTGTCGGCAACCTACTTCGATCGGAAGAAGGTCCGGGCTTTCTGCAAGTCGTTGGAGGATCACGACCTCAACGTTCTCGTCGGCGGCGTATCGGGATCGACGCTGCAGGATCTGGTGACACTCGCCCGATCGATCGCGAACACGTCCGATCGTTGGACGAACTAGCAGGTTTTTTGAAAAACCCACTCTTCGACGTTTACGGGGGTCCCTGACCAGCCAGTCTGTCGTTAGGAACCGTCGAAAAGTAGGATTTTCCTCACCCTGCTAGACAGAGATCATGGTCGACATCCTCGGTTCTTTGCCCGCGCCCGCCGGTTGGCTCGGCTCCGACAACCAGTCCGGTATCCACCCGAAGGTGCTCGAGGCTCTGGTGTCGGCGAACAGCGGATCCGCCGTTGCCTACGGTGCCGACACGCTGACGGAGACGGCCGTCGATTTGTTCAAAGCACATTTCGGCGGTGACACGACGGTGTTGTTCACGTGGAACGGTACCGGTGCGAACGTCACCGCATTGGCGTCGCTGCTTCCGCGTTGGGGTGGTGTGCTCGCCGCAGGCGGAGCACACATCGACGTCGACGAGGGTGGCGCACCCGAAGCGTTTCTCGGCGCAAAGATCACCGCGGTCCCGACGAACGACGGAAAGCTCCGCCCGGAGCACATCGACGAAGCGATGGTCGGGGCGTTCGATCAACATCACGTGTGGCCCCAGGTCGTGTCGATCACTCAATCAACCGAACTCGGCACGTTGTATTCGGTCGACGAAGTCGCCAACATCTGCGACACCGCCCGCCGACACGGGTTACTGGTCCACATGGACGGTGCGCGTATTGCCAACGCCACGGCCGCGCTCGGGGTATCACTACGTGCACATACCTTTGACCTAGGCGTCGATGCACTTTCGTTCGGAGGAACGAAGAACGGTATGGCTTATGGCGAGGCCGTATTGCTCCGACGCCCGGAGCACGCACGAATTGGCACGATGGTGCGCAAACAGTCCACGCAACTGGCATCGAAAATGCGATTCATAAGCGCACAGTTCATTGCCATGTTCCAAGACGAGCTTTGGCTGAGCTGTGCCCGCCACGCAAACGCAATGGCCACCCGACTGCACCACGCGGTGGCAGATTGCCCGGGGGTCACGATCGATCGCCCGACGGTGGTGAATTCGATGTTTCCGCGAATCCCCGGCCACGCAATCGATCCACTGGCGCAGTGGTGCCCGCACTACACCTGGAATGCTTCGACCAATCAGGTTCGTTGGGTGACAAGCTTCGACACGACCGAACTCGACGTCGATCGTTTTGCCGCTGGCGTCCAGGCAATTTGCGCGGCGCCAGCGCCGTAGTGCCCAACGACGAGACCTCAGGCGTCGGTTGGCTCTCCAGGCCCGTTGTTCGGTAGGTTTCAGCTATGGCAACCCAGACACCGGCCCGGATCCCTCACGTTGCGTACCTTCGACTCGAGCCAACGCCACACCTGGTGGCCAACGAATGTACTGCGTGTAAAGCTCGGTTCTTCGATCGACGCAACGCCTGTGCATCGTGTTTCGCCAACTCGTTTCACGAAGTCGAGATCCCGAACGAAGGTGAGCTTCGCAGCTTCACCATCGTGACGTTCGCGGCACCCGGCGTTCCCGTGCCCTTCGTCGCAGGAATTGTCGACTGCGGTGGCACAAGCGTGCGGGGAAACATCATCAACGTCGACCCGAGCCCCGATGCCGTGAAGGTCGGCATGGCCCTGCGTCTCGCGACCTACTCCCTCGGCACGGATGACTCCGGTATCGAGGCCGTTGCCTACGGCTATGAGCCGGCGTAATCCACACCGTTCGTTCCATACCCCTTTCACCAACCCAGCACAGGAGATCGATCATGGCCGCTGACGACATCTACATCCTCGGAATCAACATGACGAAGTTCGGGAAGCATCCCGACAAGGACGTCGTCGACCTTGCCGCCGAGGCGGCCATGGCCGCGATCGCCGACGGCGGCGTGTCGATGAAAGACATCGACATCCTCGCTGCCGGAAACCTCATGGGTCGAGGTGCTATTGCGCAATCGATACAGAAGCAGATCGGCCAGACAGGGATCCCTGCGTACAACGTGTCGAATGCATGTGCGACCGGCGCAACCGCGCTGCGGACCGTCATCATGAGCATCAAAGCCGGTGAATCCAAAATGGGCCTTGCCGTGGGCGTGGAAAAGCTCGCTGGTGCCGGTCTGTTGGGCGCAGGCGGGGTCGCGAAGTCCGACAAGAAGGAATGGGCACCGGAAGGTCGATTCGGCGCGGTGGCCCCCGTGGACGGGCGAATCGGGACCGAGGCCATGCCGGGCACGTTCGCACAGGTCGGCATGGAGTATGGCCACAAGTACAAGGGCGTGGATTTCGAACTCTTTGCTCGCATCAGCGAGAAGAACCACGGTCACTCCACGCTGAACCCGCTCGCCGCCTACTCGAAAGCCATGAGCCTCGACTCCATCATGAACGACGTCATGATTGCGTACCCGAATACGCGATCGATGTGCTCGGCGAACTGCGACGGTGCCGCTGCGGCGGTCATCGTGAGCGGGGAGGTTCTCAAGACGCTTTCGGCTAGTCAGCAAAAACGCGCCGTTCGGGTGCGGGCATCGATCCTCACGAGCGACCCCTACCAGGAGGCCTGCCAAGTCCTTCCGGACGTGAACACGCTCACCAAGCTCGCCGCGAAGCAGGCCTATGAACAGGCTGGTGTCGGACCGGAAGATCTCGATCTCGTCGAGCTTCACGATTGCTTCGCAACCGCCGAGTTGGTGCACTACGACAACCTTGGCCTGTGCGGCGAAGGCGACGCCGTTGACTTCTTCAACTCCGGCGCTCCATTTCGGACAGGTCGCCTACCGGTGAACGTCTCGGGCGGTCTGCAATCGAAAGGTCATCCAATCGCTGCAACCGGCATCGCCAATGTCTGGGAAGTGTGTCACCACCTTCGCCAGGAGGCCGGCCCCCGCCAGATCGAAGGGGCACGAATTGGTTTGGCGCATGTCATCGGACTCGCTTCGGCATGCGGCATTCACATTCTCGAATCGAGCAGTGTCTGACCCCTCGCCGGCGGCACAACTGAAATAGTGGAATTCTCCTGAACAACGACGCACACGCTGACGTACCAACAGCCAAACCATCGGCGATTCGAACGAACGCCCACCGTGCTGGAGGAAAACATGCGTAGTACGTCACGTTCATTTCGTCGCCTTGTTTCGTTGGCAGTGTCGATTCTTGCGGTTGGAGGGATAGCTGCGCCCGCGCATGCTGCCGACGAGGTCAAACCGTCGATCACTCTTACCGTCAAAGATTCCAAGCTCGGCCCGATCATCGTCGACGACAAGGGTATGTCGTTGTACATGTACACCCCCGACGCCCCGAACGTGAGTGTCTGTGAGGGCGGTTGTCTTGCGGCGTGGCCGCCGGTGATGCTGAAGGCGGGAGAGACCCTCGCCAACGTGAAGCTCGAAGGCGGCCTGCGTCGCTCGCTGCTCGGCGTCGCCATGCGCTTCGACGGATCCCGACACGTGACCTACGCCGGATGGCCCCTGTACTACTGGGTACGTGACCGGGCTCCCGGCGACGTCACGGGCCAGTGGGTCGGAAACATCTGGTTCGTTGTCAGCCCGGCCGGACACCCGATGTCAAACCGGGTTCCGTAACTTTCGTAAGGGGACAGAACATTCCACGTCGTCTCCGTCTTATCGCCGATCGCGCCGAAGCGATCGAGACGACCACGGGCGCAGTTTCCGTCGCGCCCGCACGCCCACGTCGCGAGGACGTATCGACACGCTCGATCGACGATCTGCGGGTGCTCTACGACGTGCACGGCAGCGAGATCTTCCGCTTCTGCCACCGACTGGTCGGCGACAGAGGACTTGCGGAAGAGGCGACGCAGGAGACATTCCTTCGGGCCTGGCGATCGGCGGATCGCTGGGACCCCGCAACGGGTTCACTGCGAACATGGATGTACGCCATTGCCCGCAACGTATGTCTCGACTCGCTGCGGTCTCGGGGCCGTCGGTTCCCCCTGCAGGGTCGTGCTGATCAGCACAACGAACCGGGCTCGGAACAGGGCGGCTATCTCGAGCCGGGATTCGACTCCATGATGTCGTCGTGGATGCTCGAGGAGGCACTCCGGCGGATAACCCCGGAGCAACGCGATGCACTTGTACTCACCTACGTTCGGGACCGGCCCTATTCTGAAATCGCTGCCGTACTCGGCATACCCGAAGCGACGTTGCGCACCCGCGTGTTCTACGGTCTGAAGTCCGTTCGGGCGGTTCTTGAGGAGATGGGTTGGCATGAGTGACCACGACGACGTGGCCTCGCAAGTAGGTCCAGAACCAATGTGTGAACATACGATCGATCTCGGGGCCTATCTCCTCGGAGGGCTGACAGAGTTACAAGCCCGAACGCTACGCGCCCATATCGACATGTGCGAGTTCTGTAGCGCAGAGTTGCGGGTCTTGCGACCGGTCGCCGACTTGCTCGATTCCACGGAGCTTGCTTCATCGATCATCGCCGAGCGCCTCGAACCGAGCGCCGATGTTCGAGATCGCATATTCAGCGCGGCAACCAGCGACCTCAGCACCCACGGGCAGATCGGCGATCATGTCGGCGTTGGAACCGCTCGCCCCGAACGCGACCTCCGGTCGCGCCGGACCAAACAGCTCCTTGCGGCAAGCGCGGTCGCGTTTTCGCTGGGCGCAGGTTCGGTGCTCGGCATTCAGCGCCTCGCCGCCGATGACAAACCGAAGCGCCCCGGTGAGCGGATCGCCTTCGCCAAGGTTGCGTTGCCCGGGATACCGGCGGCAATCGCGGCAGATCCAAAGACCAAGCCCAAAGGGTGGGTCTACATCGAACAACAAGACGCCGGCACATACGCCTGGCTCTACGTGAGTGACTTCGAAGTCGGCAAGATCTACAAATGGTGGTTCATCAAGAAGGATGGTTCCCGCGTCGGCCTCGGGTCGTTCCGGTTTCCGAAGGCCACAAAGGGCGAAGAATGGCTCCGCTGCCCCGGTCATACCGCTATCGACCGTTCAGAGTTGATCGCCGTGGGTGCCACCGACGAGCAGGGAGTCGACGTGATCCGCCAGGATCTTCCGAAAGCACCTACGGTTGTCGTGACCTGATTTCGCCAACGGGTTCTAGAGCGTCTTGATAAGCGCGCGTACATCTAGCGCCGTTGCGCCCACGGGTACGCGCCGTGTGATGCATGTTGCACCGGCCGCCAGCATTTGCTCGTGGGTGGCGCGGGGACCGATTCCTTCGGTATCGGAAACCACGACGTCGAAACCATCGAGCGAACCACGCTGGACGACGATCATGTCGAGAAGCTCACGGATGCGGTCGAGTTCCATCTCGATGGGGATGATCCCGTCGTAGGCCGCAGCACGCCGGGCCGGACGCATTGCGGTGCCTCGGATGGCGAACCAAAACGGCGGCCGAGGACGCTGCACGGGAAGCGGACCAAAGGTGACGTCGTCAACGTGAAAATGGGATCCGCTGAAATCGCAGTGGCCCGACAGCAATCCTTCGAGAACGACCAATCCTTCGTCGAGACGGTCGGCTCGCGTCTTTTGATCCACGATTTCGTGAAACTTCGAGAGCTCGCCTCCGGTGTCGACTCCCAAACCGAAGCCCATGGTGAGCCGCCCGCGGCTGAGTTGGTCCAGGGAGGTGATCTCGCGTGCGAGCTTGATCGGCCGTCGGCGCGAAATAGGCGTCACCAATGGACCGATTCGAATGCGCGACGTCGTCATGGCCATGGCCGCAAGACAGATCCAGGGATCGGCAATGTCGACCACTTCTTCGCGTCGTCGTAACACGTGATCCCACAAGAAGACCCCGGCCCAACCCGCCTCCTCCGCTTCTGCGGCGAGGTCGGCGAGCAAACGCGGGTCACACAGCGGCCCAAAGGGCGGAAGGTACAGCAGGTGCTTGAGCTCGGTGGCCACGTTCGTCTCCCCTTTGTTCACAACGCTTCAGAAAAGACACCGGCCCCGGGCGTACCCGGGGCCGGCATCGAGTTTTCGTTTCGGGAGTTCGTTACGCGTTCGACTTTGCGCTCGCACCGATGACGGCCTGGGCCGCCGCGAGTCGAGCGATCGGAATCCGGAACGGGGAGCACGACACGTAGTCGAGCCCGGCCTTGTAGAAGAACTCGATCGACTCCGGGTCGCCGCCATGCTCTCCGCACACACCGAGTTTGAGTCCCGGCTTCGTCGAACGTCCACGGGCAACGGAGTCGACCACCAGCGCGCCGACGCCGCTCTGGTCGATGGTCTCGAAGGGATTGCGCTTGAGCAGACCCTGTTCGAGGTACGCGGTCATCATGCGGCCTTCGACGTCGTCACGGCTGAAGCCGAATGTCATCTGGGTGAGATCGTTCGTGCCGTAGGAGAAGAAGTCTGCCTCTTCGGCAATCTCGTCGGATCGCACCGCAGCCCGTGGCGTTTCCACCATGGTGCCGATGGTGACGTCGAGTCGCTTCGCAGCCTTCGGGTCCATCTTCGACTTTGCTTCGGTGATCGCCACCTCGCACCAACCGCGCGCAACAGCAAGTTCTTCGCGTGTGACGGTAAGCGGAATCATCACTTCGATGACCGGGTTCCCGCCCTTCTTCACACGAGCGGCCGCGGCCTCCATGAGTGCGCGCACCTGCATGGCGTAGAGACCCGGCTTCACGACGCCGAGACGCACGCCTCGGGTTCCGATCATGGGGTTGAACTCGTGCCAGGCCTCAGCAGCCTCCAGGAGCTTCTCTTCGACCTTCGTAAGTCCGCTTACGGCCTTCTTGATCTTGAGTTCTTCGGTCGGCGGCAGGAACTCGTGGAGCGGCGGGTCGAGCAGACGCACCGTGACAGGAAGTCCGTCCATCTCGCGAAGGATGTCTTCGAAGTCAGCCTTCTGCGCCTTGCGGAGCTTCTCGAGTGCTGCCGCCTCTTCCTTGGGCGTTTCCGCAAGGATCATTTCACGCACGATCGGAAGTCGATCCTCGGCGAGGAACATGTGCTCGGTACGGCAAAGACCGATGCCTTCGGCGCCGAAGCCGATTGCGTTCTTCGCGTCGGGGCCGTTGTCGGCGTTGGCTCGCACCTTCAGGCCGCGAACGGTCTTCGAACCCTTGCGGACTTCGTCGGCCCATCCGAGAATCGTGTGGAACTCCTTGGGCGGTTCGCCCGACACCATCGTGAGTTCGCCGAGCATCACTTCGCCGGTTGCACCGTCGAGGGAGATCATGTCGCCTTCGTTGACGCGGACGCCATCGACTTCGAAGTACTTGTCGCCGGTGATCTTCACGGCTTCTGCACCAACCACGGCGGGCGTGCCCCAGCCGCGGGCAACAACTGCAGCGTGGGAGACCAGGCCGCCACGAGCCGTCAGAATGCCTTCGGCCACGGACATGCCGTGCACATCTTCCGGCGACGTTTCGTTCCGCACGAGCACGATCTTTTCGCCACGATCGACGGCGTCGACCGCGTCGTCAGCGGTGAAGTAGACCTTGCCGACGGCGGCCCCCGGCGATGCACCAAGACCCTTGGTGAGAACCTTCGCGGTTCCGGAGAACTGCGGGTGCAGAACCTGGTCAAGTGCGTCGGCGTTGACACGCAGTAGCGCTTCGTTCTTCGAGATCTTCCACTTCGTCGGGCCCGACGGTTTCGTTGCCATTTCGACAGCCATGCGCAGCGTTGCCGCCCCGGTGCGTTTTCCGACACGAGTCTGGAGCATCCACAGCTTGCCCTGTTCGATCGTGAACTCGGTGTCGCACATGTCTTGGTAGTGAGCCTCGAGACGATCGAAGATCGACATCAACTCGCCGTAACACTTCGGGAAGGTGCGCTGGAGGTCGTCGAGGGACTCGGTGTTGCGAATGCCTGCGACAACATCTTCGCCCTGTGCGTTGGTGAGGTAGTCACCGTAGGGCTTGTTTTCGCCTGTCGAGGCGTTGCGGGTGAATCCAACACCGGTGCCGCAGTTGTCATCGATGTTTCCGAACACCATCGACTGAACGTTCACCGCAGTGCCGAGGTCATGGGCAATTCGTTCGCGAACTCGATAGGTAATCGCGCGGGCACCATTCCACGACTTGAACACGGCCTCGATCGCGCCTTTGAGCTGAACCCTCGGGTCCTGCGGGAACTCGGCCTTCGTCGCCTTCTGCACGATCGCCTTGTACTCGTCGCAGAGCGCCTTCAGCGTTGCCGCCGGAATCGCCGCGTCGCTGGACACCTTGGCCTTCGCCTTTGCTTTTTCGAAGGCGTGCTCGAACTTGGAACCCTCGACCTCCAGAACTATGCGCGCATACATCGAGAGAAACCGACGATACGAGTCGTACGCGAATCGTTCGTCGTTCATGACCTTCGCGAGACCGACGACGGTCTTGTCGTTCAGGCCGAGGTTGAGGACCGTGTCCATCATGCCCGGCATCGAGAACTTGGCGCCCGATCGAACCGAGACCAGGAGCGGATTCTTGGCGTCGCCAAGCTTGCGGCCCATCTGGGATTCGACCTTCGCAACCTGCGCCGCAACCTCTGCGTCGAGAGCTTTTGGCCAGCCGCTCTTCATGTACGCCCGACACGCGTCGGTGGAAATGGTGAAGCCCGGAGGAACCGGAAGCTTCAATACCGTCGTCATTTCGGCGAGGTTTGCGCCCTTGCCACCCAACAGGTCCTTCAGCTTCATCGGCTGGACCTTGTGCTTGTGGTCGAAGGAGTAGGTGAACGCGACTGCGGCAGCAGATTTTGCAGCAGGTTTCTTGACTGGAGTCTTGGCCATAACGGGCGGAAAGGTTACTCGGTGAAACCCACTACTTCTGGCGTTTGTTCAGGAAATCGCACCGAATCGCCGGTCGGCCTCGCCGCACGAACCCGGCTACGCGAGCCGATCGCGCAGATAGTTCAACAGCGAATCAATGGCGATCCGCTCCTGGACCATCGAATCGCGCTCACGCACGGTCACTGCGTGATCGTTGATCGTCTCGAAGTCCACGGTCACACAAAACGGTGTCCCGACCTCGTCTTGGCGTCGATAACGCTTCCCGATGTTCTGCGTCTCGTCGTAGTCACACATCAGATGCGGCTGGAGGAGCTTCAACACATCCTTCGCCGGGCCTTGCAGTTCAGGCTTCTTGGAGAGCGGTAGAACCGCCACTTTGTAGGGTGCCAGGCGTGGATGGAGACGAAGAACGGTTCGGGTTTCGCCGTTGACCTCCTCCTCGTCGTAGGCACTCAGCAAGAACGCCATCATGGCGCGAGTCGCTCCCGCGGCGGGCTCGATGCAGTGAGGCGTATAGCGGCCCGACGCTTCGTCGAAGTATTCGAGCTTCACGCCGGAGTGCTCGCTGTGTTGGCGAAGGTCGAAGTCGCCGCGGTTCGCCACGCCTTCCAGCTCGCCCCATCCCCACGGGAACATGAACTCCACATCGGAGGTTCCCGACGAGTAGTGGGAGAGCTCATCAGCGTCGTGGGGACGAATCTTCAACGCATCCGTGGGAATTCCTAAGCGCACATACCAGTTGTAGCGCTCTGCGATCCAGTACTCGTACCAGGTCTGCGATTCGGCAGGAGGCACGAAGAATTCGAGTTCCATCTGTTCGAATTCGCGTGTTCGGAACACGAAGTTACCGGGGGTGATCTCGTTGCGAAAGCTCTTGCCGACCTGTGCGATACCGAACGGCGGCTTCTTGCGACTGGTTTGCAGGACGTTGTTGAAGTTGACGAACATGCCCTGCGCCGTTTCGGGCCGGAGGTACACCTCGGCACCGGCCCCCTCTACCGGGCCTGCGTGCGTCTTGAACATGAGGTTGAACGAACGAGCCTCGGTAAAGGTCCCCTTCTTTCCACAGTTCGGGCACGTCGTTGGGTCTTCGAGCTGATCCTCGCGATGGCGCGTCTTGCAGAACGTACAGTCGACGAGTGGGTCGGTGAAGTTCGCAAGGTGCCCGCTGGCTTCGAACACCTGCGGTGGGGCCATGATGGCCACGTCGATGAGGAGCACATCGTCTCGCTCCTGCACCATCGAACGAATCCATTCGTTCTTGACGTTGCGCAGCATCAGTGCCCCGAGGGGACCGTAGTCATACGTCGACCGAAAACCGCCGTAGATCTCCGCAGACGGAAACACGAAGCCTCGGCGCTTGGAGAGGCTGACGATTCGTTCGTAAAGATCAGGAAACTTCGGCGACATAGGACAGACAGGCTAGTGGGCCTCTGTCAGGGTCGGTGAGTGCATTCGTCGAACCGGTAGATGGCCGGGCCGCTACCTTTGTACCTGTGGAGACAACGGTCTTTGAAGCAGTTGGCGGCATGACGTTCTTCGAAGAACTCGTCGCGTCCTTCTACCGACGGGTCGGCGCCGACCCGATCCTCCTTTCGCTGTATCCCGACCAAGTAGACCTCGCCCCGGCAGCGCAAAGGCTCACCCTGTTTCTCGCGCAGTACTGGGGCGGTCCCACCACGTACTCCGACGCACGCGGTCACCCCCGCCTTCGCATGCGCCACAACCCCTACGCCATTGGACCACGCGAACGAGACCATTGGCTGGCGGCCATGACGCAAGCCCTGGATGAACTCGCACCGGAAGCGCCACTTCGCGAGCGTTTCGATGCCTACTTCGAGATGGCAGCCGACTCCATGATCAACTCGCCGGGCTGACCTTCACACCGGAAACGGCCACCACCTCGACGCGCGCTACTTCGCGGGGCCGTACAAGCTGAGTAGGAACTGACCGCCGCCCTG
>JANOWU010000162.1:0-15500 GCA_031418035.1 Acidimicrobiia bacterium
CCGACAATCTCGACCGCTTCGTGTTTCGACTGGTTGATCTTTCCCTTGCGTGAAAGATTGAGCAGCGCCGCGAGCATCACGATGCCCAACGTGACGTGAACACCGTGGAATCCGGTGAGGACGTAGAAGCTTGATCCGAACAGGTTCGTGGACATCCCGAGCCCTTCGCTCAGGAAGGTCGTGAACTCATAGATCTGGCCGCCGATGAACATGGCGCCGAGCAGGGCGGTCGCACCGATCCAGAGGCGGAAGCGACGAATGTCGTTGCGCTTGATGGCCGAATGCGCCAGCACCATCGTGAGTGAGCTCATGAGGAGGATGAACGACGACGCGGAGGTGAAGGGGATATCGATGACGCCCTCCACTTTCTTGCCGTTCTCAATGGTGTCGTGGAGGTAGGGACCGTTGATGCTGCGCCCGTTGTAGACGAGGAACGTCGCAATCAAGGCACCGAAGAGTAGGCACTCCGAACCGAGAAAGGTCCACATGCCGACTTTCTCGTTCGAGACACCGGTCGCTGTGGTGTGGGCACCGTGATCGCCGTGGTCGCCGTGGTCGCCGTCGTCGCCGTGGCTTGCCGGAGCGAGGTCGTGCGCTATCGCTGACATCAGTGTGACGCTCCCGTTCCAATGGACACGAGGCCAGCGTCGGGCGCCGGGTCGTGATTGTCCGGTCCATGGACATCGTGGCCGTGGTCGTCGTCATGTTCTGCGGCGCTGGGCTCGATCGACCATCCGATGAGTGAGCCGAACACGATGAACAGACCGACGCCGAGGAGTGGCCAGGCCTGGAAGATGAGTCCGTAGCCCGAAACGGGAAGACCGAGTCCGGCCAACAACGGCCAGTACGACGGCGATGGCATGTGGATCGTCTTGGGATCGACATACGGAGCTTCGAGCACCTGTTCAGCGGTGGCGACACGACGCATCATGTGGGTCTCGGGATCCTCTTCGTACTTACGATGCCAGAACTCGTCGACATCGTGAACGGTCGGAATGTGGTCGAAGTTGTGCGGCTTCGGAGGACTGTCGGTCATCCACTCCACGGTGCGCGCGTCCCACGGGTCGCGAGGTGCCATTTCCTTGCTGCGGGCGGTCTTCACGATGTTGTAGAAGAACACGAGCAGCGAGAACGCGATCACGAACGACCCAACCGTTTCGAACATGTTCCAGAAATCGAAGCCCATGTTCTCGTCGTATTGGTACATACGACGCGGCTGACCGCGCAGACCAACGATGTGCATCGGCCCGAAGGTCATGTGCATGCCGATCAGCATCAGCCAGAAGTGCGCCTTGCCGATTGTCTCGTTGAGGAGCTTTCCGAAGATCTTCGGCCACCAGTAGTAGAAGCCCGAGAACAGTCCCATGAGCGCTCCGCCAAAGAGCACGTAATGGAAGTGGGCCACGATGTAATACGAGTCGGTCTGTTGCGTGTCCGACGCCACGAGCGAGTGGGTCACACCGGAGAGCCCGCCAACCACGAACGTGGTGATGAAGCCGACGGAGAACAACATCGCCGTCGTGAACTTGATCGCGCCGCCCCACAGCGTGGCGGTCCAGTTGAAGATCTTCACGCCTGTGGGAACGGCGATGAACATGGTGCTGACACCGAAAGCGGCGACTGCGACAGGGCCGAGGCCGACCGCAAACATATGGTGGGCCCAAACACCCCATCCCATGAAGCCGATGGCGATACCGGAGAAGACGACGACCGGATAGCCGAACAGCGGCTTGCGGGCGAAGGTCGGCAGAACCTCGGAAACAATGCCCATGGCGGGCAAGATCAAGATGTACACCTCGGGGTGACCAAAGAGCCAGAAGAGGTGCTGCCACAGCACCGGGTCTCCGCCTGCGCCTGCGTTGAAGAAGTTGGCGCCGAAGGTTCGGTCGAACATGAGGAGGAACAGGGCAACGGTGATGATCGGCATGGCGAAGAGCATCAGGAAGCTCGACACGAACGTCATCCAGGTGAACACCGGCATCCGGAAGAAGGACATACCGGGGGCTCGCATGTTGATGATCGTCACGATGAAGTTGACGGCCGAGACGGTGGAGCCGATGCCCAGGATCTGCAGCCCGACGATCCAGAAATCGATGTTGTGGCCGGGCGAGAACGTGATCGACGTGTTGGGCGCGTAGCCGAACCAGCCACCGTTCGGGGCACCACCGAGGAAGAACGACGAATAGATGAAGATGCCCCCGAAGAAGTAGCACCACCAGGAGAACGCATTCATTCGGGGGAACGCAACGTCGCGGGCGCCGAGCTGCAACGGCAGGAAGTAGTTGAAGAATGCGGCGCTCAACGGCATGACCACGAGGAACACCATGGTGGTGCCGTGCATGGTGAACATTTGGTTGTACACGTCGGCGGTGATCACCGTTCCGTTTGGTGCGGCCAACTGCAGACGAATGAGCAACGCCTCGATCCCGCCGATGACGAAGAAGATCAGTGATGCAATCCCGTACAAGATGCCGAGGCGCTTGTGGTCGACCGTGGTGACCCAGGAAAGAAATCCCTTCTCCGATTCAACCGGTCGACGCAACGCCCCCGTATCGGACGGGCGGACGACGTCGACAGACGTGCCACTGGGTAGCGCCGGCGACGACGATGGGGGTTCGAGAACGATGGCCATGTGGGCTCCCGTATTTCGTTTCTACTCGGTTACTTCTGCGACTGGAATGAAGGCTAAGAACTATGTCTACGTATTACTTCAAAGACTGGATGTAGGCGACGAGCGCTTCGATCTGTTCTTCGTTGAGCTTGCCGATGACCATGCGCGACCCCGGCTTGAACTTCTGGGGATCTCGCAGCCATGCCGTGAGATTCGTTTCGTTGAGCTCGGCGATTGCGCCCGCAAAATGCCGTCGGGCGCCAACGTGGGCGAGGTTCGGACCGATCTTGCCGACGATGCCCTGATCGTTGATCTTGTCGGACTCAAGGTAGTGACACGCATTGCATCCCGAAGCGGTGAACGTTGCTTCGCCCTTCGCGACAAGATCCGTCTCGGGATCACCGGTCGGCTTGAGTGCAGGCGCGGCCTGGTTGGCCAGCCACTTTTCGTAGTCCGCCGGCGAATCGATGACCACTTTGAAGCGCATGTTGGCGTGCGACGTTCCGCAGAACTCGGCACACTGGCCGTAGATGATCTTGCCGGCATCGTCGGGGTCCGAGTCGAGCGTCAGCTTGTTGATCTTTCCCGGAATTGCGTAGATCTTGCCGGCCAACTTTGGCACCCAGTAGTTGTGCATCACGTCGTGGCTCGTGATCTGGAGCCGAACTTTCTTGCCGGCCGGGACATGGAGTTCGTTGGCGGTGACGATGACCGGTCCTGCTTGCACGAGTTGCCCGGCTCGCATCTTCGGCTCGCGCCCTTCTTCCTTTGCGGCGTCGATGTCGAGCGGATCTGCCTTGGTGACGAGACGTGGTTGGAGCGTTGTTTCGCCGATCTGGGGGTAGTGGTACTCCCACCACCATTGATGCCCGATGACGGTGATGTTCATCGCACCTTTGGGATCCTCCGCGTGTTCGAACACGGCCCCAACCGAGAACACACCGACCACCGCAAGCGTCAGCGCCGGGATTGCGGTCCAGGTCAACTCCGCCGCAGTGTTGCCATGCACCTGCTTTGGTACGTGATCCTCGTCGCGGCGTCGAAACTTCGCGGCACAGAAGAACACGAGCAGGTAGACGAAGATGCCAACACCGACCGCGATGATGAACACCGGCTCGGCCAAGCGCTTGATGCTCCGGGCGTACGGGCCTTCTGGCGCGAACGAATCTTGGGGGTCCTTCGACGCCGTACACGAGCTCAACGCAAACAGCAGAGTCGTAGTCAAAAACGCGAGCGAGAGCCGGGAACGGCGCAGTGGAGACACAGGTAGAGCCTTTCGCATCACGGGCTGGTGTGCAAAGTCCGAAAGAAGTGAATTGTCATCAAGATGCATGAGATACCAGATCAATTCCCCGTTGGAGTTCTTCCGCGGAGATAGCCCCCAGGTGGCGTTTTACAACGATTCCTGAGGAGTTGACGAAGAGTGTCGTGGGAAAGGTGACGACGCCGACGTTTGGGGCAACGAAGCCTTTCTCATCGAGCATGACATCGTAGGTGAGGCCCGCTTGCGCAACGAACGGCGCAGCGCTCGATCGCGGTTCGCCGTGGTCGACACCCAACATCACGACGTCGGCGGGCAGCGACTCCGATGCGGATTGCAGCACCGGGAGTTCGACACGGCACGGCGGGCATGTGGAGAAGAAGAAGTTCACCACAAGCCCTTTCCCGGCGTAGTTTCGGGTATCGAGGACGGACGATTCGTCGCGCAGGGATGCAAGTGCGAACGGGGCGAGTGGGTATGGGCTGAACTCGTTGCGGGCCGAACGACTGAGGACGGCGAAGGTGATGAGGGCCGCCAGGAGCCCGCCGCCCGCCGCGACAAGGCGGGTGCGAGAACGGGACTGGTCACGGGGCCGATTCTTCGGCACTTGCGACGGCACTGTCTTCGGCACTTTGGCCGCCCTCTTCGGCACCGCTCTCGTCAGCGCTGTGACCGCCTTCTTCGGCACCGCTCTCTCCAGTGCTGTGACCGCTTTCCTCGGACCCGTGTTCACCGGACTTGTGCGTCCCGCTAGCGAGGCCGTAGATACCCATTCCGAGGATCATGGCCGTACCGACTGCCGCCACTGCCATGGTGGTTCGCTTCGACATCTTGGGCCCCGCGGCCAGGACAATCGCGCCGACAAAGACGAGGAGGGCAACCACGATCGCCACTACCCAGGCTTGCGTGTGGGTCACGGCGAGGAAGATCCGCGAAACGGAAATGGCGACGAGACCGATAACGGCGAGGAGCGCAACGGGCATACCGAACGGGAGACCGACGTAGTTCGAAACTCGCTTCGTGAGGACACCGTGGTAGTCGGGATGGTCTTTCCAGGACTCGCTGAACCAGGCAGCCAGACAGGCCGCGACACTGGCGCCGCCCATGAGCAGATACGGTGCGCCAAGCGCGATGCCGAGGACCGCGCCCCCGGCCGAAAGCGCACAAATGAACGGCGTGATCGTGGCTTGCGGATCGCGAGCTGGCCGGAGATCCTCGCCACCGGTGTAGGAGAACCGATCAGCCGCTCCGGCGCCGAAGAGCACCGCTCCACCGAGGAGACCGAGCGCCAAGGAAGCCGTCACGAGTAGAAGGATGGTCGCCTGATCGGAGGTTCCGAAGGCCACACCGATCGCACAGACCAAGGCGACGATCGCGCCACTGAAGAAGGTTTTAGATCCGAGGGTAAGCACGTGAACTCCGTTACTTCTTGAGGAAGATGGCGACGAACGGAACCAGCCAGGCGACGGTTGCGAAGTGCTGACCGATCGAGGCGGCGAGGGCGTGGTAGCGAGTGGATGGGTTGGCGTGACCGCCGAGCGTCGAAACGAGTCCGCAGAGGCTCGAAGCGGCGCCGATGGACAGGGCGATCCCCGCAGCCACCAGCAGCGTGTAGACCATCGTCGTTGCCGGAAGGTCCTTCACACCGACGTTCAGCCGCTGACCGATGTCCCAGAGAAGGTTCAGGGCGGCGAGGTCGAAGAGGACGGCGAGGCCGAATCCGGTGGCGCCCCATCGACGGTTGCCGAGCCGCGCTGCGATGACGCCCCACCCAGCAGCGCCCGAGGCGAGCAAGAGGGTGAATACGATGACGACGGCCGAGTAGTTGTTGAACTTCATGCCGGTCGACGACAGGTAGTCAGCCGTTGCGCCCTTACGAAGAGCAACGTAGAACGATCCGAGGGCAGCCATCGCCACGCCACCAGCAGTCGCCATGATCGATGCACCCACAACAGCCGTGTGACCGGCTCGGCTGGGGGCACCGACGGAGACAGGAGAAACGGCAGACATCAGTTCGTGGCCTCCAGGGAGTCGGATGGAGCAAGTGGTCCTCGATTTGCGCCGAGGATCGTGACGGCGCTCAGGGCAAGACCCGCTGCCGCCAGCAGACCACCGAGAAGCGCAATGACGCTGAGCGCACTCGCCGCTTTGTCGAGATTGTTCTGAAACGCCATGCCGGCAATGCCAAGGGCACCGATGGCGAAGCCCCCGAGGGTGGCCAGCGAGGCCAACGAGGCCGGAGCTCCGGCGGCCTTACGACCGAGGGAGCGGGGGATGAATTCGATGGCCGCGGCGAGAAGTCCGAGGACCGGCGCCCCGACCGTGAGGAGCGACATTTGACTGAACTGCCAGAGTTCTATGCCGCCGTCGGCGGCGACGTCTCGGATCACCACGACCACCACGCTGAGGACCGCCAACGCCACGAGCAAAACCATGCCAACAGCCGGGAGCAGTGATGCGTCGGGCTTGAGGTTCTTGGCGTTCGGCCCGATCGTAGCCAGAACCACCAGTAGAAGGAGGCCGAGCGGAATGACGACAAGAGCCGTCTGCAGGGTGGGCGTAGGTTGAAGGAGGTGACTCTGGATCCACGATCCCGACGCCCAAGCCGTGAAGGTGAGCATGCCGTAGGCACCCAAGAGTGCGTTGGCCAGCACGCCACCGACGGGCTTGGCATTGACCTTCGCTGCGGCGATGTCGACAAGCGCACCAAGTCCGGGGAGGAGCATCAGGAGCGCCTCCGGGCGACCCGGGAACCAAAGGGCATGTGACCAGATCCCGTTGAATTCACCAAGAGTTACCGTTCCATCGAAGGACCGGTCCATGGTGAGCAGTCCGAGTCCGGCGAGAAACACCGAACCTGAGACCATGAGCACGCCGCTGGTGATCAGCGACGCAAAGGAGAAGGAGCCGATCTTGCTGAGACGCTGGCCGATCGGGCGCTGCGTGGCGATCGTGGCGATGATGTTCGCCGCCCCAAGAAGGGTGAGAATCGTGACGAGAAGCAACGAACCCAGCTGAAGCCCGGTCGCCCGATTGCCGTTCGCCACCTCAACAATGAAATCTTTCCCGAACAGGTTGATCTGCGGTGGTCCGTCGCCAACGCCATAGCTGGCGACATACAGCGCCGTGGCGGCGAGGTACCCCCACAGGACGAAGGCCTGCAGGCGAGGGAAGGCCAGCCGGCGGGCACCGATTTGGCGGGGGACCGCAACTGACGCAATACCGATGAAGAGGGGGAGCACCACGAAGGGCGACAGTCCGGTTTGGACTGCTCTCTCGATTCGAAGCCATGCGAACCCGCCGTCGGTTCCCTCCCCGAGAAACGACGAGGTGCCCAGGGCGCCGCGAACCTGAGCGTCGAACTTGCTGGCCACAAGAGCCCAAAGGGCGACGCCGACGGCACCGACCAGCAGAGCTGCGCTCGTCAGGAGACGGCCCACCACCCGGTGGTCGACCGAGGCGAACCATGATTCGGAAACCTCGAGGTCGCCGAACGCAGCGCGGTCAACGGCGGAGGTGGAAGAGGGTGAAGCTGTCAGCGTCATTGGCGCTCCAGGTGGGTGGGTCGGTACAGGCGGTGATGCGCGAAAGAACGAACAGTGCCGGTCTGCACGTTCCCGGTGGAAAACGAGCAAGAGCATGCTACAGGCGCGAAACACCCGAACACGAGTTGAGAAGCGTAGGGGCTTTCACCCTTCACAGCGTTCATCTGGACTGACGTGGACCAGGATTTCTCGAAAGCGCCAGCGTGCGACATAGGTCACACGAACTGATCGAGGGCCATAACACTGAAAAGCAGCGTCAGATAGGTGATGGACCATCCAAAGAGACGCATTGCCGGCTTGATGGTGGGAAGGCCCGACCGGCCAACCTTTCGCAGCTGGAGCGCATACCCGAGAAAGATGGCTCCCAAGACGACCGAGGTCACGGCATAGAGCGGGCCCATGTTGCCCACCGGAATGAAGACCAGGGTGGCGATCCACATGATCACGGTGTAGACGACGATCTGGTTCGACGTCCGTTCGAACGACGCCACGGCGGGCATCATCGGCACGCCCGCCCTTCGATAGTCGTCGGCGTATTTCACGGCCAGCGCCCAGAAGTGTGGTGGGGTCCACACGAAGATGACGAAGAACAGCAGGATCGGCGCCCAGGAAAGGCTGTTGGTGACCGCCGACCAGCCAACGAGGACGGGTACCGCGCCTGCCGCCCCGCCGATCACGATGTTCTGTTCGGAGGTCCGTTTCAGCCACAGCGTGTACACGAAGACATAGAAGAGGCAGGCGCTCACCGCGAGCACGGCACTGAGCAGGTTGACCTGCCAGGTCAACCAAACGAACGCCAACACCTCGATCGATACGGCGAAGGTGAGAGCGGCGCGAGGCGACATTGCCCCGGTCACCAACGGCCGATTCTTCGTTCGGTCCATCAACGCGTCGATGTCGCGGTCGACATACATGTTGATCGCATTGGCCCCGCCCGCGGCGAGCGTTCCGCCGATCAGCGTTGCCCCCATCAACCACAGACCCGGGACACCGTTCTTGGCGACGAACATCGTCGGGATCGTCGTGACCAGGAGCAACTCGATGATGCGAGGCTTCGTCAGGGCAATGTAGGCGAGCACCGTACGACCCACGGAAGTGGGCCGATTTCGTGGGAGAGCGTCGAGAAGGGGGGTCCGCTCCATAGGAGCCGTGCGTAGACGCGGCATAACGACGACCATCCTACCGGTCACCCTCCGTTGTCAGAAACCGTGGCGCACGACCCCCTTCGGCGGCAACGGGTGTCGACGCTCCGTCGGGGGGACCAGAATGGAAGGATGCCTGTTGACGCCCCGGTTGAGGCCCCCATCAATGTGGTGGACACCGAAGAGGTGGTTTCCAATGATCGTCCGTGGATCGTGCTCGTGTGGAACGATCCGATCAATTTGATGCCCTACGTAACGATGGTCTTGCAAAAAGTGTTCGGATACTCCCGTGAAAAGGCCGAAAAGTTGATGTGGGACGTGCACACCAAAGGACGGGCCGTTGTCTCCAACGGCAACCGCGAACAAGCGGAGATGTACGTGTTCCGCCTCCATGAGTTCGGTCTCTGGGCCACGATGCAACAGGACGACTAGGCAGTACGGATGGCTCGGTTTCTACGACCCTTTTCACGACAATCCAGCGGCCGAATCACGGTGCGTCTGCGATCCCAAGAACGCGAGTATCTCCGGGCCTTGAGCATCGGATTCTTCGAACATCTCTCCTCCGACGACCCGGCGCTGGAACGGCTGACGCCCACCGTGTACGCCGACCCGGATCTTGAAACGGAGTATCAGAGCTTGGCCGGCACTGACCTCACGGCGAGCCGTGAGGGGGCGATCCGCGAGGTCTTGCGCACGATTGGCGACAAATCACTGTCACCGGAAACGGCCGAGCTCTGGATGCGCGCCTTCAACGATCTACGCCTGGTCCTCGGCACACAAATTGGTGTGACCGAAGACTGGCGCGATGACCTCGAGCCCGACGACCCACGGGCAGAGCGCTACTTCCTGTACCGGTTCCTCACGGAGGTCGTCGGTTGTCTCGTCTGGGCGCTCTATGAACAGGGCAACCGCGAGCCAGGTTTCGTGTTCCCCACCGATACCACCGAGATCGACGAGTTCGAGCAACTCGACCAAGCCGACGAAGACGACGACGAAGACGACGACGAAGACGATGACTACGACGACGACTACGACTACGGGGACGACCAGGAGGATTATGGAGGTGATGACGACGATGATGACGATGATGACGATGAAGATGACGACCACGACGACGATGACATCGAGTTGCTCGTCGATCGACTCCGCGACGTGGAGAACATCGGCGATCTCGAGTCCCTCACCGGAATCGGCGGACTCGACCGCTTCGACCCTCCGCAGGATCCGCCACCACCGTCGACCGACCCGAGCCCAACATAATATGCACACGTATTGTCTACCGAAACCTCTTGACCGAAACGAACACTCGTGAGCTCACCCCGCTACCTCGTGCTGATGGGTTCGGGCGAAACCAGCCCCACCATGACGAAGACCCATCGCGAGCTTGTCGCTGCGATCAAACCCAAGCACGCCGTTCTCCTCGATACACCCGCCGGATTCCAGGAAAACGTCAGTATCGTAAGTACAAAGGCTATTGAGTACTTCCAGGAATCGGTCAACCTCACCGTTTCGGTGGCGTCTCTGCGTCGAGCCGAACAGGAGAAGAGCGATCCGTTGGCCTTCGCGTCTGCCGTATCGTCACTAGACGCTGCCGATTGGGTCTTCGCCGGACCGGGGTCACCGACCTTCGCCGTCCGTCAGTGGACATCGACCTCGGTGCCGGCTCTTCTCGCATCGAAACTGGAAACCGGCGGCGTTGTGATCCTCGCGAGCGCAGCCGCCTGCACTGCCGGAGCCCGTTGCGTTCCCGTGTATGAAATCTATAAGTGCGGTGAAGATCCCACGTGGCGCGACGGCATCGATCTTTTGGCGTCGGTCGGCCTTCCCGGCGTGACCGTCATTCCGCACTTCGACAACACCGAAGGAACGAACCACGACACCCGTTTCTGTTACCTCGGGGAAACGCGACTTCTTTTGTTGGAGGCGATGCTCGGACCCGATGAGACGATCCTCGGGATCGACGAACACACCGGTCTCGTCATCGATCTCGTCTCCCGAGACGCCAGGGTTACGGGCAACGGCAAAGTCACCGTGCGCAAGAACGGCTTGGTTCGCACGTTCCCCAGCGGCACCCACATGACCCTGGCCTCGCTCATCGCCGACGACGCAGAGGTATCGACACCGCTCGGTACCGAGCCAAGCGCCGCGCCCAACGACCCCGCGCCACGGGCAGAAGCACCCATCGCCGACGATCCCCTCGCCGTAGAGGTCCGCTCAGCCGCCGCCGACTTCGAAGCGGCGATATCGGGCCGCGACTCCGCAGCGGCAACGGCTGCGGTTTTGCGTCTCGACGCCTCGCTGTCGGAATGGGGCCGGGACCAAACCAGCACCCCCGCTCGTTTCGAGGCCATGAAGACCGGGACCACACTTCGTCAGACGCTGATCGTGCGCCTGGGTGAGTTCGCGGCGACCGGGTTGGCCGATCCTCGCGACGCACGCGCAGCACTCGTCGAATTGATTCTGCAGCTCCGGGCCAACGCACGAGCGGAAAAACGCTGGTCAGACAGCGACGCGATCCGCGACGGACTCGTCGCCGCTGGTATCGAAGTTCGAGATACCGCAAATGGCGTCGACTGGGTGCTTCGCTGACGACTATCGTGGAGCGTTCCTGAGCTCCCATCGTCTAGAGGCCTAGGACACTGCCCTTTCACGGCAGCGACACGGGTTCGAATCCCGTTGGGAGTACTTCGCAAGGTTCGCCTCGCTGCTGAGCACCGCTGCCGTGCAACGGCGCGTGCCTCCTCGCGGTGCTCCGGTGAGCTATCCCGTGTGTCACTCGGGAGCCGGGCCGAGAAGATCCCAACGGTTCCCGGCGACGTCGAGAAACACCGCGTAACGGCCGAACGGCTCGTCTCGGGGCGCGGTCACGAAGACGATTCCGTAGGCGAGCATTCGCGCCATCATTGCCTCGAAGTCGTCAACTCGTAGGAACATCCCCACGCGGCCAGCGAATTGGTGTCCAACCGCCGGCGTCTGCGTGTCACCGTCGGCGCGCGCCAACAGCAATCCCGAGCGAGCCCCGGGTGGTTTGACGACAACCCACCGCTTCGGTCGACCGTCGTTCGTCGTTGCGGGAACATCTTGCGTGAGTTCGAAACCGAGACCGTTGACGAAGAACCCGATGGCGTCGTCGTAGTCCGTGACAAGGATCGCCGCGTGTTCAAGGTACATAATCTGGCGACGACTCAGTGTCGGAAGTTGGGTTCGCGCTTTTCGAGGAACGCCGCGGCACCTTCGTGCATGTTCATCGGGATAAGCACCGCCTGGTGTCCTCTTTCGACATCGAGTTGCTCGCTGAACGAACGAGTCGAGGCGCTCTCGATCGAGCTACGAATTCGACTCATCGCGTCACCCGACGTGCGCCGAAGTATGTCGGTCACCCTGGACACCTCGGCGTCGAGTTGATCATCGTCGACCGCTGCGTAAATCAACCCCCAGTCGGCAGCCTGTTGCGCGGTGATCCGATCTCCCAGCATTGCCATGCCCATTGCGCGCGCCAATCCGACGCGGGCCGGGAGCGTCCACGTCGTTCCGAGATCGGGAACGATGCCGAGTCTCGGTCCGAAGGTGGCGACAAAGAAGGCCGAGCGGGCCGCAATGGTGATGTCGCACGCCAAGGCCAGCCCCAGCCCACCTCCCGCGGCGACGCCGTTTACTCGGGCCACCGTCGGGACCACCGCATTCTTGATGGCTCGCAGCGCCGGGTTGAAGTGATTGTCCATCCCGTCCGTGACGGCGCGTCCGTCGGAGGTATCGCCCTCTACGGGTTGGGCTGCTCCTCGGAGATCGGCTCCCGAGCAGAACCCCCGTCCTCGACCCGTGAGAACGATCACGCCAACATGCGGATCCTCCTGTGCCGAGGTGACGGCGAACGAGAGGTCATCCATCACCGCATTGGTCAAGGAGTTGAGCGTGTCGGGCCTATCCAGCGTGATCGTGGCCACACCGTCCTCACACTCGAGTTGAACGGTTGCGTTCGGCATCATGCTCATCGGGCTACCTTACGGCGATCACGTGATTCGAGGAAAGGCGCATCTGACGACCTTTGGCGTTGCGTAAAGTCGGCATCATGAGCGATCACGTGCAGAACGTCGTTGCCAATCTTTGAAAGGAACTACCCACAGTGTCACCGCATCCCGCCGACTCCCATGACCTGATCCGTGTGCAGGGTGCCCGCGTGAACAATCTCAAGGACATCAGTGTCGTCATTCCGAAACGACGCCTCACGGTATTCACCGGGGTTTCCGGGTCGGGCAAGAGCTCGCTGGTGTTCGGCACGATCGCCGCGGAATCACAGCGAATGATCAACGAGACGTACAGCACCTTCGTGCAGGGTTTCATGCCATCACTGGCCCGGCCCGACGTCGATGTCCTCGACGGACTCACCACGGCCATCATCGTCGACCAGGAACGTATGGGGGCCAACTCCCGCTCTACTGTCGGCACGGCGACCGACGCGAATGCCATGCTCCGGATTCTGTTCAGCCGGCTCGCAAAACCACACATAGGCGGGCCGAACGCCTTCTCGTTCAACACCGCAAGTGTCAGTGGATCAGGAGCCGTTACCTTCGAAAAGGGAGGCGAGAAGAAGGTCGAGAAGCGCACGTTCAATCGCGTCGGCGGCATGTGCCCGCGATGTGAGGGCATGGGAACGGTCAACGATTTCGATCTCACGCAGCTCTACGACGACACGAAGTCACTGAACGAAGGCGCGCTTATCATTCCTGGGTACAGCATGGAGGGCTGGTACGGCCGTATCTTTCGGAGCTGTGGCTACTTCGATCCAGACAAACCAATTCGTAAGTTCACGAAGAAAGAACTGCACGACCTGCTGTACAAGGAACCAACGAAGATCAAGGTCGACGGCATCAACCTCACCTATCAGGGTGTCGTTCCGCAGATTCAAAAATCCATGCTGTCGAAAGACGTCGAGGCGATGCAGCCCCACATCCGGGCATTCGTCGAACGAGTCATTACCTTTGCCGTATGCCCCGAATGCGCGGGCACTCGTCTCAGTGAGGCTGCGCGGACGGCGAAGATCGGCAAAGTCAGCATTGCCGACGCATGCGCCATGCAGATCAGCGACTTGGCGGAGTGGGTTCGCGCGCTCAAAGAGCCGTCGGTCGCTCCGCTGCTCGCCAAGCTCCTCCACGCTCTTGAAGCTTTCGCAGAGATCGGGCTGGGATACCTCAGCCTCGACCGGCCATCGGGCACCCTCTCGGGCGGCGAATCACAACGCACCAAGATGATCCGCCACCTTGGATCCGCGCTCACCGACATCACCTACGTGTTTGATGAGCCGACGATCGGCCTACACCCGCACGACATCGAGCGTATGAATCAGCTGCTTCTGCAGTTGCGTGACAAGGGCAACACGGTGCTCGTCGTGGAGCACAAGCCGGAAACGATCACCATCGCCGACCATGTCGTCGACCTCGGGCCCGGAGCGGGGAGCGCCGGAGGCACGATCACCTTCGAGGGATCGGTTCAGGACCTTCGCTCCAGCGGCACGGTCACCGGAAAGCATTTCGATGACCGTGTCACGCTGAAGAAGACCGTGCGAAAGGCGTCGGATCGGCTCCAGATACGTGGTGCCACGACCCACAACCTGAAGAAGGTCAACGTCGACATTCCGCTCGGCGTTCTGACGGTCGTGACCGGCGTCGCCGGATCGGGAAAGACCTCGCTCGTGCACGGGTCGGTATCCGGCCGCGAAGGGGTCGTGATCATCGACCAGGGTGCGATCAAGGGATCGCGGCGCAGCAACCCTGCGACGTACACCGACCTCCTCGAGCCGATTCGAAAAGCGTTTGCGAAAGCCAACGGCGTGAAGCCGGCACTCTTCAGCGCCAACTCCGAGGGCGCATGTCCGACGTGCAATGGAGCAGGGGTCATCTACAGCGATCTTGGAATGATGGCTGGCGTTGCCACGACCTGCGAGGACTGCGAAGGAAGGCGATTCGACTCGTCGGTGCTCGGCTATCACTTCGGTGGTCGCAACATCAGCGAGGTGCTCGCCATGTCGGTGAGCGAAGCAGTCACGTTCTTCGCCGCCGGCGAGGGGTCGTTGCCCGCGGCACATACGATCGTCGAGCGGCTCGCCGACGTTGGGCTCGGCTACCTCAGCCTCGGCCAACCGCTCACCACGCTCTCCGGCGGAGAGCGTCAGCGCCTCAAACTTGCGACCCGTATGGGCGAGAAGGGTGGCATCTACATTCTCGACGAGCCAACCACCGGCCTCCACCTCGCCGACGTCGAACAGCTCCTCGGACTACTCGACCGGCTCGTCGATTCGGGGAAATCGGTGATCGTGATCGAGCACCACCAGGCAGTCATGACCCACGCTGATTGGATCATCGATCTGGGTCCGGGCGCGGGTCACGACGGCGGACGCGTTGTCTTCGAGGGGACGCCGGCCAAACTTGTCGCCGATCGTTCGACCCTGACCGGCAAACACCTCGCTGCCTATCTCGGCGCGTGATGCGGAGCCAGGGTTCACGATTGCCTGTCTCGGTGTTTCAGCCCGCGATCCGATAGCGCTTCGTAGAACGAAGCGATACCGGGCCGACTCATCGACTTACCGGGCGAACAAGACTTGTGGTGGCGGTGGGCTGTTCGCCGTGCGTCCGTTGGGCCACTCGAAGATCAGGCTCACGTGATCGCGGTCCCACAAGATCTTGAGCCTGTGCTTGTGTACGTAGCGGTGATGGAATTTGCAAAGCGCGCAGAGGTTCGCGAGCTCATGCGTGCCTTTGTTGGCGCGTTCTTTGATGTGATGAACATCAGTCCACCGTGCAGGACGGTCACACCCCGGGAACCGACACGACTGATCGCGCACCATGACCGCACGACGATTGCGTGCCGGAACCTCTGACGTCGGTGTACCCACATCGAACGGGGTTCCGTCCGCACTCAACCACACGCTCGTAGTCACGCAGTCA